>NZ_JAKFGB010000012.1:0-349108 GCF_022267515.1 Rubinisphaera margarita | reverse complement strand
GTATGAAGTGACTAAGGGACGGATCGAAATCGACGGCGTTGAGCTGAACGAGATGGATCCCTCCGATCGGGCTCGTCTGGGACTGTTTCTGGCGTTTCAGTACCCGGTGACAATTCCGGGGGTGAAGGTCGCCGACTTCCTGCGACTGGCACTGTCCAATGTGCGGAACCCGGATCGCAAAGAAGGGGAAGGCCTGATTTCGATGCGGGAGTTCCGCACCGAGCTTCGCGAAACCATGCAGCAGCTCAATATGGATTCCGCCTTCGCCACCCGTTACCTCAACGAAGGGTTCTCGGGGGGAGAGAAGAAGCGGATGGAGATTCTTCAGCTGGCGATGCTCAAGCCGAAGTTCGCTTTGCTCGATGAGACCGACAGTGGTCTCGACAGCGATGCCGTACGAGTCGTCAGCGAAGGGCTGTCGAAACTGGCTGGGCCGGAAATGGGCGTGCTTATCATCACGCACCACGAGCGACTGCTGGAATATAACGAGCCGCAATTCACCCACGTGATGCTTGCGGGCAAAATCGTCGAAACCGGCGACGCCGCACTGGCACATGATCTGCACGCCAATGGATACGATGAAGTCCGCAAACGTCATCCAGAGGAAGCCGCCTGGGAAGAGCAGCAGCAGGAAACCCTGACGAAATAAGCAATCTCGACACCGCTCGGGGTTTCTTCGGGCGGTCGAACAGATTGATCAAGGAATACGTCCCCGTCTCGCTTGCCGAAACGGTTTGAAATCGAGAGGAGTTTGTTGTGTCTACAGACGCTGTTGAAAAGAACAAGGTCGACATCGGCGAATACCGTTTTGGGTTCCACGACCCTACGGATACTTACGCATTCACCAGCCGTAAGGGTCTCGATCCTCAGATCGTGGCTCAAATCTCGGAAATGAAGAAAGAGCCGGAGTGGATGCGGGATTTCCGCCTGAAGTCCCTCGAGCTCTTTTTCCAGAAGCCTATGCCGTACTGGGGTGGAAATCTCTCCGATCTCGACTTCCAGGATATTTACTATTACGTCAAGGCTTCCCAGGGTCAGGAAAAATCCTGGGACGACGTTCCGGAAGACATTCGGAAGACGTACGACCGGCTCGGGATTCCCGAAGCGGAGAAAAAATATCTGGCAGGCGTGAAGGCTCAGTACGAGTCGGAAGTGGTCTACGGATCTCTTCAGGAAGATCTGTCCAAGCAGGGCGTGATCTTCACCGACACCGATTCCGCTCTCCGGGATCATCCGGAGTTGTTCCGCGAACACTTCGGCACGGTCATTCCGCCGGCAGACAATAAATTCGCCGCGTTGAACTCGGCCGTGTGGTCGGGCGGATCGTTCATTTATGTCCCACCGGGCGTAAAGATCGACTTCCCGCTGCAGGCTTACTTCCGCATCAACACCCAGAACATGGGCCAGTTCGAGCGGACGCTGATCATCGTCGACGAAGGAGCTTCGGTTCACTACGTCGAAGGCTGTACGGCTCCGACCTACAGCAGCGACAGTCTGCACTCGGCTGTTGTCGAGATCATCGTGAAGCGTGGCGGACGCTGTCGTTACACGACGATCCAGAACTGGTCGAACAACGTGTATAACCTGGTGACCAAGCGGGCGATGGCTTACGGCGACTCCCTCATGGAGTGGGTCGACGGAAACCTGGGTTCCAAGCTGACCATGAAGTATCCGGCCATCTATCTGATGGAACCGGGTGCTCGCGGAGAAACACTGTCGATCGCCTTCGCCTCGAACGGTCAGCATCAGGACGCCGGTGCGAAGATGGTGCACTGTGCTCCGAACACTTCGAGTCGAATCATTTCGAAGAGTATCTCGAAAGACGGCGGACGCTCCAGCTACCGCGGACTGGTCAAGGTTCAGGACGGAGCTGAAAACTGTAAGTCGAACGTCGTTTGCGATGCTCTCATTCTCGATCCGGAAAGTAAGAGCGACACGTATCCGTATATCGAAATCGACGAGAGCAACGTCGCCATCGAGCACGAAGCATCGGTGTCGAAAATCGCCGAAGAGCAGTTGCTGTACTTGACCAGCCGCGGTCTCACCGAGGCGGAAGCCTCGGCCATGATCGTGACCGGCTTCATCGAGCCGCTCGTCAAGGAACTGCCAATGGAATATGCAGTGGAAATGAACCGCCTGATCGAACTGCAAATGGAAGGTTCGGTCGGTTAGGGTTCGGTCGAATTAACGTGTGCCGCTGGCTACGCCACCGGGATCCGAAAAGAAGGTTGGACGAGCACTGGCCAGGCCAGCGCCGTCCTTTCTTCACACGTTCTAATTCTCGGGAAGTGCCAATGCCGGCTCGTCCGGCAGTGCATTCGCCCAGACCGATTCGAAACATTCACAACGCGTTCTGCCGAAAACAGGAGACGCGTTCAGGATCCACTGCTGTGGATCTCTTTGATGACGCATAGATAGCAAGAACAAGAGCAGCAGACATGGAGATTAGTGAAGCAGAATTCGCCATCACGACGGCCGACGGATTCGAGGCATTCCTCGACAGCCGGAACGAGCCCGAATGGTTGCAGCAGAAGCGACGCGACGCGTTCGCTCTTTACCAGCAATATTGCGAGCAGGAACTCGATCCCGAGGAATTCCGCCGACTCGATTTGCGGCTCTTCCGTCCGGGTGATTACCGCATTCGCACCACTGGAGATAACTCCAGCGCCACAGGGCAATTCAACAACCTGATGACGGAGCGGGGCGAGTTCGCCGGTCAGGTGGAGCATATCGATGGCACGCCTGTACAGAGCCAGCTTCAGAACGAGCTCGCCGAAAAGGGCGTGATCTTCTGCAGCCTGGCGGAAGCCGTGGAGAAGCACCCGGAATTGCTGCAGAAGCATCTGCTGACGCATGCGGTGCAAACCGACACGGACCGTTTTTCGGCCTGGCATTCCGCATTCTGGACCGGCGGAGCGTTCCTGTACGTTCCGCGAAATGTTGAGCTGACACAGCCGTTGCACAGCCTGATTGGGCTGTCTCGTTCCGGCACGGCCGATTTCTCGCACACCCTCGTCGTTCTCGAAGATGGTGCCCGCGCTACGCTGCTGGAAGAAACCTCTTCGGCCGATTCCAATGCAGCCGGCATGCATATGGGTGCGATCGAATTGATCGTCGGAGCGGGAGCTCACCTGGCTTATGTCCAGCTGCAAACCTGGAACGAACGAGTGTTCCACTTCGCTCACCAGTGCGGACGAGTGGCACGAGACGGGTCGCTGCAGTGGACTGTTTCGGCTCTGGGGAGCAAGTTCTCCCACGTGCACCAGGATGTCATGCTCGACGGCAAAGGAGCCACGGCTCAGGTCAACGGAGTCGCCTTCGCGACCGAACGACAGAAGATTTCTTACTACACCCGTCAGGCTCATAAGGCTCCGAATACCACTTCGGACCTCCTCTACAAAGAGGTTGTGCGGGATCGGGCCCGGATGATCTGGCGCGGGATGATCGAAGTTGACGAAGTCGCTCAGCTGACGGATGGATATCAGCGGAATGACTCGCTGATCCTCAGTCGGGACGCCCGAGTCGACGCCATTCCGGGACTTGAGATCAACGCCGATGATGTGCGGTGTACTCACGCTGCCACGGCTGGCCAGGTCGATGACGAGCAGATTCTGTACTGCTTGAGCCGCGGTATCTCGCGGCAGGAAGCCATGCACATCATCGTCGAAGGCTTCTTCTCCCAGGTATTCGACAGGATTCCGGTCGAACTCGTCCGACATACGTTGAGTCAGACCGTGCAGGAGAAGCTCGGCTTCGGTATCGAAGACTAACCACCGGACGGACAGTTACAGGCCGCCTGATGCGGCGTATAATTGAGAACAACAGACAACAACACCCTTCGATTGAAGAGATTAGAGCGAACGATGAGTGAAACGGCTTGGGAACAGGTTGCCAATGTGGATGATTTCGCGGGAACGGATCGAGTCTCCGTAATCATTGACGATCTTCCTGCACTGATTGTCCAGCTCGAAGGCGAGTACTTCGCTATCGAGGACGTCTGTACTCACGATGGTCAGCCGCTGACAGACGGTGCCATCATCGAGAACTCGATCGAATGTCCCCGGCACGGCGCCCGCTTTGATCTGAAATCGGGAGCTCCGTTGTGCATGCCGGCCACGCAGCCGGTTCAGACCTTCGAAGTCGATATCCGTGAGGGCGTCATCTTCGCCCGACCTTCCACCGGCGAATCGAACTCGGCCGCTCCGGCAAGTTCGACCGCTTCGGCTTCGGCCACTACAGAAGCGGCTGCGGCTGGAACTTCCGAGCAGTCCGGGGAGGATACCGGCGTGCCGTCCACGGGTCCTCAGGAAGCACCGCGTGTCGGCGATATGCTTGACTCGCTCAAGAAAGTGGTCGATCCCGAACTGTTCGTCAACATTGTTGACCTTGGTCTCGTCTACGATATCACTGAAGACAACAATCAGGTCACGGTCACGATGACGCTGACCAGTCCCAGTTGCCCGGCTGGTCCGCAGATCGTCGCTCAGGCGCGCGAAGCGATTGAATCGATGCCGGGGGTCGATGGAGCCGAGATCAAGCTGACGATGTCTCCGCCGTGGACTCCGGAAATGATGACGGAAGACGCCCGCGACCAGCTCGGAATTTTCTAAGCCGCGGTGCCATCGACCGGTTCGCCAACGGATGTTCTCCATCGGCGATGCTTCTCTCCGATTCCATCAAGACCGGTTTCCCCTCCTTCGTCTGAAGGTGTATGATGACCGATAGCGTGCCGACGTTTGCGAACTGAGGCACTCTGATCGCATCTGCAGTCCCCTCAGGAAGTTGGGTCCAGCCGCGTCCATGTCTGTTCTTCATCCGGCGTTACTCTTCGGCCTTGCTCTAGCCGCGATTCCGATCGTGCTCCATCTGTTGATGCGCGCGCGGCCTCGGAAGCTCGACTTCCCAGCGTTGCGCCTGCTCAACAATATCCGGAAGCAGAGCGTGCAGCGCATGCGTCTGCGGCATCTCGGCCTGCTCCTGCTGCGAATCCTCGTTCTTGTTCTCATCGTGCTGGCGGTCGCCCGACCGACGTTGCCGGCCGCGAACTACGCCCTGACGAGCAGCGAACTCTTCAGACTGATTGGCGTCGGTGTGCTCTGCGCCGGTGCCTGGTGGGCCGGCCGACGCTACTGGGTTTCTGAAGCCAAGCAGAAACATGCTCAGCGCTACCGAGAAACCTGGCTCAACGCCGGAACAATCGCGGCAATTCTGTTGCTGGCCCTGCTCCTTGTCGGATGGCCCTATCAACGCAGAGTGGCGGCGGAACTGACCAGCCCGGAAGGTCCACGACAGTTGAACGTCCCGGTGGCCGGCGTCCTGCTGTTCGATCTCAGTGCCAGCATGAGCTATCAGCACGAGAACCAGAATCGCCTCGAAGTCGCCCGTCGCCTGGCGTTGCAACAGATCGAAGCTCTGCCGGGCGGTTCCAAGGTTACCCTGGCCGATAACGGCGAATTGCGTCCCCTGAAGTTCCTCAATGAAATCCGAGCCGCAGAAACCCGACTGCAGAAGGCAAATGGCCTTACATTGCGGGATCGGGCTCTGTCGCTGAACGACGTCGTCCTCTCCGCCATTCAGCTTCAGGCGGAGGATCGCGCACAGATCCTGGAAGAGAACAGCGCGACCGACGCCAGTGACAGATACGTCCGTGAGATCTACATTTACACCGACCGGTTCAGTTCCGCCTGGAATCTTGATGAAGCCGAGCGGCTCAAGGCCGAAATGGAGCGGCTTCCGTGGTTGCGACTCTACATCATCGACGTAGGCGTCGAAGGCGGCACGAACTATGGACTAAGCAACGTCTCGCTGTCTCGCGAACGGGTCGTTGAAGGAAGCCTCGTCCGCGTCAGCGCTGAGATCATCAACCAGAGCCGCACCGCTGAGAATTGCCTGATCGAACTCTATCTCGATGACGGTACGGGCTCCCTCATCAAGCGGGATCAGAAAATCGTCGAGGTCGAGCCAGATCAGGTGGGACAGATCACGATGTCCTTCCCCGCTCAGGGGCGGGGCGTGTTTCAGGGAGAGCTACGACTTGCGAAGAGCGACCCGCTCTCCGTCGACAACGCGGTCGCATTCTCCGCCTTCGTTGAACCGAGGGAAGTTATCTGGATTGTTTCGGACCGCCCAGACGAAGCCTTCGTCTGGCAACAGGCTCTGGCTCCTCGCCCGCTGGTCGAGAGAAACGCTCATCAGTACGAAGTGAGCGTGCTTCCATCGTCCCAATTGAACCGCTCGCTGGAACAGACGAACGGCCCACGCCCCGGTGTCATCTATCTGTTGAACGTTGCTCGCCTTTCCGAAGGAACCTGGGAACGACTGGAACAGTTCGCACGAACTGGCGGCGGACTCGGCGTAATCCTGGGATCCACGCGCGTAGATCAGGTCAACTATCAGGATTACGCTCAGCCCCGATGGCTTCCAGGTCAGTTGAAGGTCCACTCCCGGGCTACGCCATCCGCCCGCCTTGAAGTCTCCCGGCCCGACCATCCGGTCTTCAGGTATCTGGATCAGCTCAACGCCCTGGCTCTGTTCACGTCAGCTGAGGTGCATCGCTACTGGAAAATCGAGCCCGCCGTGGAATCGTCGGTTCTGGCTCGCTTTACAGATGATGAACGTACTCCGGCCGTCATCGCTCGTGGCGTCGGACGCGGACAGTCGATGATCATCTCCACGGCTGTGGACCTGGCTGACGCGGCTCAGTTAAAGAACTGGAGTGAACTGGCTCGAATGGGCTGGATCTACGCCGCCTGGGCCGATCAAACCACTCGCTTCCTCGCCGGTGATCTGGAGAGTCCGCTCAACCGAACCGTTGGTGCTCCCGTTTTCCTGGACATCCCGCCAGAAACCGCTCAACAGAAAGCCCTGCTGCGGATGCCCGGTTTACGGCAGGAACAAATAGCCGTTCCTCTTCGTTCGAAGGGCCTGGTGATTTCGACCTCCCAACCGGAAGAGCAGGGAGGATCAACCGCGGAGACGAACCAGAACCTGGTCGGGATGGTTGGCAACTATCGCCTGCTGTTTCCCGGCACCGACATCCCAGGCTATGGATTTTCATTACAGTTGCCCGATCAGGAGACAAGCCTGAGCCGGTTAAGTGTCAGCGAGCTTGACGAGCTGTTCGGTGAAGGACGATGGCAGTTGTCCCGAAGCTTCAGCGAACTGGAACGATCGGTCCTGTTGGGGCGGATCGGCATCGAAGCCTATCCCATGTTGATGACTCTGCTTCTCGTCTTCTTTATCTCCGAACATCTGGTCGCCAATCTGTTCTACCGGATGGACCGAGCCTGACCCACCCAGGATCCCATGGACGCCGTATTCTCGATGCCGCAAATTCGCCTTCAGTTTGATCCGATCTGGTCGCTCCCGACCGTGATCGTCGTCACATTGATTGCGATCGCGACTGTCTGGACCGGCTACCGCTTTTCACGAGGGCTCAGCTCGCAACGGCGGATGATGCTGGCTGGCGTGCGGATGCTCACGGTGTTTGTCCTGCTCATCGGCATGCTCCGCCCACAAATCCAGTGGGTCGCAGCCGAAGGCGAGCGAGCCAGTATCTGGATCCTGACCGATCAAAGTCGCAGTATGTCGGTCCCCGATGGTCCGGGCGGAATTACGCGTCGCGTCGCTCTCCAGCAGACTCTGGCAAGTGTCGACGACGAACTGAAAGCTCTGTCCGAGGAAGTCTCGATTACGCTGCAGGACTTCGCGAATACACTGGAGATCATCCAGGATGTTGATGAGACAGCCGAAGGTCCACAGACGGCTATTGGATCGGTTCTCGAAGAAGCCGTGAAGCGCAACGGGCAGAATCCGCTGACCTCGATCTTTCTGTTGACCGACGGAGCACAGCGATCGGTTCCCCCGTACGACCAGGACCCTCGTTTGCCTGCCCGTGAGTTGGGGGAACTCGGTGTCTCACTTTATCCAGTTCCGATCGGAAAGGCTTCATCCATCGATGCCGCGGCTGATGTCGCTGTCGAAGAGATCCAGATCGATCCGGTCGTCTTCGTAAAAAAACGTGTGCCGGTCCAGGTTGCTTTGCGATGGGCCGGAGCTGGCGGTCAACAGCTGCGAGTGCGACTCTTTATTGAAGATCGAGCCGGACTGCAGCCTGGAGAGTCGGGGAAAATGGTGCCGATCCCTCCGAGTGAGTTCTCCCGGACCGATGTCACCATCGACACAAGGCTCCCGGCGGGTTCAGAAATGGTCGAGCTTTCTTTCACACCCGAGCTCGCGGGGGAGTACAAGATTGCAGCCGTCGTGGAGCCGGTTACGGGAGAAGTTCAAACGCGGAACAATACCCGGTCGACGCTGGTCACGGTCCGCAAGGGGGGATTGCGAGTCGCTTACTTCGACATCTTCCGCACCGAAGTCAAATCGATCCGGCAACTGAATGCCTCGGAAAAAGTGCAGGTCGACTTCCAGATGATGCGCTCCGGCGAGTTCGCCCGGGACACTGCGGTCGACGCCCGCTGGTTCGAACCGGGCCGGTACGACGTCTTCATCATCGGAGACGTTGCCGCCGAGCAATTCGGCGAGAAGAACTTGCAGGCACTGGCGGCTCGCGTCCGGGAAGGAGCGGGACTGCTCATGCTCGGAGGCTACCACACGTACGGAGCAGGGGGGTACGCCGGAACTCCGCTGGAGACGTTTATTCCCGTGGCCATGCGGCCGGAAGAGGAGCAGCCCGCGGACGTTTTCAGTGATCAGTTACAGATTCGAGACGAAATTCAGTTGCAGCCCAGCACAGCCGGGAACCGGCATTACGTGACGCGAATCGACATCCCGGCTCGAAACGAACAGGCGTGGCTTGACCTGCCGCCGTTACTCGGCGCGACGAGAATTCAGGCGAAATCCAATTTCGTGGAAATACTCGCAACGAGTACGACGGGAGACCATCTGATTGTCGCCGCGGAAACTGGCCGCAGTCGCGTGATGTGTTTCGCCTTCGACCAGACTTATCTCTGGTCTCAGGCCGGTTTCGAGACGCTTCACCGGCGCTTCTGGCGGCAGTCCGTCCTCTGGCTCGCTCATAAGGAGCTCGAAAGCGATCAGCCCGTCTGGGTTCGCCTCACTCCCAAAGCAATCGACCCCGGCGGGCGCGTGACTGTCGAGTACGGGGCACGAACTGACGAAGGGCAGCCTCGCCAGGATGCGGTACTCCGAGCCACGATTACAGGTCCGGATGGCACAAAGAAAACTCTGAACGGGAGCGTCGTCGAAGAAGGCCTTTACGCCGAGTTCGACGAAACGATTGTCCCGGGCGATTATTTCGTCGAAGTCGTCGAGATCAACAGCCAGGGGCAGTCGTCGCTGCCCACGACGGCTCGATTTCTTGTGCACGATCGCGATCTGGAGCTCGACCATCCGATTGTCGATCGCGTCCTCCTTGACGAAATCGCGTCATTAGCGGGGTTGTCGACAGACTCGCAGGTCATCGCCCCGGAAAATCTCGAAGAGTTTCTGACCGACTTCCTGAAGCGAAAACCCTGGAAAAACGACGCCGAGATCACATCGAGCATTAGCCTCTGGGACGGTTGGCCTATTCTGCTCATCTTTGCGGGCCTGATGACCATCGAATGGGTTCTGCGGAAGAAAAGCGGACTGGTTTAGAGCATTTTCATGCTTCGCCTGCAGTCGAATTTTGAATTTGCTCTAGAAACCGCGACTTTTACGCGGACACATGTGTCCGGGGCCTGGGAGCGAGCCATCACCAGTTCCAGCTCTCATTTTCCGGATTGCGACGGCAGCCGACGGAAAGACGGAACATTTTCTGACTCTGGTCCGTCGAAAAGATATAATGACGGGACGGATTGTCTCCGCCAATGTGAGCCAGATTTGCTCAAGAAATCCAAGTGGAACAGGTGACCATGGCTGGCACGGAAGAATTGACACCGCCGAAGTATGTCGATTTCGCCGACTACATCGTCTTTCAGATTCGCCGCACGCAATCGTTGATCCGTCAGATCGATGTGATGATGCTGCTGTCGACCGCTGCCGCTGCGCTCCTGCTCACGTCGCTGCTGTTCGTTCTGCTCGATCACTGGGGGTTTGCCCAAGGGCTGCCGTTGGCCCTGCGCTGGCTCGGCTGCATGGCCATTCTGGCCTGTCTGGTCGTTCCCGCAGTTTATTTCTTCCGAGGCGTCTCGGGCCGAAACATCAGTTCGCTGTTCGCTGCTCGAACGCTCGAACGTGCCGATACGGGCTTCGCCAATAACCTGATGACTCTGGTTGATCTCGATTATCATTCTCGACCTGCATCCGCAGCCATTCGAGGAAGTCTCGAAAAGCGGGCCGCTCTTACGCTCAACGAACTGGATGTCGAACACGCCATCGATCGAACGACGCTGCTCCACCGGTTGTACGTTCTCCTGGCCGCGACGATCATCTTCTTCGGCTACTCGTTTCTCTCGCCGAAGAGTTCGCTGGCCTCGCTGCAGCGGATTCTCTTTCCATGGACGACTGCCGTCGCTCCGACGCAAACGCGAATTCTCGATGTGCAACCCGGCAGCGGACAGGTCACGGCTGGCAGCCATGTTGAAGTTTCGGCTTACATCGACGGCAAAGCTCCGGAGAAGGTCTGGCTGATCTACTCGACCGAGGACCGCCGTATCGTCGATGAACGGATCGAACTTCATCAAACCGACGAGGGACTGGGGCGATACATCGGCGTGATCACCGGCGAAAACGGCCGGGGCGTGGATCAGACGACGACCTATCATCTTCAGGCCGGCGATGGACGCAGTCCGACTTACATGTTAAGCGTGAAACCTGCTCCCCGAGCCGCGATTGAATCGATCATGATCGAGCCGCCGACCTACACCGGGCGGCAACCGTATCGTCAGCCTGGCGGAGCAATCGATGGACTGGAGGGCTCGAAAGTCCGCCTGAAAGCCCAGACGAACATTGCGGTCACCAAGGCCTGGATTCAGCTCTACAGCTCCGAGGATCCCGGGGACCGCTCGGGTCAACTTCCGCTGACTCTGAGCACTCCGACCCGGTTGCAGGGAGAATGGGCCCTCAAGATTCAGGACGACGGAACCTACCCGCGATTCTACAGCATTCAATGCGAAAGCGAGGACGGGGCCAACGATCCCGCTCCGCCGCTGCATGCAATTCTCATTCGTCCCGATGAGCGGCCGGAAGTCCGGCTCCTTTCTCCAGTCTCAGATCTCAGTCGACCGATCAATGTCGCGCTGCCGTTGTTGATCGAAGCCTTCGATCCCGACTTCGAACTTTCCGGGCTTTCCGTACAGGTCGAGAAGCAGGGACAGATTGTCTCCAGCGAACTGATTGATGCCGCCGGAAAGCAGGCGATTCGCACCACGCATACTCTGGATCTGGAACGGCTGCCGGTCTCTCCAGGTGAAACGGTTTCCTTCTGGGTCGAAGCCCGCGACAACCGGCTGCCGCATCCCAACCGGCGTTCAACACCGAAGTTGCGTCTGCAGATTCTGGATCCAGTCGATCCCGCAGAAGCGGAGAAGCAGGCGGAAGAAGAGAAAAAGAAGGTCGCAGAAGCTTCGGAGAACAACGCCGATCCGGCTGCATCGGAAGAAATGACGCCCGACGAGCCATCGACCACGGAAGACATGCCCAGGGAAAACCAGACGGAAGACGAACAGAACCAGAGCGAAGGCGCCGACGGCGATCAGAGTACGGAAAGTCAACAGCCGGCCGAAGACTCCCGGAAAGGAAAAGGTCAGCAGTCGAAGAAATCGGAGAAGGGCAAACAGGACGAGTCCGGACAGCAGAAGAACGGTGAGAAATCGGAAGACGGCCAGAAGTCCGACGAGCCGACGTTCAGTCCGGAAGGCGAGGACGATGACCTCGTGCTTGAGAAGCTGATCGAACGGATGAAGGAAAAGCAGAACCAGCCGCAGGATCCGATTCAACCCAACGAGCCGGGCGATAATCCCTCGGAGTCTCCGGAATCGAAGAATGATCCCAATGGGCAGAACATGCCGGAAAAGAATGGCCAGCCGGATCAGGAAGCCGAACCGAATCAGCCTGGGGAGCCCCCCTCCGATTCGCAGCCAAAGTCGGACAAACCGTCCTCGGAGCAGCCATCCAATCAAAAAGGCGACTCGCCTTCCCCATCCGAGAACGAGCCTGGAGACGATCCTTCCGACTCGATGCCGAAGGAAGGCCAGAAGCCGGGCGAGACGACTGAGGAGGGCATGAAACCAGGGGAGGAATCCTCGGAAGAGAATGCTCCCGGGGAAACAATGGCTCCCGCCGACGATCCCAGCCAGAATCCGACGGGAACGCAGCAGAAGCCGAACTCGGATGCGATGAACAAGCAGCCGGGTAATGAAGAAGGCGAGAAACGGCCCGCGACTCCGGAAGAAGAAATGAACGGCGAGAAAGAGCCGTCAAAAGAGCCGGGGCAGGGTGAATCAAAACCGGGCGAGGGGACTGAAGAAGGTGCGATGGAACGGGACCCGAACGGCGACCCGAAGTCGCCGCCGGCACAGAAACCACCGGGGAACGTCGACGCTCCGCAAGACCAGATGCAGCCTCCGTCCGGCGATCCGAACCAGCCAACTCCTCCAGAGAATCAGCCGCCATCGGATCAGCCCTCCCAACCAGGGCAGACTCAGCCTTCAAAGTCGCAGGACGGCACGTCACAGCCCAGCCAGGATTCGCAGAACCCGGACGCCGGGCAGCCAGGCGATTCCCCTTCCGATGCGCCCATGAAACCGGCCGAGGAGCAGAAGGGAACACCACAGCAGTCGCCGAACAATCAGCAAACCGAACCTGGTAAACCTGCTCCCGCCGATGGGAAGCCGGGAGATCAGATGCCACCGAATCCGAATGACTCGAAACAACCGGGAAACAGTCCGACCGATCAGAATCCGAATGGAAAACCCTCCGATGGCAAACCTTCGGAGGGAACGCCGTCGGACGAAATGCCCTCCAACGAACAACCCGATAACGGCAAGCAGCCTGACAATCAACAGCCAGGCGATCAAAAATCAGATGGACAGAAGTCGGACGGTCAAAAGTCAGACGGCAACAAGTCCGATGGTCAGAAGTCGCAGGACGGCCAGGGACAGAACGGAAACGGCAACAAGCCGAGCCCAGGCGACGGTCAGCCCGGTAAGGCAAGTCCGCCGATGGAAGATGGTCCGCGCGGAAAGGGTTCGCCTCAACCTGGCGGTGAGAGCAACGGTCGAACAGCGGCTCCCGATCCCGAAGGGGGACCTGGTCCCGGTGGTGTCGGCGAGGGAGACGCACAGAATCCCGCCGCGCCCGCGGACAATGGCGGAGGAGAAGGCACCGGGCCCTCGACTCCCTCTAGTGCGGAGTCGCTGGAAGATCGTCGAAAAGCCGCCGAGCTGGTCCTGAAAGAGATCGAAGAGGATCTGAAACGAGGTGATGTTGATCCGGAACTGCTTGAGGATCTGAACTGGACCGAGGACAACCTGAAACAATTCCAGCAGCGGATGGCCGATTACCTTCGCCAGCAAAACGATGAGGGCACGCCAGATCTCAAGCAGCAGCAGTTCAACGAGATGCTCCGCAATCTGCGACTCGATGGCGAGCGAAGCACCCGCGAGGGAGCGGCGACCGATCGGGAATCGAGAGACGAGTTCGCTCCCACCATCATGCCTGCTCCGCCGGAATATCGGGAACTTGAAGAAGCATTTCGTCGGAGTTTAAGCGGGGCGGATCAGAAGAACTGAAGATTGAGGTCCATTGTAAGACTGACACTCTGGCGGTCGAGGTTGACAGTACGGAACGGGAAGGCATATGAAATGCCCCCCTCACCCCTCGTCTCCCTTCCCGCCGGACTGTCCATGAATCCCCCTCGCGCGTTCTGGCTGGTTGTCGTACTGCCGGCTCTGTTTGCCAGCACGGTTGCGGCGCAGCCCGCAGGAACTGTCCGCAGTTTCCATGTGCTGGAACCGGTTACGCAGGACTCGACCCAGCTTCCGGTCACAATTCTTACCGATGACTTCCGGCAGAAGCTCTCCGCACCTTCACCGCTTGCCGCAGAGCAGGCCCCGAGTGCTATCCCGCCCGGCCATAGTGAAGCCTTCGAGATCGAATCGGAGACTCGCTCTCTGGGCTATGAGGAACCAGACTACACCGGAGTTCCAGAACCTCCCCAGGAAACCGTCCTTGCGTCTTATACCGATGATTTCGCGGTGCTCGGGAATTCGCTCGACGAAGCTTACGACGCAGCCGACGGGACCACGTCGCCAGAGCTGCTTCCTGCCGAACCGGGCTGTCTGGAGAAGAACGAGGCACCCTGGATCAAATTGAAGTCGACTTCGTTGACTGCGACTACGATCCCCGGGTCAGGTGACGATTTCGGCATCACCGACTTCAGTATCGGAATGAAAATTGGCAGCCCGCGGCTCCCGTTTCTGAGCATGTCTCCCCGCTATCAGATGACCTTTCTGAATGGACCACTGACGACCGACGTTCCCGAGACGCTGCATCGGGCTTCACTCAGCATCATGGGGATGATGCCGTTCTCGCCAACCTGGATCGGGCAGGTCGTCGTCACGCCTGGAGTTGCCAGCGACTTTCGGAACACGTCTTCCGACAGTATCCGGGTTACTGGACACGCTCTGGCGATCTTTATGCCTTCCAAAGAAACACAATGGATGTTCGGCGTTGTCTATCTCGATCGGGAAGATGTCTCAATCCTGCCGGCCGTCGGCGTGATCTACTCGCCAGACTCCGACCTGCGATTTGAAGTGTCCTTTCCGCGGCCCCGAGTCCTCAAGCGTCTCTCCTGTGAAGGGGAGAATGAACGCTGGGTCTATATTGCCGGCGAATTCGGGGGGGGAAGCTGGGCGGTCGAACGGGCCAATCAGACCGACGATATCCTGACGATCCGCGACTACCGGTTACTCGGCGGGATGGAATTCAAACGCCCTGAGAACCGGGAACTCTTCTGGGAAGCTGGCCTCGTCTTCGGGCGGACGATTGAATACGACTCCGGTATGGGCGACTTCGACCAGGACCCGGCCTTCATGTTCCGCGGTGGAGTCACGTTTTGAGAGATCAGTCGTTCTGCAGGCCGAGCAGCTCCAGCCCTTCTTCTCGAGTGCGGATCTGCTCATCCAGCTGAGCGCGGCGGACACGGGCGAGCATCTCGGAGAATTCAGGCCCGGGGCGAAGACCCGCGGAGATCAGATCGGCTCCCGTTACGCAGGGTGGGGGATCGAGTCGTTCCGGCGGAGTCGACTGCAGATAGTGCTCGCAAAAGTCGAAGCCTGATGATTCCTGTCCAACGCCGACGGCACGAACGCGAGTCCACTCCAGCAACAGATCGCGGCTGCGATGATGCAGCAGGGTCTTCAGAAGGTGGAGCGGCAGATTCGCGGCATCGTCGAGATCCTGTTGATGCTCAACGAGCCAGCTGATTTCGTCACACTCTCGATTCGATAACC
Organism: Rubinisphaera margarita; assembly: GCF_022267515.1. Taxonomy (NCBI): domain Bacteria; kingdom Pseudomonadati; phylum Planctomycetota; class Planctomycetia; order Planctomycetales; family Planctomycetaceae; genus Rubinisphaera; species Rubinisphaera margarita. Next base: position 333,695 of record NZ_JAKFGB010000012.1, on the reverse strand, counting down.
GCAGGCGCCGACAGATCGACTCGACCATCGTGTCCGGCGACCGTGCCGAGGAGTCGGGATCGACTTTCCCGTGAAGCCCACGCAGCAGAATCGCCAGCGCAAGTTCAAAGCTATCGATCTTCTGAAGCCTCCAGAGTGTGATCGTCTCCGCCCAATACTCAGATCCCGCGATTGGCGCGAGTTCCGGCAGGATGACCGGCATCAGTCCCAGCGATATCAACAATTCGCAGGCACGTGCCCGATTCGGATGCGCCAGTGTGGCTCTCAGTTCCTGAGCGATTCGCTCCGGGCTCACGGCTTTCAGTTCGGCAGCCTGATGGCAAATCGCAGCAGCAGTCGCTGAATCGAGTTCAAAGTCGAAACGAGCCGTAAACCGTACGGCGCGCAGCATTCGCAACTTATCTTCGGCGATCCGGGCCGCTGGATCCCCAATGGAACGGATCACGCGACGCTTGAGATCTTCCTGGCCGCCGACATAATCGAGGACACCTTTGCGAATCGGATCGTAGAACATTCCGTTGATCGTGTAATCGCGACGAAGGGCGTCTTCCCGGGGCGAAGAGAAGGTGACCGTATCCGGTCGTCGTCCGTCGGAATACGAGCCATCGGTTCGGAAGGTCGCCACCTCCACTTTGAGATGCTCGCCTGATTCGTCTCTGGGGCCAATAACCACAATTACGCCGAAACTCTCTCCGATCGCCAGTGTGCTGCGTTTGCCGAACAGAGTGCGAACCTGTTCGGGTGTGGCACTGGTGGCGACATCGTAGTCTTTGGGCGGGATATTCATCAGCAGATCGCGGACACATCCTCCTGCCCAGTAGGCTTCAAAGCCGGCATCGGCAAGACGATCGACAATGCGAAGCGCAAACTGGCGTTGAGAATCACTCAGCATACTTGAACTCGTAACGACCACTGACAGGACCAGAGAGATGGATTTTCCGCGTTTCCGAGAAGTCGCAGAACAAGGGATCGACAAGAACCTCCATCGGGGAGTTCAGGTGAGTGTATCAATCGGAGAAGCCGAGTTCGACGACGCTGTCGGATTCACCGATGAGACCCGCCAACTGAAGCCCGCCGATCCGATGTTCTGGCTTTCTTCCGCGAAGCCGATCACCGCCGCAGCCATCCTCCAGCTTCAGGAACGGAGTGATCTGCAGGTCTCCGATCCGCTCCAGCGATTCTTTCCCGGTTTCCCGGAGTGGCTCGGGACTGCCACTCTCGCTCAACTGCTGTCGCACTTCTCTCGGCTACCGGAAGTTCATTCCGGCTGGCCTCCCGCCGACCTTCAGGAAGCCGCGAAGACGATTCAGAAGAAAACGGCGGAAGGCGATCCGGCGTCTCTCCGAGCCGCTTATCTTCCTTCGACAAGCTGGTTCCTGCTGGGTGCGATCATCGAACAGCTCAGCGGTACGACCTTCCCCGACTACATTGATCAGAACATTCTGCAGCCTTGCGCGATGAACGAAACTCGCAGCATCGCCGAGCCCGAAAACATTGAAGAACACCTTACGCTTTTCGATCGCGCGAAGGGAGCGTTGAAGCCGAGCCTGCTGTTGGAGCGAAAGCACGCAACGACCCCGTCTCCGGGTTCAAGCTTTCGCGGACCGGCTGGCGATCTCCGGCGATTCTACGACATGCTCCGGAACAACGGAGCAGGGCGTGCGGGGCATGTTCTGAAATCCGCTTCCCTGGAGCAGATGACTCAGCCACACCGGAAAGGGGAGTTCGACCAGACATTGCAGCACACTGTGGATTATGGGCTCGGCCTGATTCTCGATTCCAAGAGATACGGTGCCGAGACGGTTCCTTATGGATTCGGCGATGCCGCTTCGCCGCGAGCGTACGGTCACGGCGGCTCTCAGTGTGCGATCGGTTTCGCCGATCCAGAACGCGACTGCAGCGTCGTGATCATCGCCAACGGGCGTCCCGGGGAGGGGCAGCACCAGCGCCGGTTCCGCCAGCTGCTTGAAGCTCTGGAGCAGGATCTGGGTTGGAATCGCTAAGGCGAGACCGCTCCGACGTAGGGCTTGTATCCCTGGGCTCCGGGGATTCGCCCCTTGCCGTTGGCGGGCTTCAGGTATTCCCACTTCTCGGCATCGGTCGACCTGAATTCGATGTCTTTCACATCGAACTTCGAGTTCTCACCGAAGGCGATCGCAGCCGCGGTTCCCTCGGCCGGCTTTGCTTTCGTCGTCCAGTTCCAGGCGGTCCCGGGAGGATTGGCCTGGATGACTCCGGTCAGCTGATCCAGATTTCCATCCTGTCGGACAGTGAAGTCGGCCTGCCTGGAGTCCACAAAGAGATTACGGCTCAACACCAGGGCGTTGCTGTTGTCAGCCGGCACCGACTGGAACTCAATCGCTGTTCCACAGGAAGCAAAGGTATTGTTACTGAGGACGACCGACTCGAGCGTCGGCTGAGGTGTGTCGACCTGAATTCCGGTCACCAGATCACGGAATGTCGATTCCTGAATGTTCAGCCACCGAACCAGATCGGTGCGGCAGATGAAGCCGGCCTGCGCCGGACCGACAAATCGGCAATTCGTGACGTCGATACTCTCACAGGTAGCTTCACCACTGCGAAGGACGACTCCCACGGAGGATTCGACATCCGAGCGGATCGTGCAGCGGTCGAGGCGGCAGGGCGTACTATAGAGCCCGGCAACTCCCGCCATGTCGACGCCGACCTGCGTGTATCCTTCGATTCGGCAGTTTCGCAGTACGAGTCCCGGACAGCGTTCCGCGATGTAAATCGCTTCGTTACTGTTCTGTGCCTGAAAATGAATGTTCTCGAGGATGAGACCTTCCACATTCTGCAACCGCAGAATGGTTGATCCCTCCGCTCCCTTCCAGACAATCGGCTTTTCCGACTCGGGGAGGATGCGCATGCGACTTGGGAATCCGATCGGCGGATCGATCAGTTCGACCGATTCATTCAGCTCGGTGCCCGCTTTGATGATCATCCGACGCTCATCCGAGTAGAACTGATTGTCCTGCGTCTTGAGATACTCGAATGCTTTGGTGATTGTCGGGAACGTTCCTCCCTCACCGATCGTCATCTGCACGCCCACAATCGGTGCGTCTTCGGGCATCTCCGGCGGCGTATTAGGAACCGCAGCAGCCGAAGAGCCGCCCCCCTGTTGATTGCTGCCATTTGGCGTATCGGGAGTATCACCGCCCGAGAAAAAGAGCGGAGCAAGTACCAGGGCCAGAACCGCGACACCAATGCCCGTCGCCATTTTAGGATTTGCCTGAAGCCAGTTCTTCGCCTTATCCAGCGGAGAGACGGCCGCAGCTCGCCGCTTTCGCGAAGCCGGCTGTGAGGGAACAGGTTCCGGCTCGGCTTCGACCACATTCGAACCGGCGGGGATCGCTGAGTCCGACGGAATCGCAGATAGCCCGCCACTTGATTTCGCGGCCCGCCGCCCCGACTCTTTCTCATCGAGGGAAATGTCGGCTGGATTCAGGCTGGAGCCGGAATCTGACTTCGGCTGCCTGCTGATGCCCGAGAGCTTCTTCCCGGACTTTCCTCCCGATCGCGGACCGCCGAGCAGTCCGCGATCGGAATCAGTCGTGTCGTTGCCGATCATCGTCAGGAAGTCACCAAACTCATCGGTGGCCGGAGCCACTTCCATCGACTCGGAGATCTTCGGCGGAGCAGCGGAGGAGATCGTTCTTCGTCCCGTCGACTCCCATTGTTTTTCGTGCTCTTCAAGCCATTCCTGATCGGCGTTGGCCGAGATCCAGTCTTTCAAAGCCGACGAGATCTCTTCAGCCGTCTGAAAACGGTCGTCGGCTTTTTTCGCCATCATCTTTTCGATGATCTGCGTCAGTGACTCCGGAACGTCGGTCCGATACGTCGAGATCGCCGGCGGCTCCTGCGTCTGATGAGCCATCAATCGTTGAGCGAGACTTCCCTGTTCGAACGGAGCGTGTCGCGTCAGAAGGAAGTAGAAGGTGCATCCCAGGCTGTAGATATCCGCTCGGGAATCAACATTGTGACTGTTGATCGCCTGTTCGGGCGCCAGAAAGTCGGCGGTTCCCAGAACGCGTTCGTCATGCTGGATGGTGAGAGACTTGTCATCACTCTCGTTGAAGAACCGCGCCAGTCCCATATCGAGGATTTTGACAACGCCTTTCTGATCGAGCAGCAGGTTCCCCGGTTTGATATCGCGGTGAACCAGGCCCTCTTCGTGGGCGTGCTGAAGCCCCTTCGCCGCCTGGCGGATATGCTCCGCGGCATCCACCGGATCAAGGGGACCATCCTGCATGATCACTTCATGGAGATTGCGTCCCTCCACGTATTCCATGACGAGAAAATGGACATCTGCTTTGCCGTCGCTGAAATGATCGACGTCGTAGGCTCGCACGATGTGCGGATCGTCCAGGGAGGCTGCCGCCTGGGCTTCGAGATGGAACCGCCCCAAATATGACGTGTCATTCACCCGACTGGAAGGGAGCACCTTGATCGCGCAATGACGTTTCATCACGGAGTGCTCGGCCAGATAAACGGCACTCATGCCGCCACGGCCGAGGAGTTTCAGGAGTTTGTACTTTCCGAGAAAGAACCCCTTATGCTTGCCGGCGAGCAGTTTTTCCGCCTGCCAGGTCGTGATGTCGCCGGAGTCGATGAACGCGCGAGCCGTTTGCCGGGCATCTCCCAGATTGACATTGGATGCCTCCAGGTCCGCCATGCGAGCCTGATATCGGTCCTCCGAAATCAATCCGCTCTTTTTTAGAGCTTCTGCAAACGCGTTCATGGTTGTCGGGCTCATAAGATCGCATCCCTCTCCGTTGGCCCTCGACGACGTTTCTCATGAGAGTAGCCGCTACACGAATGGCCGGGCTCGCGGACGTCTCAGAAGGACGGACGGACGAGTTGCCTGTACAACAGAGTCTGGATGTCGAAAATCTCTGTGACCGCGATACGACGGCGATCACATCAGTAACTCATTCCGGACCGCAGGTACGACAACTCGGATCGATTTGTCTGAAAGGAAACAGTACCTGTTAGGAACGTGGTAATGTCAGTTCGTAACTTCAATGGTATCGGCGAACGTACTGAGAACAATTCGCTAACGCGAATCCGCCGGAGAAAACCTCCGCAAATCCCGCAGTCGTACTTCTCGCGATTCCAATAAGAATACGTTGATGCCGGAGGGCGTTGCAATTGATTCGCTCTCTTTTTCCCCAACTTTACCGGTCTCGTAGACAGACCTTCACAGACCTGTTCCCAACCTCTCGCGACAGAAGCTCGCCCAGAGAAAGACCGCATGAATCCCGATATCCCTTACTCGTCGCTCGGCATCTTTCTGAAACGTCCTACCCCGGGGAAAGTGAAATCCCGTCTGGGGGCTGCTGTCGGCAACGAGCGGGCAGCGGAACTCTACGCCTGTTTCGTCGCCGACATCCTGGACCGCTTCGGTTCGCTCGCCTCAAAAACAATCCTAGCTCACAGTCCGGCAGGAGACCGCGTCAACGACTGGCTTCATTCTACGAATCTCGAATCGGCCGAACTCTGGTCGCAACCCGAAACAAACCTCGGCCAACGTCTGGCCTCGTTCTTCGAGCACGCGTTCTCCGATGGAATCACCAGGCGAACTGTCGTAATCGGGACCGACAGCCCCACGCTTCCCAGGGAATATCTGACCGAAGCCTTTGACCTGCTCACGTCGACAGATTGCGTGGTTGGTCCCTCCGCGGACGGCGGATACTATCTGCTTGGGCTCAGACGTCCTCATTCTCCGCTGTTCGAGGGAGTCAACTGGAGCAGCCCCGACGTGCTCCAGCAGACTACAGCGAGAATTTTCGAGTCCGGGCTGACGATGAAAACGCTGCCACTCTGGTATGATGTCGACGAGTCCGATAATTTACGAATGCTGCGGGGGCATCTGTCTGCACTGGCACTGTCTGGACAGACCGATCTCCCGCAACGTACCCGGGCATGGATTGCGGCGTGTGACTGGTTCGGAACCCAGTAGCCGAGTCCCCAGAATGCTGGATGCGTTTTTCGCCCCGACACCGTCTCTGTACGGCTATTCTCCTGCTTCCCGATGGGATTCACCGGATATGACCGATAAGAAGCTGCCGAACCGAATTCTGATCGCCGACGATAACCCTCAGAATCGCGAGTTGATCGACGCCTACCTCGGCGAAGAAGACTACGAAATTGCCATGGCCGAAGATGGTCAGGCAACTCTGGAACAAGTGGCCGCGTTTCAGCCGGATCTGATTCTGCTCGACATCATGATGCCCAAAATGAGTGGGTTCGAAGTCTGCCATCAACTCAAACGGGACGAGAAAACCAAATCGATCCCGGTTCTGATCGTGACGGCTCTGCGGGATTCCGCAGATATCGAAAAAGCCGTCGAAGCCGGCGCAGACGACTTTCTTTCGAAACCGATTCATCGCCTGGAACTGCTGACTCGCGTTCGTTCACTGCTGCGTGTGCGGCATCTGACTAATGAACGTGATCGTCTGCTGGAGTATCTTCGCCAGATGGAAAATGTCGGCTGAACATTCCCGGCAGCGACCTGCAAATCCGTTTCCACCCCCTCCGCCAAGCTCAATTGTGGCCTGCGCGAACTGAATTTTCGAATCTGTCTTCATGCGTGCCGTCGTCCAACGTGTTTCGTCCTCGTCCGTAGAAGTGGACGAGAATATCGTCGGACAGATCGGCCCGGGGCTCATGGTTTTGCTCGGAGTTGGGCAGGACGACACGGCGAAAGATGCCATCTGGATGGCGGAGAAGGTCGCGACGCTGCGAATCTTCCACGACGAGGCAGGGAAGATGAATCGATCCCTGATCGACGTCGGAGGAGCAGCCCTGGTGATCAGTCAGTTCACGCTCTTCGGCGACTGCCGCAAAGGCCGGCGGCCCAGCTTTATCGAAGCGGCCCCTCCAACGCAGGCTAACCAGTTCTACCAGGAGTTCGTCGCCGAGCTTCGAGGGCAGGGGGTTAAGGTCGAAACAGGACAGTTTCAGGCGGAGATGCGTGTTTCACTCGTTAACGAAGGCCCGGTCACGTTGATGATCGACAGCAGGAAGACATTTTAATGGCGCAGAAGCGACGACGTCGCAAGCAGCAGGCTCCCCAGTTCGAGGATGAGATTCCCTACATTCCCCCGCGAACCGAGGAGCAGTTGCTCATCGAGCATCTCGTCTCGCTCAAAGCCGGGCGGATCCTCTGCACCAGCCATGGACGCGGTCAGCTGGCCGGGTTTCTTGCCAGCGAGAACGCCGGGGCGGATGTCTGCTGTCATTACCTCGACTCTCATTATGCCTCTCTCTGCGAGGAGTACTGGGCTGAAGCAGACCATGCTCCCCTCGTCATCTGCGCTCCCGATCTGCCGGACCGGGAGTTTGATGTCGCCTGCATCCCTGTCCACAATCAGGGAGACGCCGAGCTGACCCGGGACCTGATGCAGCAGGCTTACCAGCGGCTGAAGCATCAGGGCACTCTGTACTGTGCCGTCAACTCTCCGAACGACACGTGGCTGCACGAGCAGATGCAGGCTCTGCACAAGAAAGTCACCCGCACCCCCAAACGCCGCGGCGTCATTTACTCGATCGTCAAAACGTCTCCACTGAAGAAAGAGCGAGACTTCACGGCTCAGTTCCCCGTCGTCTTCAATGAACGGGAGTTGACCCTGACAACCCGACCGGGTGTCTTCAGTCATCGTCGACTTGACGCCGGGGCCTGGGCACTGATGAAAGCCATGACAATTAAGGACGGCATGCAGGTTCTGGATATCGGTTGCGGCTGTGGTGCAGTCGGCATCGCCGCGGTGATGTCGATGAAACGGGGCCGGGTCACCGCGATCGATTCCAATGCCCGAGCCGTGCAGAGCACGATGCGAAACATCGAATCCAATCTGACCGACGAGGAGCAACAGAGAATTCAGGTCCTGCAGACGCATACAGGCAAACTCAAAGCCGAGGGAGAATTCGACCTCGTGCTTGCCAACCCGCCCTATTTTTCCAACTTCGCGATTGCAAAGCTCTTCATCGACACGGCTCGCCGCTCCCTCCGGCACCGCGGACGATTGATGATCGTCACGAAAATGCCCGACTGGTACGAGGAATACCTACCCGACATCTTCCGCCGCGTTAAAATCGACAAAACCGGTCCCTACGCGATTATCACGGCAACTCAGTAAGTTCACGGAAAATTTTCCGATTGAAACTTGACGAAAAATCCATGCGCCCGCAAAAATTTCTCAATTACACTTGTTTTGCGACAATTGGCTCATTGACATGCAATTCAATTGATATGTAAACTCAATTGGTGTGTGTGGCTTGATTCAATTGCCGATGTAACAAGTGTCGAACTTGAAACGTCGACAACCTACCTGAAACCTCCTCAAGCCTGCCTCAATTGGTGATTCGTCGGTCGGGGGACCCACGAGTTGCTACTTACCTTTACGGGGACGAACGAAGGGACTTGCGCATTCCCTGCGATCTTCTTCATGCCTGAACTGGACTCGAGCCTTCCAATTTAACCAAGGAGATACACGCATGGGTCACGTAGAAGCTTCACGTAGCTGTAATCCTACACATTTCCAACGACTTTCTCGGCGTGGATTTCTTTCGGTCGGTGCGCTCGCAGGCGCAGGACTGACATTGCCGGACCTGTTCCGCCTTCAGTCCGCTCAGGCCGATCTGAAAGATTATTCGAACTTTGAAGGCACGGCCAAGTCCGTCATTCACATCTTTCTGCCCGGGGGGATGGCTCAGCAGGAATCGTTCGACCCGAAGCCGTATGCTCCAATCGAGTATCGCGGCGAGATGAAGCAGATCAAAACCAAAATCGACGGTCACCTGTTCGGCGAATCGCTGCCGAAAACCGCGGCCATCGCCGACAAGCTGACGATCATCAACTCGATGACGCACGGTGAAGCCGCCCACGAACGTGGCACGCACAACATGTTCACTGGATATCGGCCGAGCCCGGCGCTTCAGTATCCGAGCATCGGCTCGATCATCAGTTACGAATACGGTCCTCGCAATAACCTCCCGCCGTACGTCTGCATTCCAAACCAGCCGAACGAATATGCGGGGACAGGTTACCTGAGCTCCTCCTACGCCGCCTTCAGCCTCGGTAGCGATCCGGCTTCCAATGGGTTCAAGGTTCGCGATCTGGATATGTATGCCGGCATCGACGAATCGCGATTCGCGACCCGTCGCTCGGCTCTGGACGCTGTCAACGAGCATTTCCGCTCCATTGAGAAGTCTGATAAGCTGGCCGCCATGGATTCGTTCTACGAGCGGGCCTACTCGATGATCAGCTCTCCGAAAGCTCGCGAAGCCTTCGATCTCGAAAAGGAAGACGGCAAGCTGCGGGATTCGTACGGCCGTAATCAGGCCGGTGCCCGCATGCTGATGGCCCGTCGTCTGGTCGAGGCTGGTGTCCGCATGGTCAACCTGACTTACGGCGGCTGGGACATGCACAGCGGAATCGTGGCGGGATTCAAGCGGCAGATGCCGGAATTCGACCAGGCTTTCTCGGCGCTGATCAACGATCTCGACTCCCGTGGACTGCTTGACGAGACACTCGTCATGGTTTCCTCGGAATTCGGTCGTACGCCGAAGATCAACAAAGACGCCGGCCGCGATCACTGGCCAAAGGTCTTCAGTGTTGCTCTCGCCGGTGGTGGTGTGAAGCGCGGCTTCGTGTACGGAACTTCGGATTCCACGGCGACCGAGCCGGAAACCGATCCAGTTGGTCCGGAAGACCTGTTCACGACGGTTTACCACACGATGGGAATCGTTGCCGACAAGGAAATCATGGCACCTGGCGATCGCCCGATCGAAATCGTCGATGGCGGCAAGGTCGTTAAAGAAATCCTTGCGTAAATCTGAATCTCAATCCCCCGCAGCCGTTGCGCGTTCAACTGGACTGCGGGGGACATTTTCCATTTCCAGCTGCATCTGACGCTGGGAAGGAGGGTCGCTCGTCGACCAAAAACTTACATACGCTGCAAATGTCCGTGAGCAAGGGGGGAATCGCTCATGATGGGACGGAATACGCCTTTCTGTCGACCTGCTGTTACTGGTCTGTTAATCGTGGCTGCACTGTTTGTCAGCCAATCTGCGACAGCGACTGCTGCCGATCCCGATTTGACTCGGCTCTCACCATACGGTGCTCAGCGGGGCCAGGAGGTGGAAGTCACCTTTTCAGGCGACCGGCTGGATGACGCTGTCGAAGTCATCTCCTACGAGCCGGGACTGGAGATCACTGGAGTGGTCGCCCCGGAAGACAAGAAGGGGAAGACCGTCACTGCTAAGGTGAAGGTCAAGGAAGATTCCCCGCTCGGAGCACATCGGCTGCGAATTCGCACGAAGACCGGTCTGACAAAGATCGCCAACTTCTTCGTCGGCAACTATCCGGTCGTCAATGAGAAAGAACCAAATACCGACTTCACGACTCCCAACACGATCGAGATGAATCAGACCGTGCACGGTCAGATCGACAATGAAGATGTCGATTATTTCGTCGTGCCTGCTAAGAAGGGACAGCGCCTCACCGCGGAAGTCGAAGGACTCCGCATGGGAACCTACTTCCTGGGTGCGAACTTCTTCGACCCCTACGTGGCCATCCTGAACGAAGCACGCTTTGAACTGGCGGCCTGCGACGATCACGCCTTGACCTACCAGGATGGTTTCGCTTCGATCATCGTTCCTGAAGACGGCAACTACATCGTTGAAGTTCGAGACGCCTCCTACGGTGGTCACAGTGCTTCGCTCTACCGGCTCCATGTCGGTGACTACATCCGCCCGACCGCCACGGTTCCTGCCGGTGGACAGCCGGGAGAAACGGTCAACGTCACTTTCTATGGCGATGTCACCGGCCCGTTCCAGCAGCAGGTCACCTTGCCGTCCAAGAAGGAGATCGACTTCGGAATTTTCGCGGGTCAGGGGGCAGCGGCTTCGCCCACTCCGAATCGCTTCTGGCTCTCCGCGTTGCCGAATGTGATCGAAACGGAACCGAACGAAGATCGTGCTCAGGCAACCGAGATCAGCATCCCCGCCGCTGCGAACGGCATCGTGCTGTCCGAGACTGACACCGACTACTTCAAGATGGCCATGAAAAAGGACCAGGAAGTCGATATCGACGTCATCGCCCGCCGGGTCCGCTCTGCCATCGATTCCGTAATCGACGTATATGACGAAAATGGCCGACGACTCGCCGGCGACGATGACCGTAAACGTCCTGACAGCTGGGTGCGTTTCAAAGCTCCAGCAGACGGGAACTTCTATTTCCGCGTCCGAGATCAGCTCAACAACGGGGGTGCCGATTTTCACTACCGCGTGGAAGTGACTCCGGTGAGCCCGGCGATGGAAATTACAACGAACGAAGAACAGCGTTACGTCCAACCGGATGTCGAGATTCCGCAGGGAAGTCGCACCGCGATGCTGCTGAGCGTGAAACGGGAGAACTTCGGCGGAGCCGTTCAGTTTATCTCCGAGAACCTGCCGGCTGGCGTGCGGATGGAATCGCCTGAAAACTGGGCCTCTGACGGTGTCGTTCCACTGATGTTCCATGCCGAGGAGAATGTCGAACTGGGTAGTCAGTTCGCCCGCGTTATCGGTCAGTGGACACATCCCAGCAACAAGGATCTCGTCGTCACCGCACCTGTCGAGCAGCATCACATGAAGGTCCGCGGACGTAACCAGAACGATTACGTCTGGCTCGAACGGCTTGACCAGATTCCGATCGTGACCACTGAGAAAGTCCCGTTCGATATCCAGATCGTTCAGCCCAAGGTTCCTCTTGTTCGCGGCGGGCAGATGCAACTGAAAGTTGTGGCCACCCGTGCCGAAGGATTCGATGAAGAAATCCGGGTGCAGGTCCTTCAGAACCCGCCCGGAGTCAACTCGAGTCGGTCGGTGAAGATTGAGAAGGGCCAGACTGAAGCCCTGATTCCGATCAACGCTTCGGGCAATGCTCCGATTCAGGAATCGGCTATCACTGTGACGGGAACTGCTCGTGTCGGAAATGGGAATATCTCCATCAATACGCCCTTCGCGACGCTGAGAGTTGCCGAGAAGTATTTGAACCTCGAATTCGTCTCAGCTGCGACAGAGCAGGGCGCTCCGGTTGATCTCCAGGTGAAAGTCACCAATCTCACTCCATTTGAAGGCAAGGCAACGGTGAAGCTCGTTGGACTGCCGGCCAAGACTTCGACAGTGGATAAAGAGATTACGAAGGACGATGCCGAGATCGTTTTCCCGATCACGACTGACCCGGCTTCACCGGTCGGCGAAACCAAGAATCTCTTCTGCCAGATTACGGTGACGGAGAACGGCGAACCGATCATTCACAGCATCGGTTCGGGTCGTCTCCGGATCAACAAACCGGCTCCGGTCGTAGTCGCCAAGCCGAAGGTTGAAGAGAAGCCAACCGAGAAAAAGCCGGCTCCGCCGAAGCCCAAGGTTCTGTCGCGCCTCGAGCAGCTCCGGCTGCAGCAGGAACAGCTTCGTAACCAGGCCAATTAATCCCTAAGTCGTTTCATGCATCCCACCCCATCTGCCCTGCCTGATATCGTGAGATCAAAAAGGATCACACCGATGAACGTTAAAGCCCGCATCACGACGATTGCCGCACTGTTCGCAGTGTGCCTGGCTTCGTTTGCCGCAACCCAGGCGGCCGAAGACCGGTCGCTCGTTAAAATTGGACTCTATCCTCCCCAGGTGAACCTGAAGACCGCGAAGGACAAGCAGTCCATCGTCGTCCAGGCGGTTTACGCCGACGGGGTGACCGAAGATGTCACAGCCAAGGCCGAGTTGAAACTGGTCGGCGCAGCCTGTGCGCGGATCGATGGAGCGATGCTCTATCCGGTTGCGGATGGCTCCGCGACACTCGAATGTACCTTCAACGGCGAGAAAGCTTCCGCACCGGTCAAGGTTGTGGAAGCGACGGCGCCGCGTCCGGTCAGCTTCAAGCTCGATGTCATGCCTGTCTTTATGAAGGCGAACTGTAATACCGGGAGTTGCCATGGCGCCGCCCGCGGTAAAGACGGTTTCATGCTGTCGCTGTTTGGTTACGATCCGGATGGCGACCACCATCGCATTACCCGGGAGCAGTTGGGCCGCCGCATCAATCTCGGTGTCCCCGAAGCCAGCCTGCTGGTTCAGAAGGGGACCGGTTCGGTTCCGCACACAGGTGGCAAGTGCTTCGAAACAGATTCGCCCTACGCGAAAGACATGATCGAATGGATCGCGAACCAGTGCCCGAAAGATCCGGCTGACATTCCTTACTGCGATTCGATCTCGCTCTACCCGGAACAGGCGGTTCTGGATGGAGCAGGCGCTCTACAGCAGTTGACCGTCCTCGCTCACTACTCGGACGGGACCGAACGGGATGTGACCAGCCTGGCATTGTTCCAGTCGAGCAATGACAACTCCGCGACCGTTGACAAACTCTCCGGCTTGATCACCGCCGGCAAGCGGGGCGAAGCGTTCGTAATGGCCCGTTTCGCAACGCACACCGTCGGCTCGCAGGTAATCGTGCTCCCGAAGGGGCTCGTCTACGAAGCCTCAAAAGAGCAGCCCTCGAACTACGTCGACGAGTTCGTGCTCGAGAAACTCAAGAAGCTGCGTATGAATCAGTCGCCGGTCTGCAGCGACGAAGTTTTCATTCGCCGTGCCTACATCGACCTTGTTGGTCAGGTCCCTTCCCCGGAAGAGTTCAACGCGTTCGTCGCTGATACCGCCCCGGACAAGCGGGCCAAGCTGATCGATGAATTGATTGAACGCAAAGAATTCACCGAACTGTGGGTCTCCAAGTGGGCCGAATGGCTCATGATGCGGTCCAACAATCAGGTGAGCTACAAATCGATCGTTCTGTACTACAACTGGCTGGCCGAGCAGATCGCGAAGAACGTGCCGCTCGATCAGATGACCAGAGAACTGCTGACCTGCAACGGCGGAACATTCACCGATCCGGCGACCAACTTCTACGAACTCGAACGCGACAACCTCAAGGTCGCCGAGAATGTCGCCCAGGTCTTCATGGGAATGCGGATTCAGTGTGCCCAGTGCCACAACCACCCATTCGACCGCTGGACACAGAACGACTACTACAGTTTCGCCGCATTCTTCTCGCAGATCGGCCGTAAACCGGCTGAAGATTACCGTGAGAGCATCATTTACAACCGTGGTGGTGGCGAAGTTAAACATCCGGTCACAAACCAGAATGCCGTCCCGGTCTTCCTGGGTGGTGGTCAACCGGAAATCAAAGGCGGTGCGGATCGTCGGGAAGTGATGGCCGAATGGCTGGCTTCGCCAGACAATCCGTTCTTTGCGGAAAACTTCTCCAACCGCATCTGGCATCATTTCTTCGGCATCGGGATCATCGATCCGGTTGATGACATCCGTGTCAGCAATCCGCCTTCGAATCCGGAACTGCTTAAGGAACTGGCCCGACGGTTCACGGAATCGGGTTACGACTACCGTCAGTTGATTCGTGAGATCTGCAACTCGAAGACTTATCAGCGATCAACGGAACGTAACGAGTCCAATGCGACCGATGAGAAGAACTTCGCCCACCAGAACACCCGACGCATCAAAGCCGAGTCTGCTCTGGATATCATCAGTCAGGTGACGAATACCAAGGACAAGTTCCGCGGTCTGCCGCTTGGTTCCAAGGCGACCCAGATTGCTGATGGCTCAACCTCCACCTACTTCCTGACGACATTCGGTCGCGCCACTCGCGAAACCGTCTGCTCCTGTGAAGTGAAGATGGAACCATCGTTGTCGCAGGCTCTGCACCTGCTCAATGGAGATACGGTCAACAGCAAGATCAAGAGCGGCGACGTCATCAAGACGTTTGTGCAGAACAAGACCCCGGCGGACGAGGTCATCACCGAACTCTATATCCGGTGTCTGTCGCGTAAGCCGCTGGAATCGGAACTGACGAAACTTCGTCCGTTGTTCGCGGATGAGAAGGGTTATCAGCAGGCCTGTGAAGATGTCTTCTGGGCACTTCTGAACAGCCGAGAGTTCCTGTTTAATCACTGATTCTGATCCGGTCGGTCGTGTCGTCTTACGGCACGACCGACTGATTTTGAAACCATACAACGACAAGCCGCTCTAATCGGTCCCTGAAGTCTGACTCGCCATTTTTGTTCTGATGAGCGGGACGCTCGTCGGCTCCCGCCTGCAGCAGAGTTCGATTTCTCGCCGATGCCAACGTGGTCTGAATCTCTCCAATAATCGCTCCGCGTCGAGCACATCCTCGGAACGTCCTCATGAAATTTCTCGCCTCCCCACAAGGCCTTGATCGTCCGATGAAGCCTCTCCTTCTCCTTGTGACCATTTTTGGTCTGGGATTCGGCTTTTCCGAAGTCCGTGCTGCGGACGAAGAAGAAAAACCGGCCAAGAAGATCACCTTTGATGACGACATCCTTCCGATCTTTCGCCAGCGTTGTGGTTCCTGTCACAACGGCAACGATCAGAAAGGTGGCCTCGTTCTCGACACCTATGTCGGCATGATGCAGGGGGGGGGATCCGGCGATGTGATCGAGCAGGGCGATGCCTCCTCGTCGTATCTCTACATGGTGATCGCGCATGAGTCCGAGCCTTTCATGCCGCCGAACCAGCCGAAGATGCCCGAAGCTGAACTCGCTCTGATCCGCGACTGGATCGACATGGGCGCTCTGGAAAACCAGGGCAGCAAAGTTGTCAAGAAGAAGAACGAGCTGGCGAAGATCGAGATCTCCACCGAACGTCCGGCAGACGCACCCGTCATGCCACCCGAATCGCTGACACTCGATCCGGTTCATGTTTACGGACACGCGAACAGCATCACCGCACTGGCGACCAGCCCGTGGGCTCCGCTGGCGGCGGTCTCCGGATTCGAACAGATCGTTCTGTATAACACGAGCACGGGCCTGCTGGCCGGCGTGTTGCCGTTCCCCGAAGGCGTGCCACAGATCCTGAAGTTCAGCCGCAACGGTCAGTTGCTGATGGCTGGCGGCGGTCGCGGCGGTGCATCGGGCAAAGTGATTGTCTTCGATATCAAGACCGGCAACCGCGTTGCAGAGATCGGCAATGAATACGACAGCGTTCTGGCCGCGGATATCAGTTCCGACCATGCTCTGGTCGCACTCTCGGGGCCAAAGCGTCTGATTCGTGTTCACTCCGTGCAGACCGGTGAGCTGCTTTACGAGAAGAAGAAGCATACCGACTGGGTTCTGGCCGTCGAGTTCTCTCCGGACGGTGTGCTGCTGGCGACTGCGGATCGCAGTAACGGCATGCAGCTTTGGGAATCGCTCACTGGAAACGAGTACCTGAGCCTGAAGGGGCACTCCGGGCCGATCACGGATGTCTCCTGGCGTCCAGACTCGAACATGCTCGGCAGCTGCAGCGAAGACGGAACGATTCGCCTTTGGGAGCTTAACAACGGAAACGAAGTAAAACGCTGGAACGCCCACGGCGGTGGGGTCTCGGCCATGGACTTTACCCGGGATGGCAACATCATTTCGATCGGTCGCGATCGTAAAGTGAAGCTGTGGCAACTTGACGGGAAAGAAATCAAGTCCTTCGGCGACTTCCGGGATCTGGGTCTTGAAGTGGCCTACGACGCTGAGAACAAGCGTGCTCTGGGCGGCGACTGGACGGGAGAGGTCCGCGTCTGGGATACAACCACCGGAACTCAGCTCTTCACTCTGGCTCCCAATCCGGCTGACCTGCCCCAGCAGTTGTCGCAGGTAACAGGCAATCTGGCTGAACAGAGCAAGAAACAGGAAGCTGCGACGAAGGAACTTGCCGCACTCAATGCCAAGATCGCCGCCCGCTCCCAGAGCGTAGAGGCAAAGAAGAAAGAAATCGCCGGCCAGGAAGTGGCCTTGAAGACTGCTAACGAGCAGAAAGCGGCTGCCCAGAAGAAAGTGGACACAGCGAAGGCCGCGCTGACGAAAGCCAATGCCGATGTGGCCAAGCTTTCCGGCAATCGCGATCAACTCGCTAAAACTCTGGCTGCCGAACAGAAGGATGTCGCGGCGAAGAAAGATGCGATCGACAAGGCAACAGTTGCCAAGCAGGCGGCCGATAAGAAAGTGACCGACACTACCGCCCAGATCCAGGAGCTGGAAAAGCAGGGCGAGTCCGCTCAGGATGCACTGGCTCAGGCGAAAGCCGCTCTGGCGGAAGCCCAGAAAGCAGCCGAAGCCGCGAATCAGACGCTCGCAGCTGCCAATCAGGCTCATCAGGCCGCTGTGGCGAAAGTCCAGGCCACTCAGAAGAGCCAGCAGGAAAACGCACCGGCACTGGCCGCTGCTCAAAAGTCCGCTGGCGAACAAACAGCGGCCGTCAAGACTGCAGAGCAGGAGGTCAACACGGCTAACGCCAGTATCGCCAAGCTGAATCAGAGCGTTCCCGCGCTGAAGAAGCAACTGGCCGAGATGGAGAAGGCCGCCCCGGTAACGGAGGACGAGAAGAAGAAGCAGGCCGAACTGGCTGCAGCAGCCAAACAGGCTGAGCAATTGGTGGCAGTCCTCAAGGCTCACCACCAGCGCGTCGAAAAGCAGATGGCGGGAGCTCAGCAGGCCTCAGCCAACTAATCTGCTGGTTGTCCTGTTGAGTCACACGACTAGAATCAATCGTCGAAATGGCAGCCGTCTGTTCTCAAGGCAGGTCGCTGCTCCGCGAAGGTCCCCATTCATTCGCCCGGCTCTGGTCCGGAAGGAAAAGCTACCGATGAAGTACAGTCTGCTGATGCTCGCCGCCGTTGCGACGGTTTTTTCTGCGTCGCCTGTTTCCGCGAAAGCTCCCGAAAGCCCACTCAGTTATGAAGTCACGTCGCTGAGCGGCGAAAAGGTCGACCTTTCCAAGTACAAAGGGAAGGTCGTGATGATCGTCAACGTCGCAAGCCGCTGCGGAGCCACTCCGCAGTACGAAACGCTTCAGCAGCTCCACGAAATGTACAGCGATAAAGGTCTGGTCATTCTCGGCTTCCCGTGCAATCAGTTCGGAAAGCAGGAGCCAGGCACGGCTGCTCAGATTCAGGAGTTCTGCACGTCGAACTACGGCGTGACGTTCGATATGTTCTCCAAGATCGACGTGAATGGCGACGATGCTTCGCCGCTCTACAAGCATCTGACTTCGGAAGAAGCCAGCCCGGAACACGCGGGTGATATCCGCTGGAACTTTGAGAAGTTCCTGATCGGGAAAGACGGCAAAGTGGTGGCTCGATTCCGGACAGGCGTGCAGCCAAACTCGGATCAGGTGATCGCCACCATCGAACGAGAACTGAAGAAGTAAGCCGGAGAATCGCCTCCGCTCACTCAAGCCAGCCGATCCCCCGGGCTGGCTTTTTTCATGGCGGCGATTGAAAATGGGAAGCGCGCGTTCCGCCCTTTTCGCAAAGACTGTTCCTGTTTAACAGGGGTCTGGACTGATTATGTCACAGTATCGTTATTACGGCCAATCTCTGCTTTTGCTTCTCGCTCTCTGCCTGACGCTGCCCCCAGGCCTACTTCAGGCGGAAGACAACACCGAAGCGCAGCCGGTCGAGGCAGCCGAGCAACGGTCGTTCAAAGCGATTGCCGAAGAGTATCGCGGGTCGATCGTGACAATCACCCATCTCGATCGCAACGGCGAACAACTCGGCATGGGAACCGGATTCGTGATCGACGAGCAGGGTTTGATCGCGACCAATCGGCACGTGCTTGGAGAGGCTCGCCCCATCGAGATCGAGTTCGCTGACGGCTCAAGCTATGACATCGAATCAATCTACGCCAGCGATGAACTGGCCGACCTCGCCATTCTCAAAGTCGCTCCGGAATCACTGAAGGGCCAGAAGCTGAAACCGTTACGACTTGGCAAGACAGTCGAGCAGGGCGACGACGTCGCGGCGATTGGACATCCCCGCGGCTACCGGAATTCACTGGTCACGGGAATTGTTTCCGGAACCGAAGAGATTAACGGACGCGAACTGATTCAGGTCTCGATGCCAATCGACCACGGAAACAGCGGGGGCCCGTTATTGAATCAACAGGGGGAGGTCATCGGCGTGATCACCTACAAGAGCGCCTCCTCGAACAGCATCGGCTTCGCGATGCCGATCTCGGAATTGCAGTCGATTCTGGAGAAGCCGAATCCTGTCACACTCGCTCGCTGGACGACGATTGGCCGCCTCAATCCGAAACACTGGCAGGAACACATGGGGGCCAGCTGGACACAACGGGCAGGACGGATTCTCGTCTCAGGCACGGGCTCCGGATTTGGGGGACGTTCGGTCTGTCTGTCGCAAACAGAACCGCCTTCGGTGACGAAGTATGAGGTCCGCGTCCTGGTGAAACTCGGCGACGAATCCGGAGCAGCCGGGTTGATCTTCGACGCTGAGGACCGCGACCACCAGTTCGGGTTCTACCCAAGTGGAGGGAACCTGCGTCTGACGAGGTTTGCCGGCCCCTCGGTTTACAACTGGCAGATTCTGGAAGAGATCTCGACGCCGGCTTATCGTCCCGGCGAGTGGAACGAGCTACTTGTCTCGATCGATGACTATCACGTCCGCTGTTTCTGCAATGAGCAACTGGTTGCCGAAATGCGGAATCGGACACCTGCTGAGAATATCCACGTTGGGCTGGCCAAGTTTCGCGACACCTCCGCCGAGTTCCGCGGCTTCGAGGTTGGAGAATCCCTTCAGGAATCGGGGCTTGAACCTGAAGTGCGGGCAGAGCTTCTCAGCCTGGTTGAGAAGACGACCACAGGCGAGCTGACTGCTCCGAAAACGCTGCGGCGGATCCGGGAAATGCCTGTTGGTGTGCAGAGCGAACTCGACCAGTTGGCCGAAGAGCTCGAGCAGCGAGCGAGGGAACTTCGTAAGCTTCGCCGGCGAAATCATGAGATGCAGGTCTCGGAACAGATTCTCTCCGAGCTGGAGGAAGCTGACGCCGATGTGGTCACCCTCGGTTTGCTGCTGGCCCGTTACGACAATGCGGAAATCGATGTCGACAGCTATCTTCAGTCCGTTGAGTCGATGGTGAACGACGTTCGCGAACTGGCGGAAGATTCCGATGGGGATGAGGTCGCGAAACGGCAACTGCTCGATCGATACCTGTTCGAGGAAAGCGGATTCCACGGCAGCCGGACCAATTATTATCACAAGTCCAACAGCTACCTCAGCGAGGTGATTGATGATCGTGAAGGACTTCCGATCACCCTTTCCTCACTCTACATCGGCATGGCGGAACGGTTGGGGCTCGACGTTCGCGGCATCGGTCTGCCGGGGCATTTTGTCGTCAGACAGTTCGTCGATGGCGAGCCGGGGGACCTGCTCGATGTCTTCGACCGAGGTCAGAAACTGGGGCTGATCGATGCCATCTCCCGAGTCGAAGGAGAACATCAGCTTCCGTGGAACGAGAAGTATCTTGAACCTCAGTCCGAACGACAGATCCTGGTTCGGATGATCCGCAACCTTCAGGGAATCTCCGAACAGGAGCAGGACTATTCGGGGGTCTTGCGCTACCTGAATCTGCTCGTCGCGGTCGATACGGACAACGAGCTCGAACACCGTTATCTCCGGTGCCTGATCGCCATACGAGAACGGGAATCGGCGACCGCCGGTGACGATCTGGCATGGCTAAAGACCAATGGGAGCGAGACCATTCCCGCCGCTCGGCTGGAAGAACTGGAAGCATTCTCGGCTCGCTGGCTCGGTGGAAACGAAGAATCGCCAGCAGGAGAACCAGCTGGCGATTCGAATTCGAAATAATTGCAGACCGTGAGCGAGCTATTGCGGCAGACGGCTACAATGCGGATTGCAGGGCGGGGCGTCCGAAGGGGGACAGCCACCGGCCATGGGCAACTGGTTCACACGAGCCGTGGGAACGCTCAGCAGCTTTTCAAGTGTCCTGGTTCCACAGGTGGGTGGGACACTCCGCATCGCCGGAAGTCCGCACCAGGAGTTCGAACTCTGAATCGCAATCCGAACAGCGATACTCAAACAGTGGCATTTTGATTATTCCGTAGATGTCTCTATCAAACCGGGAACGAATCGCTCGACCGTATGTCCGCGAGTTAATCCTCCCCAAAACACAGGGGGGGACACAAAGGACAGCTACGCCATCAGGGGAACAGCTCTACGGACGCAGCGATTTGTAGTGCTCGCGAAATCGAAGCAGATCTTCGCTCATCTTATCAAGAAATACTTCCCGCTCCAGTTCCTCGGCTCTGTTGAAGGGGGAAGAATTCTCCTCCCAGGACGGGGTGGCCAATGGCGAGGACATCATCGCACCATCGATCAGAGAAACTCCGCCGTCGAAGCCTGAATGGGCGGACTGCTGGACTGGCATCAATGGCAATGTCATCCCCTGCGTGCCGCGGGCACTGGTGGTCTGGTAGATTCGATTGCCCGTCGGCCGACTGTCGAGAAAGACGACCGCCAGCACCAGGCAGGCCGCAGTCATGGAGAAGACCGGAACCAGTTGACGTTTCAAGTCCTGCATCGCATTCGAGCGAACCCGCTTCTCGGGCAGCCGCTTCGACAGCGAATTCCACAGAGAACACCGGAGATGAGGGACTTCCTCCTCATGAACATGATTGATCGCCGCCATCGACTGGCAGAGACCGCGAAAATACTCGCGACACTGCGGACAGCTGGACACGCTGCGGCGAAGATGTTCCGGCAGATCCCCCACCGCATCTCGGCCGACCAGCAAAGCCAGCTGCTGCCGGTTTTCAACGCAATGACAACTCATAATCGCACCTGATACTTTACTGTTTCCTGAATCGTCTCTCGAACCTATTCGGAGTCCGACTCATCCTGAGTTTCCATTTCGGATCCGTTTGCCGGATCCCCCATCCGCTTGATCCAGGCCACCTTGAATCGGTTGCGAGCCTCGGCCAGTCGCCAGCGGATTGTGGCTTCCTTACGACCAATAATGGCCGCAATTTCTGCCGTCGAAAAATTTTCCAGATCGCGAAGCACAAGCACCGAGCGGTATTTCTCAGGTAACTCCTGCATGACGCGACTGACCTCTTCATTGATATCGAGATTATCCCGGGGGTCGCTTGTGCCGGGATTCAGTGGCTGGTCGGGATTCACCTCACTGAACAGGGACGTCCAGCCACGGCGTTTGCGTTTCCGCAGATAATCCAGCGTGAGATTCACGCCAATTCGGAATAACCACGGACCGAACCGCCGAGAAAGATCAAACTGATCCAGATTCTCATAAGCCCGGATGAACGCTTCCTGAGCCAGATCCTCGGCCAGACTGTCATCGCGAACGAATCGATAGATCACCCGGTAGAGGCGACTTTCATAGCGTTCGACAAGAAGACGGAACGAATCCTGATCGCCGCGGCGGACGTCTTCGACGAGCCTCGCGTCGCTGACCGAAGAAGTTCGGTCTTCGAGCAGAATTTCCGTGTCAGATTGAGACATACCGCTGAACATTTCCTGTGGTTTGGTGTCACTTAATCATACGTATTTGAGGGCGTTCTGTTGGGAGTTTCTTGCAGGATCGATAAAATCCTGCGTCGAAAAGTCGTGGTCGCGTTGAACTTTGGCCGTCGAGAGTTGATTCGATGCCCAGTCCGCGATAAAGTTCGCCTGTCCAAAGTGCCTGCCCAGATGGCGGAATTGGCAGACGCGCCAGGTTGAGGGCCTGGTGGGGTTAATACCCCGTGGAGGTTCGAATCCTCTTCTGGGCACTTTGACTTTCTTTCGTGGACCCCAGACGTTCAGCGTCTGACTGCTTTGGGTCCACCGGCGTACGATCTCGGCCGCCACTTGTTTTCCCATCAGCAATCACTTATACCTGCGTTCATCGCAGGAGCTGATGCCGGCTTCCCCCCCGCAGGCCATGTCAACAAGAGAGCTGAGGAGTCCCGGATGATTCGCCGTCTGATCGCGCTGGCGCTGTTATTCATTGTTGCCCAAACGCCTTCCGCCAGGGCGGAGGACTCGCGCCCGAACGTTCTATTCATCATCTGTGACGACCTGAACTGCGACCTGGGCTGCTACGGAGACGATCGCGTCGAATCGCCGAATATTGACCGACTGGCGGAGCAGGGGGTGCGTTTCGATCGGGCTTATTGTCAGTTCGCTCTGTGTGGACCGAGCCGCGCTTCGTTCATGACGGGCCTGTACCCCGACCAGACGCTGGTGAAGCGGAACGCGATTTACATCCGGGAGCATCTTCCGAATGTGAAGACGATGTCTCAGATGTTTCGTGACGCCGGGTATCTGGCGACTCGAATCGGCAAAATCTACCACTACAACGTGCCGCTGCACATCGGAACCAGCGGACATGATGATCCGTATTCCTGGGACATTACGGTCAATCCGCGCGGGAGGGACGTGATCGAACAGGACAGGATCTTCAGCCTGGTCCCCGGCAGTTACGGAGGCACCCTGAGCTGGTTGTCCGCCGATGGGACCGATCAGGAACAGACGGATGGAATCGCCGCTGATGAAGCGATCGAGCGGCTGAAGGGATACAGGAAGTCGAAGCAGAGCTTCTTCATGGCTGTAGGGCTTTATCGTCCGCACACGCCGTACGTGGCGCCTCACGACTATTTCCGGAAGTATCCGGCGGACAAAATCGAAGTTCCCAAAGTCCCGGCCGGCTATCTGGACACGATCCCGCAACCGGCAGTGAAATCGATTCGAGCCAAGAAACATCAGGTTGATCTCGACGATGACCTCGCACGGCAGGCGATTCAGGCCTATCACGCGACCATCACGTTTGCGGATGCTCAGGTGGGGCGCATTCTGGATGCCTTGAAGATAACGGGGCTGGACCAGAATACGGTCGTCGTGTTCACCTCGGATCACGGATATCACATGGGCGAGCATGGCCATTGGCAGAAATCGACACTGTTCGAAAATGCGACCCGCGTTCCACTGATTATCGCCGGGCCCGGGGTCGAGGACCGTGGCGGCGTGGCGAGAGAACCGGTCGAAATGGTCGACTTCTACCCCACGCTGGCCGACCTGTGTGGCCTCAAGGCTCCCGGAACCGTTCAGGGAGACAGCCTCGCGGGAATTCTGAACGATGCCGCCAGCGAACAGCCCTCCTCAGCACTTAGTCACTTCGGCAACGGCTACAGCATCCGCACGGCCCGCTATCGATACACGGAGTGGGGAGAAAACGGAGCCGACGGCAAAGAGCTGTACGACCATGAGTCCGATCCCGAAGAAATGAAGAACCTGGCCAACAATGAAGCCTCACGTGACATTATGAGCCGGCTCGCGGAACAGCTGCACGAACGAATTCATGCCGCCCAGGAGCAGCCGAAGGGGTTGACGCAGATCCCGTTCGAAAATCGTCGACGGGTCAAGAAATAGGTTCTCCGAAACCAGGGAAGCTTCATGCGTGCCATCGCGATACTCTGCTGTCTGTCAGCCCTCTGTCCCGACTCGGCTCTTCGGGCAACGGAACAGCGGCCCAACGTTATCGTCTTTCTGGCGGATGATCTGGGTTACGCGGAGTCCGCCTGGCGAAGCGAGTTCGATTTTCCGACACCCGCCATTGAATCCATCCGACGAAACGGTGTCTGCTTGACATCCGGCTATGTCACCGCGTCTTATTGCAGCCCCTCCCGGGCAGCGTTGATGACCGGTCGTTACCAGTCGCGATTCGGTTACGAGAAGAACCCGGTCGGTGCGGCGAATGAAGATCCTGACGTCGGTCTTCCGGTGAGTGAAAAGACGCTCGCCCAGTACTTCAAGGATGCCGGCTACAAGACGGCTCTGGTCGGGAAATGGCATCTCGGAGGAACGGCTCGATTCCATCCCCAGCGGCGAGGCTTCGACGAGTTCTTCGGTTTCCTCCACGAGGGACACTATTATGTGCCACCCCCGTTCGAAGGCGTCTCGACCATGTTGCGAGTGAAGCGACTGCCAGATGGCTCGGAGGGACGCGTCACAATCGGATCAACGACCTTCTCGACACATATGGGGAACGCTGAACCGGCCTACGATGCCAACAACCCGATCCTCAGAAGCAGCCAGCCGGTCGAAGAAGCCGCGTACTTCACCGATGCGATCACCCGGGAAGCCTGCGGTTTTATCGAACGTTCCCGGGATCAACCGTTCTTCCTGTATGTGGCTTACAATGCCGTCCACAGTCCACTCCAGGGGGCTGAGTCTTACATGCGGAAGTTCCGCCACATCGAAGACATCCAGCGTCGCATCTTTGCCGCGATGCTGGCCAACATGGATGACAGCATGGCCGAGGTCCTGAAGGTTCTCCAGAAGAATGGCCTCAATGACAACACGCTGATTGTATTCCTCAGTGATAACGGGGGTCCGACACGGGAGTTGACTTCGAGCAATGCCCCGCTGCGGGGAGAGAAGGGGGATCTGTACGAGGGCGGTATCCGTGTGCCATTCCTCATGCAGTGGAACGGCCGTCTCCCGGCTGGTTCTCAGTTCGATGAACCTGTCTGTGCAACGGATATCCTTCCGACGACTCTGGCCGCAGCCGGGATCGTTGCTCCAGCCGGTCGATCCGATGGCGTGAATCTGCTGCCGTTTCTCACTGATGAGGAATCGAATCCGCCGCACGACGAACTGTTCTGGCGACAGAATCAGAAAGCCGCATTGAGGAAGGGCGATTGGAAGCTCGTTAATAACAGCCGGAAACGGAACGAGCCGCAGTGGGAGCTGTTCAATCTGAGCAACGATACCTCAGAAACGCACGATCTGGCCCGCCGGGAACCAGAACGTTTGCAGATGTTGATCGAGCGGTGGGAAGAGATTGCGGCGGAGATGCCACCGCAGTGATCAGGACTTCGATCGGCTTGTCACAGGTCGATCGAGTGCTTCAGCAGTCCGGCCATTTTTCGACAGTAGAGTGTCGGGTGCTTTTCGACCGAACGCTGACAGTCGCCCCTCGTTGTAAACTTGAAGCATGAGTTCCTCGAGACGCGGCTCGTTCGTCCAGCGTTTCGACACTCGGTCGTTGTCGATCTCGACGCGCACGAGAGCTTCACCGCGTGGCCGTTCCTGCTTCTGGAAGAACCCTCGATGGGACAGTTCCGCCAGCAGAATATCAATCTCTTCCTTAGGCAGATCGAGCTCCCAGATCTCTTCACCATGAGAAACTGGCGGCGTTCGACTTTCTCCAAAACCAAGCAGGCGCCCCGGCGTATCTCGGGCGGAGGCGAGGAGTCCGGCGACATGCCGTTGCAACGGGAACGCCGAATCGTCGTCATTCGAAGCCATGGGCGAGTGCCGGGTGATGATAAGCCGGGCGAGCCCCTTTTCCGCATTGCCACTGGGGTGCGGATAGATCAATTGAAACCGGGCCCGGGACCAGCGTTCCTCAGCGAAGCGCTCGTCGCTGGCTGGCTTCCCGTCAATCAGAGAGCCGGACACCGTGCGAATTGGACCGGGAATCAGTGATTTGGATCGCGGGGCGGTATCTGTCTCATAGCTGAGCGAGAAGTCTTCGTACTCCGCCAGCGACGTGCCCGGCGTCTCGTCGATTTGACCAATCGTCATCCTGGAGTGCTGGCAGCCCACGGCCTGGACCAGTCCCCCAAGGACAATCATCGAAGCAATGCTTCGGTAGAAACGATCAGTTGCAGGAAACCTGAAAAACATTTGGCCCAACTTCATCCCGTATCGTAACTTGAGGCAGCTGGAAGAGATCCACTGCGCGGACTCCCGGCGACAAGCTCGACACGGAAGTCGGTTTCGGAGCCACGAATCCGTCAATTCGGCTCCTGTTTTGTTCATCGGGTGCCGTCCCCCCAGCTGAAACAGACGGTACCGTCGCAGCATTCGGTATCGTCCAGAAACACAGACGAATCAAGGAAATCGCTGCATTCCGACCAATCGGACTGGATCGCGGTCCGGTCAGGTAAACCTCGTTACCAGCTTCGGGAAAGAAGTGCTCATCCGTCCGGTAACGCAAGGGGATCGCGCCGAGTCCGGTAATCGACAACTGGTTCGGGTTTCTGCTGTTACATTCCGCAGCGACGCTCAAAAGTTTCCCGCAAAACCAGATTCGGGAAAAACTTTTCATTGTATGCACTGAAGAATGCACGATAGCATTAGGGAAGGGTCGCGCAAAACTTCCCGCTGTACGTCTGCCTTCAATCTCTGCGGACGTGGTCATCGCGACGATGTCAGTCCCGCTGGTTCTCGATCACCGCGAGGTTTTTCTCATGATGTTGCTGAATTCAATGAAATCCCGATTCTCACTGGCAGCCGCGCTCTGCGTCGCGTTCGGGGCCATGTCCCTGGCGCAGGCTGGCAAGCTGAGTCAGCAGCCAATCCGGAAGCTTTCCTACGATCCAGACGCCGAAAAGGTCGAGCTGTTTGCTGGTATCGAAGAGGAAACCATCGCTTACACGATGATCATGAAAGACTCGAAGGACGGCACGCTGTTCCTCGAGAACAAGACCGACCAGCCGGTTTCGGTTCAGATGCCAGCGGCACTGGTCGGCGTTCAGATCCTTCCGCAGTTCGATGACGGACTCGGCGGAGGACTCGGTGACGGCGGTGGCGGTGGTGGCGGACAGCAGGCGGTCGGCGGTGGGGGACAGACTGGCTTTGGCGGTGGTTTCGACGCGGGCGGCGGGGGAGGGGGAGGATTCTTTTCCATTCCGGCCCAGAAGATGATCGCCATTCCGCTGAATACGGTTTGCCTCGAACATGGCAAGAAGGAACCGACTCCTCGAGCCGATTACAAACTCGTCCGCCCGGAAGAATTCTCCGACGACGAATCACTGCATCAGCTGCTCGCTCTGATCGGCACCGGTCGGGTGAATAAAGACGTCGCTCAGGCAGCCGCCTGGAATATCAGCAGCGGCATGAGCTGGCGCGACCTGGCCACCAAGACAGAAAACAACTACGGACCGGCTGGTCCCCGTCGCGTCTTCAGCAACGGACACCTGCTGGCTGCACAGAACCTCGTGGCCCTGGCCACTGCGAAGGCTCGGGAAAACGAGTCTGCGACCCCAGCCGCTGAAACGACGGCTCCGTCTCGCGTCAATCGCGAGCGGTAGGCGGAAACGCACTGCTGAAAACCGAAAACTCCGCGGAAGACTCACTCTTCCACGGAGTTTTTTTCTTTTGGGACGAGCAATCCCCTCAGCTATTTTGCTTTGAGAATCCTGTCGAAGAACTTCAGAACGTTCTCCTGGATCTCTGGCGTGTGAAATGGTCCATGGCCACCACCGGCAACGACGATCAATTCGACCGGGACGCCTGTCTCTTCGAGCCGCCTTTCGAGAACCTGACTCTGCCCCAGGGGCACCACCGGATCCTTGTCTCCGTGATAGATGAGGAAAGGAGGATCCTCGGCAGAGATATAAGTCAGAGGAGAGGCGGCCCGAGCCTGATCCAGAGTTTGAGTCGGAACGCCTCCCAGCAGTTTCGCTTCCGGAGAGCCTGGCGCATTGTGCCGGAGGCGTGATTTTACGTTGCTTTCATCCATCGTCAGGAAATCCGTGGGGCCGTAGAAGTCACAGACAGCCTGCACGGCTCCGTTTCCAAAAGTCACACCGAGATCGCCTTCGGTCTTCGGGGCATCTCCGGTCGTTCCGAGCAGGGCCACGAGATGGCCACCAGCCGAGGATCCCCATACACCGATCCGATCGGCATCGATGTGATACTTGTCTGCATTCGCCTTCAGAAAGCGAATGGCCGCTTTGCAGTCATGCAACTGGGCAGGGAAGATCGCGTGGCCGCTCAGCCGATAGTTGATGCTGGCGACGACATAGCCATGATCGAGGAGATACTGAATCGGGCAACGATCTTTGCTTCCATTCTGCCATCCGCCTCCGTGAATCCAGACCACGACCGGATTCTTGCCTTCGATTCCCTCAGGCACATAGACATCGAGCGTCTGTCGTTCGTGGCCGCCTTTCACGTAAGCGACATTCCGAAATTCTTCGACCGCCCGTTCGGACTGTCTCTGACGACTCTGCGGGCCCGGCTGGCGAGCCGCCTGAATCTCCTCTCGGGTCACTACCCCATCCTTATTGGCATCGGCTCGCTGGAAAAAGGGTCGCATCTGCTCGGGGATCTCATCGAGCTGCAGTTTTCCGTCCCGATTTCTGTCCATTTCCCGCAACGTCGGCCGGTTGCCGCTGGCGTTATCTGGTTGAGCGGACAGAGTCGTCGCACTGAGGGTCAGAAAAAAAGTGGTGACAAATCGTCTTACATATGGGGACTGCGGCAAAACCATGAATACTCCTGGTGCGTAAAAAACGGCAAAGCGGGGTCGTTCGTTCTTCGCATTAAACACCAGGAGCGGCGGATTTGCCTCGCTGAGAATCGGCAAATCCGGCTGGCAACTCGGGGATTGCTATTCTTCTGCCTCGACGGTCGCTTCCTCTTCCACCTCCGCTCCGGTGATTGCAGCCGCTTCAAAGCCCTTCTTGTCCAGGATCTTCTGCCGCAATTCAGTGGTGATGTCCGGATTCTCGACGAGGAATAAGCGCGCTTTCTCCCGTCCCTGTCCAAGTCGGGTCGAACCATAACTGAACCAGCTGCCCGATCGCTCGATGACTCGCTCACCCACCGCGAGATCAAGAATATCCGCTTCGTAGCTAATGCCACAGGTGTTGAGCATGTCGAACTCGGCCACTCGGAAGGGAGGGGCGACCTTGTTCTTCACGATCTTCGCTTTCATGCGAATTCCGGTCGTTTCTTCTCCCTCTTTCAACGTGCTGATCTTGCGAACGTCGATGCGGCAGGAGCAGTAGAACTTGAGGGCACGTCCGCCGGGAGTCGTTTCCGGACTACCGAACATCACGCCAATCTTCTCGCGGATCTGGTTGATGAAGACGACCGTGGTCTTCGCTTTGGCGATTGCACCGGTCAGTTTCCGCATCGCCTGGCTCATCATGCGAGCCTGCAGGCCGACGTGCGTATCGCCAATCTCGCCATCCAGTTCGGCCTTCGGAACCAGGGCTGCGACCGAGTCGACAACAATGATATCGACCGCATTCGACTTGATGAGCATCTCGGCGATCTGCAGACCTTCTTCCCCATAGGAGGGCTGGCTGACCAGCAGGTCTTCCAGATTCACGCCGAGACGTTTCGCCCAGGAAGGATCCAGAGCGTGCTCGGCGTCAACGAAGGCGGCTACGCCCCCCTGTTTCTGGGCACTGGCGATCGCGTGCAGTGCGAGCGTCGTTTTCCCGCTCGATTCCGGACCGAACAGTTCGATGATTCGGCCACGCGGATAGCCTTTTCCGCCGAGCGCCAGGTCCAGTGAAAGGGCTCCCGAGGGAATTCCTTTCACATCATCCACGGCATTCTCGGAAAGGCGCATGATCGAGCCTTTTCCAAATGCCTTTTCGATCTGTCCCAGAGCATTATCGAGAACTTTACCGGGACTGCCATTGTCCGAGGACGACGACGAAGACGAGTTATTCCGTGAGCGTGCTTTGGCCATTAACCAATCCTTTGTGTATGGATTAAGGAAAAATCCCGATATATACACGCGTATAATACGCGGCAGCAGTCAGATTTTCAACAAAGTTCAGATCGAAACGAACCGATCTTAACCACAGGTCCGCAGCCTCGCGGCTCCTTCGATACAGCTGCGCGACGCAAACTTGTGCTGGCTTATTGAGAATGCCAGGTTCACGCATTTTATCCGCGTGAGCTGATGGACTCCATGTCCAGAGAGAAAGAATCCACGGGCGGGACGCGTTCAACGACGCCGATCAGGGGTGCCAAGATGACACAAGACCAGATCATGACCATCGCTGAACAGGCCGCCAACGAGATGCTGCTCTGGGTCGGCTTCGGGACCCTGGTGGGACTGGCAGCCAAGGCAGTGATGCCGGGTCGCGATCCTGGTGGAGCCGTTTCGACGATGATCATGGGAATTGGCGGAAGCGTCATCGGCTGCGGTGTGCTCGCCTTTTTCTGGGAAGGCCTGGTGATCTCCCCGGTTTCCATTGTTGGGTCGGTCGTGTCGACTGCCGGTGCCTTTACCTTGCTCTTCTTCTACAAACTTCTATCCGGCAGCTTCTTCGCGGAAGCCGAGGATGGCGATTACTTCCTTCATCGCTATCGCCGCAATCGCCGTCGTCGCAGAATGGTCCGCGGCACCTGAGGCAATTGCCGCTCGCTGAAACCGAGATCGGTCTCGCTCATCGTCGGTCGACATCAAGTTGATCGATTTGAAGTCGCGCTGCTTCCCGATAGGACAGTTCGCGGACACTTTCGTGCTTGCGTTCGAGGCTCTCTGCCATCCTTGCCACCCTCATTCCCTCTGGAACAGGAGGGAGGGGCGTCGATCCTGTCGATTGTCCTGCTTGGCATGCTAAGTGCACCTTCGTCTCCAACAGCGTTCGTACACACTCGACCCGGACAGAAGGAGACTATGATGAAGAGACTACAAAGTGTTACAGCGGGCATTGCGATGATGGCGGTTTTCGGACTGATGACCTCCGCCCATGCCGAACAGCCCGCACGCGCCGCCGCTGAAGGTCAAGGAGCCCAGCAGTACGTTCCGACTTCCCAGATTATTGGTGCTGGAATTCGGGACGCAAACAACGAGCAGATCGCCAATGTCGACGATCTGGTCATGAATCGCCAGGGCAAAGTGCAGTATGTGATTGCCGGAGTTGGTGGGCTGGCCGGACTGGGCGAAAGCCAGGTCGCAATTCCTGTCGAATCGCTTCAGTGTCAGTGCACGACTGAAGACGGCGAACGGGAATGCTACATGACGATCTCGATGACTCAGGAGAAACTGTCGGAAGCCCCGAAACTTGAGAAAGAAAACCATGCCGAACTCTTCGACACTGCATGGATTTCACAGAACCGCAGCTACTTCAGTGCGAAGTCGGCTGAAAACGCTCAGGCACGGCGTGCTGGTAGCCTCGTGCTGCACTCGAACCTGAATGACGTTTATCTGAACACACCAAACGAAGAAGAAGATCAGGGACAGATTGATGATCTCGTCGTTGATACTGCGGAACACAAAGTGAAATTCGCAATCATCGGCCTTGGCGGTACTCTGGGAGTCGGTGAGAACTATGTCGCCGTTCCTTTTGAAGCTCTGCAGCTTCGCCTGAACGAAGACAACGCCTTTGAAGTTTCGACCAACATGACCGTTGAGCAGTTGAAAGCGGCTCCGAAAGTAACGAGTCCGGACTATGTTGAACTGCAGGGAGACGAATTCCGCAATCAGATCAAGAATCTGAAAAGCGACCGTCCTGCCCGCACTCCGCGAAACCCGTAATCGGTTAAGCTGAAACGCAGCTCAGTGCAGGACTGTAAAGCAGAGGCGATCTTTCGTCTCTGCTTTTTTTATGCGCGGATTCCCTTTCTAGAACTCGCGATTCCCTTCCGAAACGGCTGCTCAAAACCATTACATTGTGGGGGGCTGGCTCCCGTCCTTACATTCGCCCTTCTGGTCGGCGTGCACGCGTTGCCGGAGACCTTTCATTACAGCGTCGGATTCACGATCGAATCACTGCTCATGGGCCTGCTGATGATTCAGCTCGTCATGCTCTCCAATCGCGGCTGTTGGAAATGGCTGGACTGGAAACCGATCCGATTTCTCGGCGTTCTGTCCTATTCCATGTACCTGTATCATGCCTGGGGGCTGGCTGCGGGGCGTAGGATCGGAACCGGCTCGCTCCCGCTGGAGGTCTTTGCCGGAGTCGGCTTTACCATTCTACTGGCGTGCGGATCCTACTACTGCGTCGAAGTGCCATTTCAGAAGCTCCGCGATCAATGGGAACCGTGGATCGCCGCCGACCGACGGCATCAACCTGCCGCCGTCGCATCAACGACTTAGTGCCTGTCCAGATTCGCTACGTTGAAGCCGACATTTCGACCGATTCCTTCTGCGCTCGATTCAGGCTCAGCATGTCGAGACAGGTCGTGATCAGAGCCGTCCAACCCGTCTGATGTGAGGCTCCGAGTCCCTCGCCGGTATCTCCATGGAAGTATTCGTGGAAGAGCACATACTGCTGCCAGAGAGCCGGGTCGATATCCTTCTTGGACTCCACCATCGAAGGCCGTTGTCCGTCTGAAGCGCGTGGAAGAAACAGCCTGGACAGACGACACATCAACTCATCGGCCGCTTCGTCGAGTGTGATCCAGTTCCCGGAACCGGTCGGGCATTCGACCGTCAGTTCTTTGTCGTAGAACTCATGATAATGCCGGAGAGCTTCGATGAGCATGAAGTTGATCGGAAACCAGATCGGCCCCCGCCAGTTGGAATTCCCGCCGAACATCCAACTGTCCGATTCACCAGGGACATAAGCAACCTGATGTGTGACTCCCTGAACGGTCAGTTCGAACGGCTCTTTCTCGTGCTTCCTCGACAACGATCGGATGCCGTAATCCGAGAGAAACTCGGTTTCATCGAGCAGGACAGCCGCGACCCGCTTCAAACGCTTCTTTGAAGGAATCGACAGTAGCATCCGATTACTGTTTGAATCGGGCTCGGCGAACGTGATGTGTTTGACGAGGTCGTGGCGGAACTTGATGAACCAGTCGAGCTTGCGGCGGAAAGAGGGGAGCCGGTCGATCAATTCTTCATCGAGAATGACCACGGCAATCAGCGGCAGCAACCCGACGAGCGAACGCACTTTCAGCGGGACCGACTTACCGTCCATTCTCAGGTGATCAAAGTAGAACGCATCGTCTTCATCCCAGAGCCCGTCTCCATCCAGGCAGTTGATGGCGTCGGTGATGCGTACAAAGTGATCGAGAAACTTCGATGCCATCTCCGCATACGCTTCATCGTTGCGTGCGAGTTCCAGCGCGATGGTGAGCATCGTGCCGCAATAGAACGCCATCCAGGCTGTGCCGTCGGCCTGTTCCAACTGGGCTCCGGCTGGCAATCCCTTCGTGCGGTCGAAGACTCCGATGTTATCCAGCCCAAGAAACCCGCCCGCAAAAACGTTGTCGCCGTTCGCGTCAATCTGGTTGACCCACCAGGTGAAGTTCAACAACAGGCGTTGAAATGCCTTGGCCAGGAAGTGGTGATCGTTGCCACCGGTAATCTGGAAGACACGAAGACAGGCCCAGGCGTGAACGGGCGGATTCACATCGTAAAAGGCAAACTCGTAAGCCGGAAGCTGACCGTTGGGATGCATATACCATTCGCGGAGCAGCAGGATGAGCTGCTTCTTGGCGAACACGGGATCGACCTTGGCCATGGGGAGCATGTGAAACGCCAGATCCCACGCTGCAAACCACGGGTACTCCCATTTGTCCGGCATCGAGATGATGTCTCGGGCATAGAGATGCCGCCAGCGATAGTTGCGCCCATGCTTCCGCTGCTCGGGGGGCGGAGCCACATCCCGGTCGCCGTTGAGCCAGTCGTCGACGATGTAATGGTAGAACTGCTTCGACCACAGGAGCCCTGCGTACGCCTGCCTGCTCACGTTCCGCTCTTCCTCGCTGAGTTGGGGCGGAATGACTGTGGCATAGAACTCATCGGCTTCGCGGATTCGGTTCGCAAAAGTCTGTTCATATGGCTTGCCGAGTGGATCTTCGACCAGTCGAGTCGCATCGGACAGACGAACGCGGATTTCGACCTCGCCGCCGGGAGGAATTGTGTTGTGATAGAGTCCCGCGACTTTCGTGCCGAGCTTCTTGGGATGGACGGCATCCTTTTCATCGTTGATCACATAACGATGAAACGCGTCCTTCACATACGGTGAGTCATTGGGAGTTCCGAACAACTGCTCCGAGTTCGTTTCGTTCTCGGTGAAGAGCAGGGGTCTCGCCTCGCCCGATGCGGAAGGGCTGAACGTACACCGAAACGGCTGCAGCGATTCGTGTCGTGTCTCAACGGAATTCTCATCCACCGAGAGGATCCGCGGCTTCATCCAGCAGCCTTCGTGATGACACCCCCAGACCCACGTATTGCGGAACCAGAACGTCGGCAACATCCACAGGTCGTGAGCTTCCGGCCCCTGATTCTTGGCGGTAATCCGCATCAGGATGTCGTTATCGCTCTCTTTGGCGTACTCGATTGTGATGTCGAAGAAGCGGTTCTCTCGAAAAACGCCCGTGTCGATCAGTTCGTACTCGCGATCGTGCAGCCCCCGCTTTCCGTTCTCGGCCACGAGTTCCGCATATGGAAACTCGGCGTGAGGATAGCGATACAGAGCTTTCATATAAGAGTGTGTCGGGGTCGAGTCGAGGTAGTAGTAACACTCCTTCACGTCTTCGCCGTGATTCCCTTCGGGCCCAGTCAGGCCGAAGAGCCGCTCTTTGAGGATCGGGTCCCGTCCATTCCAGAGCGACACCGCGAAACACAGCCGACACTGGCGATCGGTGAGACCGAGCAGGCCATCTTCGCCCCAGCGGTAAACGCGGCTGCGTGCGTGATCGTGACGGAAATAGCCCCAGGCGTCGCCGTTCTCGGAGTAATCCTCGCGGACCGTTCCCCATTGCCGTTCGGAAAGGTAGGGACCCCACCGCTTCCAGTTCTCCGCCCGTTTAACACTCTCTTCGAGTCGCAAATGTTCAGCCGTCTTCTGTCCGTTCGTATGCGATTGCGGCTGTGTCATAGATTTCTTCCCGCCCTGGAATTCCGTCGTTGCTGATTTGATAGTCGTCGACGCACATTATATCGACAAGGCAGGATCAACCGATCCCGTAAATTGCGGTATTCCGCTGATGGAATCTCCGAAGCGAAATCTGTGCCAGCGTCATATCAGCAACTGAGTGCCTGTTGATCGGTCGCAGGGCAACCTAATTCGGCAATGCGAAGGCGACAAACGCGTCTCCAGCGCGTGTCCTTAATTTGCCTGCTCCGCCTGCAGCGATGACCACGTACTGCTTCCCGTTCACTGCGTAGGTCGCCGGCGTGGCATAGCCTCCGGCATCGAGCTGATGTTCCCAGAGCAATTTGCCGGACTGTTTATCGAACGCATGAAACTTCTCGTCCTTGGTCCCGCCAATGAAAACCAGCCCGCCAGCCGTCACGATTGTTCCGCCAAACGTTTCCGTTCCGGTCTGCGGAATCCCTCGAGCCGTCAGTTCCGCATACTCGCCGAGCGGCACCTGCCAGCGAATTGTTCCGGCATTCAGATCGATCGCACTCAGCTGGCCCCATGGCGGTTCAATCGCCGGATAGCCTTCCTGATCGAGAAATTGAATATAGCCCCGATGCTGATAGTCGTAGGGTGCCTTCTCATCCGCCCTGGCCAGTGTGAGAATGTTCGGCACATTGTTCGAGTTCACGTACAGCAGGCCGGTCTCGGGATCGTAGGAGGCTCCCGACCAGTTCGCCCCGCCATGATATCCGGGAATTACGACCGTACCTTCCAGGCTCGGCGGGTTATAAGCCGGCCCCCGTCTGAGTGATTGCATCTTTTCCAGTACGAAGTCGCGATTCTCTTTTCCAATATTCGTTACGTTCGTTTCATCGAAGTGCTGCACGCTGAACGCGGGAGGTTTGACGGGGATCGGCTGGGTCGGCCAGGCCTGTTCTCCCGGAACATCCGACGCAGGCACCGGCTTCTCGACCACTTCAAAGAGCGGCTTACCGGTCTCCCGATTGAACAGGAAGACGTGACCGGTTTTCGTCACCTGCGCGACGGCTTCGATCTTCCTGCCGTCGTGATCGACAGTGATAAGGTTGGGATAGACTGGCAGATCGTGATCCCACAGGTCATGGTGCAAGGTCTGAAAGTGCCAGACTCGCTCACCGGTTCGGGCGTCTATCGCAATGGTGCAGTTCGCGAACAGGTTCTGCCCCTTGCGATCGCCTCCATAAAAATCGAACGCCGCCGAACCGAGACCGCAAAAAACGAGTTGCCGCTGTTCATCGACACTTACGCCGCCCCAGGCATTGGCCCCTCCGCGGTTCTTCCATGAATCGCCGTCCCAGGTTTCGTTGCCAAACTCGCCCGGTTCCGGAACTGTGCGGAAGGCCCAGACTTGTTTGCCTGTATGAACATCGAAGGCGCGAACGTCGCCCGGAGCGGCATCTCCGGGACCTTCGCCGCAGGAGAAACCAAGGATCACGCGATCGCCACAGACCGCCGGGGCAGAGGTCGGTCCGTAAGGAAGCCGGGTCAGATCGCGATCGATATCCTCTCTCAGATCCTTGACTCCGTCAGTCCCAAAGTCCGGATCGAGTTCGCCGGTCTCGGGAATGAAAGAAAATAGTCGTCCGTCGGAGATGCCGTGAAAGATCCGTTCCTTGCCGCTCTCCGCATCCTTCCAGTACGCGAGTCCACGATTCACGCCGCCCGAAGCCAGAGGGTAGGGATGCTCAAGCTCCATGGGATCAAACTCCCACAACACGTCGCCGGTGTCGGCTTTCAAAGCGACCACACGTCGGTGTCCGGTCGTCACGTACATCACGCCATCGATGATCAGCGGCGTGCATTCGATGATCTTCTGTGGCACGCGATCGAGTTCGCCGGTGTGATAGGTCCACGCTACCTCGAGCTGGCCGACGTTCTCGCGAGTGATCTGAGTCATCTCGGAATAGCGCTGGCAGCCGCGATCCCCCCCGACGGTGATCCAGTCGATCGACTCTCCGGGCTGTTGACCAGCAACTTCGACTGACGACTGGCATACGACAACGGCCAGAAGCAGAGCGGATCTCCAAATTTGAGACATGCTACTTTTTCTTTCTCTGTTCAAACTTCCCGATGCGTTTCATTCCGTCCTCCGTCAGCAGCGGATCCTCTGTGGTCTTCCGCCAGTCGACCAGAGCCTGTTTCATCTGGCGGAGCACGGCCTGATGGTCCTTGTCTTCGGCCAGATTATCGAACTCCCACGGATCATTCTGCAGATCGTAGAGTTCGAATTCCGGCGGGTTCACCGCCCGTTCGAAGGCGGCGCGGGTGGCGTCGGAAACACCGTCCGACTCCATGGCCAGCTGGTAGGCGGCATCGCCATCGACTCTCTCAGTCGCTGACTTCTTTGCAGCGAGTAAATTGTGGATCAGCTTGAACCGCTCATTGCGGATTGTCCGTCGTGGGAAGAACGGCGAGCTGCCATGATAGTGGAATTCCGTGGCGAGCGTCTTCCGCCAGTTCGCATCGCCAGCCGTCTTCGTCAGGGAGTCCCCGTGGAGGCTCCGCGAG
The DNA here is from genome assembly GCF_022267515.1 of Rubinisphaera margarita. Taxonomy (NCBI): domain Bacteria; kingdom Pseudomonadati; phylum Planctomycetota; class Planctomycetia; order Planctomycetales; family Planctomycetaceae; genus Rubinisphaera; species Rubinisphaera margarita. The sequence goes on along the minus strand of NZ_JAKFGB010000012.1, from coordinate 295,697 downwards.
TTCTCGATCCCGGCTGCTTCAAGAAAGGTCGGCAGGATATCGACAGTCGACACCAGTGCCTCTGTCCTGTCTCCCGAATCAAAGACGCCGGGCCAGTGCAGGAGCATCGGCACTTTCACGCCTCCTTCGTAGCACGAGGTCTTGCCCCGAAAGAACGGAGGACCATGATCCGATACGAATAACACGACCGTATTCTCCGCGTGTCCCGCTTTCGCCAGCTGATCCAGCAGCAGGCCGACGCCTTCATCGAAGCGAGAAACGGCATTGTAATACTGAGTGATGCGTTCGATCTCTTCGGGATGATCGAGCCGCTGAAATGGGAAGGGGGGCACTTGCCCGACCTTCAGCGGTTCCCGGGGAATGCCTTTATACTGTGTCGGAAACGCTTCCTTCGGGGGCCGGGGGCTTCGGCCGTGGACGTGAGGATCGGAAAAGTTCGCCATGAAGAAGTACGGCTGCTGCGTCTTTCGAAAGAAGTCGCCGGCTTTCTCCGTGGTGGCGACCACGTCTCGCGTGTCGCTTCGAATCCGCACATCGAACGGGAACACGTTTTCCGGCCCGACATGCAACTTGCCCAGAATGCCGGTTGAATAACCGGCCTGCTTCAGCAGGGCAGGGAGGGTCTGCGAATGCAGCGATTCGTGCAGCTGAAACCCGACCCCCGCGTTGAGCAGTCCGTACTGGCCGTTCGCATGCGGGTAGAGTCCGGTGAACATGGCACTTCGCGAAGGACTGCACGAAGCCTGCGCGACATAGGCGTTCTCAAACAGTCGACTGCGTTTGGCGAGCTTGTCCAGATGCGGTGTGCGAGCGGCGTTGTCTCCGTAACACCCGAGTTGCAGACCGAGATCGTCAGCCGTGATCAGGAGCAGATTGGGCCGTTCAGAACCTGCCGCGGAAAAGGACGTCGAAAGACCGAGCAGAAACGCGACTGCAATCGACAGCAACAGAGGTAGATTCATCGGAACAGATCTCCTGAAAAAGCAGAACAACGGTTCGCCACGAAGAAACTCATGGATAGAATACGATAACTGGATCCGCCCCCGATTTGAATTCGCCCTCCGCAATGAGGCCGCCCATGCTGACGATGCCCCGTCATAAAAAATACGGACATTGTGTCTGCTGCAACCGTGAGACGCTGCTCACATTTCATCATCTCATTCCCCGCAAGATGCATCGCCGGCCGTACTTCCAGAAGAATTACACCAAAGAGGAGCTGAATCGCGGCATCTGCATCTGTCGACTGTGCCATAACGGGATCCACGATCGGCACGACGAAATGACACTCGCCAAAGAGTTTCCGACCTTCGAGCAATTGATTGCGGATGGTGAACTGCAGCGACACTTCGCCTGGGTGGCGAAGCAGAAGATCAAACCAGCCGTTCCGTCGAAAGGGGCGCGATGAGTTCTCACTGCCGACTCAGTCTCTCAGCTTGCCTGCTCATCCTGCTCGCCGGATGCGGAAAGCGGACGCCGGTCGAGACTGTTTCTCCGGAAACGTCGGGCGTCGAGTTTGCAGAGCGATCGCTTGCTCATCTCGACGGCGAATGGCCGGGCTGGCGGGGACTTGATCACAACGGTGTCGCCGTGAATTGCAGTGTTCCCACGAGCTGGGGAGAGGACCAGGCGATCCGCTGGCGTGTGCCCGTGCCGGGACGCGGACACAGTTCACCGACAGTCGTCGAAGATCGTATCTACCTCGCGACCGCCACTGATCAACCTGATCAGCAATCGATTCTGGCTTACGACCGCGAGAGTGGGGAGCAACTCTGGAAGACAATCATCAGCGAAGGGGGTTTCCCTCCGGCCGGGCAGATGCATTCCAAGAGCACCCACGCCAACGGCACGGTCGCCTGCGATGGCGAGCGTGTTTTCGGAGCATTTCTGCATCACGACAAGGTTCTTGCCTACGGACTCGATGCGGCCACAGGAGACCTCGACTGGACGCAGGAACTCGGAGCATTCAACTCGAAGTTCGGCTACGCCCCTTCGCCGGTGCTTTATCATTCGCTTGTCATCTTCGCCGCAGACAATCAGGGGGGAGGCTACCTGGCTGCTCTTGATCACGAAACTGGCGGGATCGCCTGGCGGATTGAACGCGCCGCGGTGAGTTCTTATTCATCTCCCACCGTGGCCTCCGTTGGAGGAAGGGATCAGCTTTTGATTCCGGGAACGGGCTACGTGACCAGTTACGATCCGAGATCGGGTGAACAGCTGTGGCAGACCCTGGGGACGGCCGAAGCGACGTGCGGCACGGTCGTCACTTCAGCGGATGCCATCTTCGCCAGCGGCGGATTCCCTCAGAAGCAGACCGTGGCGTTTTCGCCAGCGGGTCAACTACTGTGGTCTTCCCGAACGAGTTTGTACGAGCCGTCGCTAATCGCACTCGATGGTTATCTCTACGGCGTAACAGACAACGGGATCGCCTGCTGCTGGAACCAGACCGATGGTCAGGAGCTCTGGAAAGAGCGACTGCAGGGCGGATTCTCGGCGTCGCCGGTCGCCTGCGGAGATCATATTCTCGTCTCCAATTTGCAGGGAGACACCTACGTTTTTAAAGCCGATCCGAGCAGCTACCAGGAAGTGGCTGTCAACAAACTCGGAACCGATTGCTATGCCAGTCCGGCGATCGTCGGCAATCAGCTGTTTCTCCGAGTTGGAATCGGTTCCGGGAATGCCCGCCGGGAAGAGCTGATCTGTATTGAAGTCCCTTCCCCTTCTCCCACGGAGGCGGATGCCCCTATTTCTCAGGTGATTCCATGACCGAACCGTTTTCCGACAACGACCTTCATCGCCTCGACCAGCGAATTGTCGAGGCCTATCGAGCCACCGACGCCTCGGAAGCTCAACTGATCATCAATGCCCTGGAGGCGCAGGGGATCCGGGCTCACATGGCTGGTTCGAACACCGCTGGAGGCTACGCTGAAGTCGTCGGCTGGCACGCCTCGCCGCAAGTGCTCGTCTTCGAAAATGATGTGGAAGCGGCTCGTAAAATCATCGCCGATGCCACTCGAGATTTCGAAGGCCGCACGGCTGACGAAGAATGACACATCCGAGCCGCTTCTGAAAATGGAGTTTTGAGCTGCCTTGATGGTGCTCAGTCAGCAACTGTGTGATGCCGCTTTTATTGAGGTGATTATGTCGATTCGGCTTTCATTCGCTCTGATTCTGCTCTGCTGTGCTTTTCCGCTCCAGAGCGAAGCGGGCAAGTACAATCCGGACCGGAGTATCGGAGATCAGTTCGCGGGCTTCGAGTCCCTCCCGGCTACGGACGGGAAGACCTATTCCTCCTCTGACTTTGAAGACGCGAGGGCACTGGTCATCGTCTTCACCTGCAATAGTTGCCCCTACGCGCTCGACTACGAAGAGCGGCTCAAAGCATTCGAAGAAAAGTGGGGCAGCGACCAGCGCGTACAGCTCGTGGCGATCAACTGTAATCTCGTTCCGTCCGATTCGCTGGAGAAGATAAAGGAGCGTGACGAAGAACAGGGCTTCAACTTCATTTATCTGTTCGATGAATCGCAACAGACCGGCAAAGCATTGGGAGCGCTGCGAACGCCCGAGTGCTTTGTTCTCGATCAGGACCGAAAGATCGTCTACATGGGGGCGTTCGACGACAGCACGAACGCCGCTGAGGTAGAGACTCGTTACGTCGAGAATGCGGTCGAAGCGGTGCTGCGGGGAAACAGCCCTGTGCCTGCCGAGACTCCGCCAATCGGCTGTCTGATTCGGTACAAACGTCGTCGATGAGCGATCCCGACAACGAAGGAGAAAGCCTTTGATCAAAAAATCGCGGACGAGACCGTTTCTCATTGGAACTCTATTCGCGGCAATCGCGATCGCGTTCTCGCTCCTTCTGTTCGCACGTCATGACGTCGCCGACGTGTACGCGGCGAGGAGATACCCCGAGCGACCTCAGTTCAACTGCATCGAATTGCACCCGCAGGATCCGCTCGGAAAAAGCCTCTGGCGTGTGACGTTGAATTTTTCCCTGTCGCAAGGCGGGGCACCGGTGCAGTGGCATCTCTGGCCGTTTCGTGAGATTCACGAAGAAGAACTCTGGTACGGTCGAAAGCGGTACTGTTTCCCGCCACAGTAGATGCAGGCAAACCATCGCCGGACACTAAAAAAAGCCGTGCGGCGATTTCCATCGACACACGGCTAGTTTAATCATCGGGGAACGGCTCAGACTTTGATCTCGTAGCCCTTCCGCTGTTCGCGCGACTGCCAGTTGTTGGCCTGTTCGTCGCCGACGATCTGTTCGTTCTCGGCATCCCAGTTCAGGGAGCGATCGAGACGGATCGCGATATTCGCCAGGTGACAGGTCGTCATGGCTCGATGATGCGAATAGACATCGGAGATCGGAAGCTCGCGAGACTTCACGCAGTTGAAGAAGTTCTCCATGTGTGAAGTGGGCTTGCTGCCGTAGATCTTTTCGATGGCATCTTCAGGTAGTGGATTGCTCGACAGCTCCTCGACTGGAGCCCCGGCGAGTTTGCCGCGATTCACGAACAGCCGGCCTTCGGTTCCTTCGAACATGATGCCGTTGTCGAACCCAAGGTCTTCAGCCTTTTCACGGATATTGAGAATCACGCCGTTGTTGAAGCGGGTTTTCACCGTGAACTGGAGCGCAACGTTGTAGCGGTCATCCTGAACTGGCATTCCGTCTTTGAGTTCAACATCGTGCACAGCCTCGATTGGCTCGATGGCTGCCAGGCGGGCTTTCGGATCCTGTTGCTCGATGGCCCACTGAGCGATGTCGATATGATGGGCCCCCCAGTCGGTCATTTTGCCGCCAGAGTATTCGTACCACCAGCGGAATTCGTAATGACAGTTCGAGGCGTTCCAGCGTCCACTCGTTTCTTTGAATCGATAATCGACGAGCGGAGCCTGTCCGAGCCACATTTCCCAGTTGAGTCCCTTCGGCACCTCGGCCACAGGAATCGGTCCGCTGGCACCGACTCCTCCGATCGCGCAGGTCACCTCTTTCAACTGACCGATGCGACCTTCCTTGATGATCGCTACGGCTTTGAGGAACCGCTGTCCCATTTCCGTTCGCTGCTGGGTTCCAACCTGAAAGACGGCTTTGGTCTGATCGAGCGCCTTGATGATCTGACGACCTTCTTCAATCGTCAGTGTGAGCGGCTTTTCGCAGTAGACGTCTTTGCCGGCCTGCATGGCTTCGATGGCGATCTTGGTATGCCAGTGGTCCGGCGTAACGATGGTGACGATGTCGATATCGTCCCGCTCGATGATCTTGCGATAGTCTTCGTAGACATCGACCATGCGATCGCTGCCCTGTTCCTTCTGCACACGTTCTTTTCCGGCTCCGGCATGATTTGCGTCCACATCACAGACGGCGGCACAGTCGCTGAACTTCATGGCCTGCGGACCGACTGCGCCCCAGCGGGAACCAGTGCCGATACACCCCAGAACAGGGCGTTCGTTGGCAGCCACGTAGTTCGAGCGGGCTGCGCTGGTGAACCAGTAGGGCATTGTTGCGCCGGCAGCGGCGGCGGTCGTCATTTTGAGAAAGTCGCGACGGGAATTCTGCGAACTCATCAAAAGCTCCTCTGCGAATGGATGTTGGTGCAAGTCGTGATTCAATACGGAGCGCGGGCCCAGAACATAAGGCCATGATTATATGTTGACCTCGTAGCCGATGAAAGCCTCAGCTCCTCTCTTCGGCCGTTAGAAGCCCCGCACTCCACCTGATCGGGTCAGGCGAGGATCTCTTTCACCACATTCCCGTGCACATCGGTCAATCGGAAATCGCGGCCCTGCAGCCGGAATGTGAGCCGCTTGTGGTCAAACCCCAGCAGCTGCAGAATCGTGGCGTGCAGGTCGTGGACATGCACCGGATTCTCACCCACATTAAAGCCCAGCTCATCTGTGGCCCCGTACGTCATTCCGGGCTTGATCCCGCCTCCGGCGAGCCACATGCTGAACGAGTTCGGGTGATGGTCGCGACCATCGTTGCCGCCCTGAACCATGGGAGTCCGGCCGAATTCGCCTCCCCAGATGACGAGAGTTTCATCGAGCAGGCCCTGCTGCTTCAAATCGGCGACAAGTGCCGCGGCGGCCTGATCGGTGTCTTTGCAGTTATCAGCGATTCCTTTTGTCAGTCCGCCGTGCTGATCCCAGGATTCGTGAAACAACTGGACGAAACGGACTCCGCGCTGGACGAGACGTCGCGCGAGCAGACAGTTGTTGGCGAACGAGGCCTTATTCGGTTCGGCTCCGTACATATCGAGCACATGTTTCGGCTCACTCGCCAGATTCATAGCTTCCGGAGCAGTCGCCTGCATGCGAAATGCCATCTCGTAGGAGCTGACGCGAGTCGCGATTTCAGGATCGCCCACAACATCAAGTTGCCGGCGGTTCAACGTATTGACCGCATCCAGAGTCGCCCGCTGCATCGTATCGTCGACGCCGGGGGGGTTGGAAAGATAGAGCACGGGATCGCCGCTGGTTCGAAACTCGACCCCGGTGTGAACGGTTGGCAGAAAGCCGCTACTCCAGTTCCCGGCTCCGGCACTGGGACCTTTCTTCCCGCTGTTGAACACAATGTAGGCGGGCAGATTCCGCGATTCGCTCCCCAGACCATAAGTGACCCAGGACCCCATACTGGGACGACCGAACTGCTGCGAGCCGGTGCTCATCAGGAGTTGACCGGGAGCATGGTTGAAGGCATCGGTCTTCATCGAGCGGATAATGCAGATGTCATCGGCAACCTTCGCCAGATGCGGCAGCTGATCAGAGAGCTCCGCCCCCGACTCGCCGTGCTTTGAGAACGGATACTTTGGCCCGAGCAGTTTGGAGTTCGGGTTGATGAAGGCCGCTCGATAGCCTTTGAGCAGGTCAGCAGGGGGCAACGTCCCATCCAGCTTTTCGAGCGTCGGCTTGTAGTCGAACATCTCGAACTGACTCGGCCCGCCTCCCATAAACAGCAGGATGACGTTCTTCGCCTTCGCGGGGTAATGCGGCTTCTTCGGAGCCAGCGGATCAGCCGAGGCATTCGCGGCCTGTGCGGAATCAGCCAGCAGATCGGACAGAGCGATTCCGCCCAGACCGATGCCACACTGCTGGAGAAACCAGCGGCGGGCAATACTGTTCCGTTGAGAGATCGATTCGTAATTTTGCATGATGACACCTGATGGCTTCAGGAACGGCTTTGATTCGTGTCTTACTGACGGGTAATGGTTTCGTCGAGGTTCAGCAGCGTCCGGGCGACAATCAGCCAGGCAGCGAACTCAGACCGTTGCACTTCGGTCCGACAGAATTCGTCGTCAACGAGCAGATCGAGTTTGAGTTCGTCAGCAGCAATCCGCTCCCGCTGGGCGTTAAGCAGCTCCGTCAGGATCTCCACTTCTTCCGGAGATGCCTCGCGGCTCAACGCAAGTCGATAACCATATTGAATACGATCGGCATCGGTCCCATTGCTTTCGTCGAGGAGCCGTTTCGTCAGCGCCTGGGCAAACGAGACGAACTGAGGTTCATTCAGCAGCACGAGAGCCTGCAGCGGCGTATTGCTGCGCGTTCTGCGAACACAGGCGGCGTCCCCCTTGGGGATGTCGAACACCTGCAGCGGCGGGTAGGGGACGGAACGGTATTTATGCACATAGAGACTTCGGCGACGCTGTTGCTCAACCGGGGAGAGCGGCCAGTTCTTGGGGCCATAGCTGGCGGGAGGCTGAAAGAGAAACTCCGGAGCAGGGGGATAGATGCTTTCGCCTCCCAGTTCCGGATTGAGCAGCCCACTGGCGGTCAGAGCGATATCGCGGACAATCTCGGCATCGACACGGAAGCGGGCTCCACGCGAGAGCAGTGTATTGACGGGGTCTTTCTGACGACGCTGCTCAGATGCGGATGAGGTCTGACGATACGTATTCGATGTGACGATCAGTCGATGAAGATGCTTGAGATCCCATCCACTTTCCATGAACTCGACCGCGAGCCAGTCGATGAGCAGCGGATGCGAAGGTGGCGGCGACTGCGACCCGAGATCTTCCGGTGTCGAGACGATTCCGTTCTCAAAATAAGCCTGCCAGATTCGGTTCACGAGCGCGCGAGCGGTCGTCGGCGAATCGCGGGAGACAAGCCAGCGGGCAAAGTCGAGCCGATCCGGAGCTTCGGTATCCTGGAATGGATTCAGGAACGACGGAGCACCGGGAGTGACTTGGTCCCCGGGGCTGAGAAAGTCGCCCCGTTCCATGACAAAGGTCTCGCGTCCCTCGCCCATTTCCTGAGCGGTCAGCTGAGAATGACCCGCTGGGTAGGATTTCCAGAGTTCCTCGAACTCGGCGTTCACCCCGGCCAGTTCGGGTCGGGTCTTACGCCAATGGTGAAGGAGTGTGGTCCACTGCTGAGGAGTCCGTTCTTCTACGGGGACGGCCAGCACCGCTTCCACCGGTGACGGAATTGTCTGCTCGCCAGGAATGTCTTGATCCGACACCGAGAAGCGATAGCGTCCCATGATGTAGGAATCGTTGTCGTCGGAGTTGGAACCGCCGTGAGTCTGCACCAGTCGCCAGCTGAGCTCGAACTCCTGATCGAAGTTCAGCGGCTCCTCGGGAACGAAGATCGCGTGCATGTCCTGATTGCGTCGGCCGGGATCGATGTCGGTCGTCCAGGCTGTTTTCTTCTCGCCATCGATCGCATATTCAATCGGTCCGGTAACCCGGTGATCGTTCTCGGCGTCGTTCTCGCGGAAGGCGTCCGGCAAGTGGGATTCTGCCGGGTTGAAATCGGCCATCGCTCGAACGAACTTGACCTTCCGAACCTTTTCGCCTTTCGGCGTCACGTTCACTTCAAACTCGGTCAGTGCTCCCGTGCCATATAGGGAACGGCCAGGTCCGTTGTGCGGCAACTGGGGATGAGTCAGCAGATCGAGCCTTACTGCTTTGATCTCCTGAGCGGGCAACGTCGTGCCCAGAACAACGGTCGACTTCGCCGGCGCGAAACTCTCGCTCAATACCGATCCATCATCGAGGATGCGGAACTTCTGTCCCTCAAAGGGAATCTCGGTCGGCACAACGGTCTGCCAGTCGACCTGCTGTTCAGCAAGGTGCTTCTCCCATTCCTTGAGTTCCTGCTTCCACTCGGGATAGCGGTTCTTGACCTGTTCCTCGAGCGAAGCCATGCGAGCGTGAATCTGTTTACGCTCTTCCTGCTGCTCGGGCGTGTAGACGGTCGTAATCGCTTCATGAAACCCGTTAATGGCCGCGAACATTTGATAGTATTCGCTCTGCTGCAACGGGTCGTATTTATGCGTGTGACACTGAGCGCACTGGGTCGTGAGGCCGAGGATCGACTTGCCGATTGCGTCCATCCGGTCGAACATGCCTTCAACGCGGAACTGCTCCGGATCGGCTCCGCCTTCTTCGTTAATCATTGAGTTCCGCAGGAAGCCGGTCGCGATCCGGCTCTGCTGATCGGCTCCCGGAATGAGATCACCAGCGATCTGCTCGATGACAAACTCGTTGTAGGGCTTATTACTGTTGAGGGCATCAATCACCCAGTCGCGGTAGAACCAGACGCTCCGCTGTTTGTCCTTTTCGTAACCATCGGAATCGGCATAGCGGGCCGCATCGAGCCACCAGCGGGCCCAGTGCTCTCCATAATGAGGAGAGGCGAGCAAGTGCTCGACAAGTTTTGCGTCCCAGTCAGCGGCTGGTTCGTTCTGCCAGCGATGCTGCGCGGCGAGCGTGGGAGGTAGTCCAGTCAGGTCGAGATACAATCGGCGAATCATCGTCGAGCGGTCGGCTTGGGAGCTGAAGGACATTCCTTCCTTCTCGAGCCGCGCAAGGACGAACCGGTCAATCGGGCTGTGAACGAGAGCTTCGTTTTCGACCTCAGGGAGTTCGGGCCGTTCGGGAGGCACGAATGCCCAGTGCTGGTCGTACTCAGCCCCCTGTTCGATCCACTGCCGCATCTTTGCGACCTCGGCAGGTGTCATCGTCTTGTCCGTCGAGGGCGGAGGCATAACGAGATCGGGATCGGTCGATGTAATCCGTTCGATGATCGCACTGGCGGCGGCATCCCCTGGAACAAGCGCCCCATACTCCACAGCATTCTCGCGGACATCCAGACGCAAACCGACTTCCCGGGTCGTCTCATCGGGCCCATGACAAAGAAAGCATTTGTCGGACAGAACCGGTCGAATATCACGGTTAAAATCGATGTCAGCAGCTCGAGCCGTGGAAACGGAGACGAGCATCAGACCGAGGGTTGCGTAGCGAAGAAGATCCATCGTTCAGGGAGATCCTGCTGGAAATCGTGGGGCAAAGGACGAAGGCGGGACCTGAAATTGTAACGCATCGACGACCGCGAATACAAGAACCGGGAATGCCTTGTGGTCATCCGGCAGCTGCCAGACAGGCTTCACCAGGGTGTGCAACGGCGTCCTGCGTTTTCTGAAGTTCGCCGAAATGTCGCTGGAGAGATGTCTCGACAGTTCTATCGTCTATAATCAGACCGAAGCGTGAAATGTCATTCCCATAACCGCCGTCGAGGAAGTCCGGACCATTGCCTGCTGAGAACCCGATCCTGAAACAGACGCCGCAGGGCGACTTTCGCAATAAGGTCATCCTCACGATCTGCCTCGTCCTGGCAGTGGGGTTGAGCCTGTTCGCTGCCCGATATCGCTGGAATAACGGAGTCGATGTCCAAAACCAGGCGGTGCGGCGGATGTTCTACGTGGTCGGGGAATACCTGAAAGTTCATGAGGGACGCTGGCCACAGAGCTGGGAGGACCTGGAACAGTTTCCTGCTCAGGGAGAATGGGATCATCCGCCTGATTACGAACTGATCCGCAAGAACGTGATTATTGATTTCGATCCGGATCTGGATGAGATTGCTGAACAGTCGCCGGCGGAGTTTCAGGCTATCCGTCCGGTGAATCCGGTCTTCGACTTCGGCAAAGATCCCCGGCTCGTTAATCTCCTGAACACAGTCCAGAAAACCAGAGCGGCCGGGGATCCAACCGGAGGGACGCGCAAAGAGTGAGTGCTCAGCTGATGCCGATGACGCGACCGCCGCTCAGGTAACGGTCCGCCCCCAGGGCCCGGCACCACCGCAGCTTGACGATCGCATTGTGATGAACATCGTTCACCACCCAATCCAGCCGAACGTAGGGCTCGACGATCAGGTCGGCATGTTCGAGACAGAGGCCGCCCTGCGAGAAATTGAGAATGGTCCCCTCGATCGGGGAGCTCTGGGCCACGAGGAGTTCATTGACGGGAGTCACCTCGACGTCGAAGGCAGCCGGGCTGCGGGCGACGTTTCGGCGATCCAACAGGACAGAACGTCTGATCCAGGCCCCGGTTCGCGGCGATTCAGACGAGCGAGCTTCGGAATTCGCGGGGAACGTTTCGAGTGGGAACTCAATAGCTCGAAGTGTGGACATGTCGTCCCTCTCTTTTCTGAATTGAAGTCAGAAGCGACCTGGCCGTCGTGAATGAAGAAGCTGCATCGCGGAACTGCGGGAGGGGTGACGGATGCAATTCGGCCATCGCCGCAAACGTAGGTCGAAATCCTGGCTGTATTCGCCCGCGCACTCCGTATTTTTAAGGATTACCGAGCGTGTACTCGCCAGCGTTTCGATTTGTGCTAATATCAACGTGACGGCAACAGAGAGGTCGCGTTTGGGAGACGTCACCTGGTGAGAGATTGCATCAATGGCAGTCGATCACAGTGGAAATTGCCGGCCCCCTCGCTGCTGAGGTTCAGGACTGAGAGATGATCAATACGTATGAGGATGCCGTCGCCTGGCTGTATGGTCGGGTCAACTACGAGCGGCTGGGTTCGAACCAGTACGGGGCATCCGACTTCAAACTCGAACGGATGCGGCGTCTTCTCGAAGCATTGGGCAATCCGCAGGATCGAATTCCGGCTGTGCACATCGCTGGCACCAAAGGGAAGGGGACCACGGCGGCCCTCGTCGCCGCGATCGCACAGGAAGCCGGCTATAAAGTCGGGTTGTTTACGTCCCCTCACATGAACAACATCGAGGAGCGGTTCGTCGTTAATGGGCAGATGGTTTCCACGCTTCGATTCATCGGGCTCGTCCAGCGAATGGCGGACTATGTCGACAGCCTGCCAGAATCCGCCAGCGGAATGATGCCCACGTTCTTTGAATTCATCACTGCGATCGCGTGGCAGCATTTCACGGAAGAACAGGTCGACCTGGTTGTACTGGAAGTCGGTCTCGGCGGGCGGCTCGATTCGACGAACCTGTGTTCTCCACTCGTCTCGGCAATTTCCAGCATTTCGCTCGATCATACGCGTCTGCTCGGCTCGACTGTCGAGCAGATCGCCGCTGAGAAAGCCGGCATCATCAAACGTGGAGTTCCTGTCGTGACTTCTGCAGAGACACCGGCGGTCCGAGAGCTGTTTCGGAACAAAGCCCGTGATCTCGACTGCCCCTATACGGAACTCCACACCGACTTCGCGTTCGACGTGGAAAGCCCGTGGACGGAAGCCGAACGGCAACAGAAGCTCGTCTTCTATCCGCTTTCCGAGGCTGGTCGAGAGGGAGCCGAGGAACGGCTGGAAGTCGTGTTCCGGAAGCCCGGACGTGTTTACGGTAACAATATCGCTCTGGCGCTCGGCTGCATTCGCGAGCTGCGCAAACGGGGATACACGTTCAATACTGAAGCGACTCAAAAAGCTGTCCGTGACATTGCACTGCCGTTGCGATTCGAGATTCTCCAGGATCGACCGCTGCTGATTGCTGATGCCGCCCACAATCCGTCGTCGTTCGAAAACCTGATCACGACTGTCCACGCCGTCTTTCCCGGACGACCGGTTACATTCCTGGTAGCGGTCTCTAAAGATAAAGATTACGCGACAATGTGCCGATCGATTCCGGACACCGATCGTGTCATCGTGACCCAGTACGGGGGGAACGAACGCGGACTCCCGGCTGCTCAACTGCTTGGCTGCCTCCGTGAATCCCATCGTGGCGAATCGTTGACGTTCGCTGATCCTCGCACGGCTCTGGCGGAAGCGCTGCAGTCGACTCCCGCGGAAGGAGTGGTCGTCGCCACGGGTTCTCTCTTCCTGGCTGCTGAAATTCGTACTCTCGTCTGCCCGGAACAGGTCTGCCGGCAGCTCTCAACTCAGGTTGCTTAAGCGATGAATGCTCCCGGACTACTTGTCATCAATAAACCGACCGGTCCCACGTCGCGAGATGTGGTCGATCGCGTTCGCCGCGTGACTGGAATTCGTCGCTGTGGTCACGCCGGCACGCTTGATCCGCTGGCCACGGGCGTCCTGGTTATCTGCCTGAACAATGCCACTCGACTGGTTCCTTATATTCAGCGAATGGCCAAAACCTACCGGGCCTCATTTCGGTTTGGTGTCCGCAGTAATACCGATGATGTCGAAGGCGAACTCGAACAGGTCCCGGACGCCGTTCCACCCACACCGGACGAACTTCGCTCTCTACTCGCTCAGTTTCGCGGCGAGATCACACAAGTTCCGCCGAAATTCTCCGCCGTCATGGTGCAGGGGAAGCGAGCCTATGACCTGGCCCGGCAGGGAGAAGATTTCGAGCTGACAGCCAAGACCGTCCGGATCGATCGCTTCGACCTGCTCAATTGCCGGGGCCGGGAATGGCAGGCGTTAATTCAATGTGGTTCAGGGACCTATGTCCGATCGCTGGGACGCGATGTGGGTGAACTGGCCGGTTGCGGAGCCGTGATGACCGATCTTTCCCGCGAGGCCATCGGACGTTTCACATTGGCTGAGGCGGTTCGGCTGGAAGACCTGGAACGGGACACCTGGGAAGACTATCTGCTTCACCCGATTGAAGCTGTTCGCGAGCTTCCCGCTTACACCTGTTCGTCGCGAGAGGCGATCTGGGCGGCCAATGGTCGGAAGATCCCTGTCCCCTCCGAGAAACTTCCGGACGGATTGGAGATGGCGCTGCTTACCGAAGAGGCTAAACTGATAGGCATCGCCAATTACCAGAAACGATCGTCCGTCCTGTCCCCGCGAATTGTGATCCGTCCCACGGAACAGACCGCGGCCAACGCTGCAAACAAATAAAGCAGTACTGCGTAAAAGACCTACAACCACGTTGTTACAGAGGAGTCACGCCCCCTAAGAACGCCGCCTGAAAGCGAACGGTCTCAGATTTGCTGCTGCAGATGAACTGGACTTGAGGAACGACGCACGCCCGTCCCTACACCAACGAAGAGCGGTTGCCGAATGTTTTCTGACTACCCTGTACCACCTTGCTTTGATGAACTTCTCACCAAGGCTCATGAGTCTCGCTTTCCCACGGTTTCGCTCGCTTTGACGAACCTCGGCTACGATGAAATCATCGAACGCCAGCTCGTCACTGACGAAAGGCTTCGCGACCTCGGAATCACGTTCGCCGTTTACGGACATCAGGACGGCAACGAAAAAGTCTGGCCGTTCGATCTCCTCCCTCGGGTCGTTGGGCATGAAGAATGGCAGCACATCGATCGTGGCCTGCGTCAGCGAATCTTCGCTCTCAATCTGTTTGTCGACGATATCTATAACGAACAGAAGATCCTGAACGACGGAATCATCCCCCGCGAGATGATTCAAACCGCGGCCACGTTCCGGAAGGAATGCGTCGGGCATCGGCCTCCCAAGGGAGTCTGGACGCACATCACCGGCACCGATCTGATCCGTCATGAGGATGGCGAGATCTATGTGCTTGAAGACAACCTTCGCTGCCCCTCAGGCGTGTCTTACGTGCTTGAGAACCGTGAGGTCATGAAACGGGTGCTTCCCGAAGTCTTCAACGGACAGTCCGTGGCATCCGTGGAAGATTATCCCGAACGACTGCTCGATACGCTTCTCGCCACCGCTCCTGATGGCGTCGACATGCCGGTCGCCGTGCTGCTCACGCCTGGCATCTTCAACTCGGCGTATTTTGAGCATTCCTTCCTTGCTCAACAGATGGGAATCGAACTGGTTCAGGGACCAGACCTGGTTGTCATCGACACTTACGTCTACACCAAAACGATTCGGGGCCTCCGCAAAGTCGATGTCATCTATCGGCGAATCGACGACACGTTTCTGGATCCTCTTACATTCCGGGACGATTCGGTGATTGGTGTGGCGGGGCTGATGGAAGCTCATCGTCTCGGGCACGTGACACTGGCCAACGCTCCAGGAACAGGCGTTGCCGATGACAAAGCCATCTACGCTTACGTACCGGAAATCATCAAGTATTACACAGGTGAAGATCCCATTCTTCAGAACGTCCCGACGTATGTCTGCTCCGATCCCAAGCAGCGGGAGCACGTGCTGAAGAACCTCGAAAGCCTGGTGGTCAAGCCAACCAACGAAGCGGGCGGCTATGGCATCGTTCTGGGGCCGCGGGCCTCAAAGAAGGAACTCGAAGAATGCCGGGCGCAGATCAAGGCTGATCCGCGCAATTATATTGCCCAACCGATGCTGCAGCTCTCGACAGTACCGACAATGTGCCCGGACGGTGTTGAGCCGCGACACGTCGACCTGAGACCGTTTGTCCTTCTGGGGGGACTCGACGCAGCCGATATGTACGTCCTTCCCGGCGGACTGACGCGAGTCGCGCTGGTAAAGAACTCCATGATCGTCAATTCCTCGCAGGGCGGCGGAAGCAAAGATACCTGGGTCCTTGGCTGATCCTGAAACAAGCGAAAGACAGAGAGAACAACAGACATGCTCAGTCGCGTTGCTGACTCGATCTTCTGGATGAGCCGCTACATTGAACGGGCCGACAACGTCGCCCGATTCATTGACGTCAACCAGAAGCTTACCCTCGGCTTTCAACGTTCGATATCCACTCAGTGGGAACCACTCATCCTGACGACGGGTGACAATGACCGCTTCAAGGAGCTGTACGGCAAAAAGTACACTCAGGAGAACGTGGTCCAGTTTCTCACCCTCGACAGCAGGAATCCGAACTCGATCATCTCCTGCCTCGATGCCGCCCGAGAGAATGCCCGCTGCATTCGCGACAATCTCTCGATTCCCATCTGGCAGGCGATCAACAAGTTCTATTTGATGATCCACGCCTATCCCCGGGATGCCTGCACGTATGCCAATCCCCAGAAGCTGCTGGATATCGTCAAAGATCGTTCTCAGCTCATCGAGGGAGCTGCCGAGCTGACGCTCTCCCACGGGGAAGCCTACAACATCAGCCGACTCGGACGACTGATCGAACGAGCCGACAAAACATCGCGAATCCTTGACGTCAAATATTATATCCTGCTTCCTCGCGTGCAGGATGTCGGCGGCAATCTCGACATCGTCCAGTGGGCCGCCCTACTGAATTCTACTTCGGCACTGCAGATGTATCGGCGAACGCATGGTCGGATCGAGCCAAAGAAAGTCGTTGCGTTTCTTGTCCTCGACCGGTTCTTCCCGCGAGCTTTGCACTACTGCCTGGTAAATGCCGATATGGCGCTGCGCTTCCTTTCCGGGGCACCGCCGTATGTCTTCTCCAATCCGGCCGAACAGTTGCTCGGTCGCATGAAGACGAATATGGATTACATCTCCGTCGATGACATCGTCAACAATGGTCTGCACGAATACATCGATTCGTTCCAGTGCCAGCTGAACGAACTGGGAGTTGCCATCCATCAGGCGTTTTACGGCAACACGACGCGACCGTCGATGCATCAGTCGCAATCCCAATACGTCGTCTGAATGAAACAACCTTCGCGTGAAGAGACCGGCTTCCAGCGAAGCCGGCGTATTCCGCTATGATCCGCCTACTCTCGAGACGACCTCAATGAGCATTCGCGTGGCGCTCCACCATCAGACCCGGTATACCTACGATCGTCGGGTCGTTCTCGGTCCTCAAACCGTCCGATTGCGGCCTGCTCCTCATTGTCGCACGCCCGTGAAATCCTATTCACTGGTCGTCGAACCAGAGGATCACTTCGTCAACTGGCTGCAGGATCCACACAGCAACTTTCTGGCCCGTTACAACTTTCACAGTGCAACAGACCATCTCAGTGTCACCGTGGACCTTACGGTTGAGATGTCGGTCATCAATCCGTTCGACTTCTTCATTGAAGAGTCTGCAGCCGACTTCCCGTTCGAGTATGACGAACATCTGAAAGCCGATCTGGCACCGTTCCTGGCGATTCGCGAACGAGGCTCGGCGTTAGTGGACTACCTCGAGGCGATTGACTACACGCCCCGTCGAACAATCGATTTTCTCGTCGCTGTCAATCAGCAGCTGCAGCAGGACATCAAGTACCTGATTCGAATGGAGCCCGGCGTCCAGACGTGCGAAGAAACGCTGACGAATCGCTCGGGCTCCTGCCGCGATTCCGCCTGGCTGCTGATGCAGATTCTCCGTCATTGCGGCTTCGCCACCCGGTTTGTTTCGGGTTACCTGATTCAGCTGGCTCCTGATGTCCGATCACTCGATGGACCGAGTGGGCCGGAGAAGGATTTCACCGACTTGCATGCGTGGACCGAAGTCTTTCTGCCTGGAGCAGGGTGGGTCGGGCTCGATCCGACATCCGGGCTGCTCGTCTCGGAAGGTCATATCCCACTGGCGTGCACGCCACTTCCAACGACCGCCGCCCCGATTGAAGGTGCGATTGGCAAGTGTGAAGTCGAATTCGATTTCGAGATGCGGATCGAACGGGTTCACGAAGATCCCCGCGTCACCAAACCGTACACCGACACGCAGTGGGAACAGATTCTCCGCGTCGGTGATCAAGTCGAAGAGACCCTGCAGAAGAATGAGGTCAATCTCACGATGGGGGGCGAGCCGACGTTCGTCTCCATCGATGACATGGAAGGCGATGAATGGACAATCGCCGCCGTCGGTCCCGACAAGTACCGTCTTTCCGAAGAGTTGCTCCTCCGCCTGCGCGATCGCTTCGGAGCAGGGGGAATGCTGCACTTCGGTCAGGGGAAATGGTACCCGGGAGAACCGCTCCCCCGCTGGGCACTGACGTGCATGTGGCGCACGGATGGAGAACCGGTCTGTGAGGATCCGGAACTGTTCGCCACTTCCAAGACGAGCACGAAAGCAGATGTAGGCGTTGCCGCGGAGTTTATCGAAACATTGTGCGAGCATATCGGCGTCGAATCCCGCTATGTTCGTCCGGCTTATGAAGATGTCTGGAACGTGATTCATGAGGAGCAGAAGCTCCCAGTCAATGTCGACCCGCGGAAGTTTGATCTGGATAAAGCCGAGGAACGCTTCAAACTTGCGCGGGCCCTCGATCGGGGCGTGACGCAACCTGTCGGATTCGTTCTCCCCCTGAAACGAGCCTGGTGGCAGGCAAACGCGAAGTGGCAAAGCGGGCCCTGGCCGTTCCGGGGTCCCAAGCTGTTTCTGATCCCCGGTGATTCTCCCATGGGATTGCGACTCCCAATCGCTTCCCTGCCGGTCAGCAGCAAACCGGACGATCCGCGACCGAGCGTCTACGAAATTGATCCCTTCGCCCCTCGGGATCGACTTCCGAGCTACGTTGAACTGCGAAACGCCGTGCAGCAAACCCATCTGGAAATGGAAGAAGTCCAGACGCAGTTTCAGCGGCGTGGCCGCGGAGGCAGTCCCGAGGAAACTCTGGAGCAGATCATCGCCCGGGAAGCGACGTCTCAGGCCGCAACCGGAAACGAGGTGCGAACGGCTCTCTGCCTGGAACCGCGAGACGGACGGATTCATATCTTCATGCCGCCGGTGGGCACCCTGGAAGACTATCTCGATTTGACCACGGCGGTCGAAGCCACGGCTCAGACACTCGACGTGCCGGTCGTTTTTGAAGGCTATCTTCCGCCAAACGACCCTCGAATCGAGACCATCAAGGTGACCCCGGATCCCGGCGTCATCGAAGTGAACGTGCAGCCGGCGAGCGACTGGCGGGAACTGGTCGACATTACAACCGCCATCTATGAGGAAGCTCACCTCTGTCGGCTGGGGACCGAAAAATTCCAGCTCGATGGCCGTCACGCCGGAACCGGCGGCGGGAATCACGTTGTCATGGGAGGGCCGACGCCCGATCAGAGTCCGTTTCTGCGGAGGCCGGATCTGCTCGGCAGCATGATCCGATACTGGAACAATCATCCTTCGCTGTCGTACCTGTTTTCCGGAATGTTCATTGGGCCCACCAGTCAGGCACCGCGAATGGACGAGAGCCGACGGGACGCGATCTATGAAATGCAGATCGCACTCGACACGCTCGAAGCTGAACAGAACCGTCCGGCCTGGCTGGTCGATCGCATTTTCCGTCACTTGCTGACCGACCTGACCGGCAATACGCACCGGGCGGAATTCTGTATCGATAAGCTTTATTCGCCCGACTCATCGACTGGTCGTCTCGGTCTGCTGGAATTTCGGGCCTTCGAGATGCCCCCTCATTCTCAGATGAGCCTGACCCAGCAACTGCTGCTGCGGGCCTTCGTCGCCGCGTTCTGGGACAAGCCATACAAGGAAGAGCTGATCGACTGGGGAACCCGCCTTCACGATCAGTTCATGTTGCCCTATTACCTGATGTCCGACTTCCGCATGGTGATTGACGATCTTCGGGAGGCCGGAATTCCGATGGAATATGAATGGTTCATCCCGCACATCGAATTTCGCTGCCCGCTTGTGGGCGACGTCACCTATGACGGGTATCACCTGGAAATCCGTCAGGCAATTGAACCGTGGTATGTCCTCGGCGAACAGGCCAGCGGCAGCGGAACGACCCGATATGTCGACTCTTCGCTGGAACGGTTGCAGATCAAGGTGAGCGGAGCGTTTTCAGACCATTACGTCGTCACGTGCAACGGTCGAACGCTTCCGATGCATCCGACTGAGATCGCGGGCGAATACGTGGCTGGAGTTCGTTATCGAGCCTGGCAGCCGCCGAACTGTCTGCATCCCACGATCCCGGTGCACGTTCCGCTGGTCTTCGACATCGTGGACCGTGCCCGGATGCGATCGATTGGCGGGTGCCGGTACCACATCGAAAACGCCGGCGGCCTGAATCCTTCAAGCTTCCCGGTCAATGCGCTGGAAGCCGAGAGCCGACGGGCCTGTCGTTTCTTCCGTTTCGGTCATACGCCGGGACGCGTGCAGCTGGTCGAAACTTCTCGGAATCCCCATTATCCATTCACGCTCGATCTCCGGCAGAAGGCAACATAGAATCCCGTTACCACGCCGGCGGGACGCGGCTGGATTTCCCCATTCGGCATGAGATCTCATGCATTCGCGTCCCGATGGTACAGGGAAGCTTCCGTCGAAATTCGCCAAGGCGCTCGTGAATGATCTCGCATGTTGCAACAGGCTCCACCATGGAACGGCTGCTCTCGTATGTTGGCCCTCCGGATGCCTTTGATGAATTCCGGACAGCCGACGGAACGATTCAGCCGCAATGGCACCGGTTAATTGATTCTCTGAACGAACTGAGCAATGACGAGTTAGCAACGCGTCAGCTGTCCGCGAATCAGTTCCTGCTTGAGAACGGTGTCAATATCACCGGCTTCGATCAGGACCGTCGTTCCCTTCGTCCCTGGGAAATCGATCTGCTTCCAGCGATGTTCGCAGCGGAAGACTGGGATCGAGTGCATGCCGGGATTTCTCAGCGAGCCAGACTCATCGATCTGGCGGTTCGCGACCTGTACGGCGCCCAGACGATTCTCTCCGAAGGACTACTGCCGACGGATCTGATCTTCAAGAATCCCGAGTTCCAGCGGGCATTCCACAATCTGCCTCCCGTCAGCTCGCGTCTGCTTCTCTATGGCAGCGAAATTGCCCGATCCCCCAGTGGAGACTGGTGGGTGATGGCCGATCGAGCCAATGCTCCGGCTGGAATCAGCTACACGCTCGAGAACCGCATCGTCCTATCGAAGACGCTGCCTCAGTTTTTGCGGCAGTGTCAGGTACATCGGCTCGCACCGTTCTTCATGCAGTTTCACGAGTCGATCAAGAAACTCGCGCGGCACCGCCGCCAGAATCCGGCCGTCGTCATTCTGAGTGGGGGCCCGACGCAGGCGTTCTACTTCGAGGACGTCTTCCTGGCCCGCTATCTCGGCTATACGCTTGTCGAAGCGGACGACCTGACCGTGCGGAAGAACCATGTCTGGCTGAAAACCTTGACGGGTCTTGTGCCGGTCGATGTGATTATCCGCCGATATGTCGACCAGAACATCGACCCGCTCGAAGTGGGTGGATATTCCCCTAACGGAATCGCCGGACTGCTCAGCGCGATGCGACACCGAAACGTGGTGATGCTGAACGGTCCGGAATTCGGACTGCTCGATTCTCCGGTCTTCATGCCGTTCCTGCCGGCCCTTTGTCGACACTTGCTCGGCGAAGAGTTACTCATGCCCTCGATCGCCACCTGGTGGTGCGGCCAGAAAGACGCCTTCGAACATGTTCTCTCCCAATTCGACTCGCTTGTCGTGAAGCCGGCCTTTTCGCATTCCGGAGGACAGGAATACGTTATCAGTGATTTGAAGGAGCAGCAGCGAGACCAGCTGCTGCAGACACTGAAAGCCCGCCCGTGGCAATATGTTGCACAGGAGAAGATTGTCCGGTCGGCGGCTCCGTGCTGGATCGGCAAGCACTTTCGTCCGGGGTATCTCGCCCTCAGGACGTTCGCCGTCCGCAAAGATGAGACCTTTGATGTGATGAACGGTGGCCTGATTCGCGTCGAGACATCTCCCGAACCGATGCCGCTTTCCATTTCAGCCGGTCAGTGCAGTAAAGATGTCTGGATTTGCTCCAATAAGCCTGTTCCCGCCGTCTCGCTTCTGGCACGTATCCAGGAACCGCCCAAGCTTCAGCGCGCCAACAATCGCCTCCCGAGCCGTGCCGCCGATAACCTGTACTGGCTGGGACGCTATCTGGAACGACTCGAATTCGCAGGTCGCCTGATTCGCAAAACAACCGAGCGGATGCTCAGCGAGTCGGGACAGCAGGCCATGTTCGATGTCTTTCCCATGATCTCCTGTCTGGCGGAGCAGGGCGTGGTTGAAGAGTCGCTCTGTCTCGATGATTTCTTCCCGGCGCGCGAACATATCGAATCGTTGTGGCCGAAGATTGTTTGCGGTCAGGAAGCGCCAGGCAATTTCAGAGACCTCTGCGAACAGGTGATCCGGATCGCCTCCCTCGTTCGTGACCGAATGACGGACGACTTCTGGCGAGCGATTCAACAGATGCGGCAAACGATCCGGCCCTCTCAGGACATGACTCTGAGCGACGTTCAGAATCTGATGAATTCATTGATGCTCCAGATTTCCGCGCTGTCCGGTCAGATCTCCGATGGACTCGTTCACGGGCCGACCCGGCACTTCCTGCTGATCGGACGGACGCTGGAACGATCTCGTCAACTTGGGTTGACCCTTCGTCACTTTCTGAAGGATCTCGACGAACGCGATGTCCTTCCGCTGGTCACGCTGCTCGATGTCTGCAACAGCATCATGACGTATCGATCCCGATATCGAGCGAACTTCGCGGTCCTCCCGGCTTTCGATCTGCTCGTGACCGATTCAAGCAACCCACATGCACTCGTATTCCAGTTCAACGAACTGCGGCGTCTACTGGCCGAACTGCCTTATAAGGACAAACGACGGCCTCTTGTTCCACCGGAGTGGGGCAGCGTGCGCGAATTGCGGTTTAAGGTACAATCGCTGTTGCCGACATCAGACCGGCAGCCGAACTGGTCCGACTATCGTCCGCCTCTCGAAGAACTCCTCAATTCACTGGATGAACGGATTAATGTCATCTCCAACCAGCTGACATCGACCTTCTTTGTCCTGGCCGAATTCCACCAGCAGGTTTGAGTTTTCCGAACTCGAAAGAGCGCATGAGATACCGCGTCACACATATCACCCGTTTCGATACGGAAGATCGCGTTTCGATCGGCATGAATCAGGTCTATCTGACGCCTCGACAAACGCCGAACCAGACGTGCGAACACACTCGTCTGACGACCGACCCGCCGACCACGACGTTTGATCGGCGCAGTGATTACTATGGGAACACCGTTCACTTCCTGTCGTTCGAACGTGGCTATGAACATCTTGAGATTCATGCATCGAGCCGCGTCGACGTCAGGAAACCGGTCCTGCCGGCTCCGGAGGCATCCCCCCCCTGGGATCAGATTGTCGCTTCGGTCTGTCAGGAACCATGCCCATATGATTTCCATACCCGGGAGATGCAGGCCGCTTCTCCTCGCGTCGACGATCTCGCCGAACTGATTCAACCTGCGGCTCGCCAGTTGTTTCCCGATGGCGAGCCCGTTCTGATCGGCCTGAAAAGACTTCTGGCGTACTTCGCCAGCGAATACAAGTTCGACTCCGAAGCGACCACGGTGAGTACGCCTACCAGCGACATCTTCAAGAAGAAGCGAGGTGTCTGCCAGGATTTTTCGCATCTGGCCATTGCGCTGTGCCGGGCGGTTGATTTGCCGGCGCGCTACGTTAGCGGTTACATCCGTACGCGTCCGCCAGAGGGGCGTCCGCGACTTCGTGGAGCCGATGCCTCCCACGCCTGGATCAGCGTCTTCTGCGGTCCACTCGGGTGGATTGACTGCGATCCGACCAACAACTGTTTTCTTGGTGAGGAACACATTACCGTCGCCTGGGGCCGAGACTATGCCGACGTCGCTCCCGTAAAGGGGGTCGTGATCGGTTCAGGCTCTCACAATCTGAAGGTCTCGGTCGATGTCGAGCCGATTGGCGAATCGACGTCCGATCTTCCGGTCGCCAGCTGACAGCATCGGCCGGGCCGCTTTCGTCCCCAGATCGATTGCATTATCCTCGCAGAGTGCGACCGCCACTCTAACGCTTTGCGAGGATCCCTATGAAGACGCTCCGCCTGTTGCTGATGCTCTGCGTTTCAACGTCCGCTTCATCTGCGCGGGCAGAAGCCCCGCCCGCATTTCCTCTCGACGCCGAGAGAATCCTGTTCCTCGGAGATTCGATTACTCACGCCGGCGGTTACATCGCATACGTCGAAGCAGAACTTCGACTGCAGGGGCTGTCGCCGCGACCGGAGTTGATCAACCTGGGATTAAGCTCTGAGACCTGTACCGGGCTGAGCGAACCGGATCATCCGTTTCCGCGGCCGGACGTTCATGAACGGATTGACCGGGCTCTGAAGAAGCTGAAGCCGGATGTGGTCGTCGCCTGCTACGGCATGAACGACGGGATCTACTACCCATTCGCCGAAGACCGCTTCAAGGAGTATCAGGCCGGGATCAGGAGCATTGTCGAGAAGGCCCACGCAGCCGGAGCGAAAGCGATTATTCTCACGCCGCCTCCGTTTGATTCCCATCCCGTGAAAGAGAAGACACGACCGGCTGGTGCGGAGGAATACGCCTACTACGCGCCTTTCGAGGGCTACGACAACGTCCTGTCCCGGTATAGCGACTGGCTCCAGCAGTCGAAAATCGGGGCTGAGATGGTGATCGATCTGCACACGCCGCTGAATGCCTACACTCAGGCTGAGCGAAAGAAAGACTCCGATTTCACACTGGCTCCGGATGGAGTCCACTGCAATCGTGTCGGACATCGAATGATCGCTGATCAGATCCTTTCCGCGTGGAATATCTCTTCACGATCAGAAATCCCGGATCAGCTGTTCGATCTGATCCACCACAAACAACGGATCTTGCACGATGCTTACCTCTCGGATGTCGGACACAAGCGGCCGAGCGTCAAACCGGGGCTCCCGGTCGAAGAGGCAAAAAACAAAGCCGCCGAACTCGACGAGCAGATCAGAACCCTGGTCGAGCAGGAACGCCAAACGAAAACTTCGCAGCGGAAGTCTCATCAGGGGACGATCTATCAGGCACATTATCCGGCTGATCTTACGCCGGGAGCCCTGCGGATTTCCGTCGACTACTATCTGTGGATTCCGGATGGCGTCGAAACGGTCCGGGGTGTCATCGTGCATCAACACGGTTGTGGAGTCGGGGCCTCTGTGGGCGGACAGACTGCAGCCGATGATCTGCAGTGGCAGGCCCTGGCCGCGAAGTGGGACTGCGCACTCCTGGGAAGCTCCTATGAACCTCGAGAGGGTATTAACTGCCGCCTCTGGTGTGATCCCCGGAACGGCTCGGGCGCGCGATTCCTTCAGGCTCTCGGAGATTTCTCAGACCTGGCCGGACACCGCGAACTTGAAACCGCTCCCTGGTGCCTCTGGGGGCATTCGGGCGGGGGCTTCTGGTCGTCGCTTATGCAGGTCGAACATCCCGAGCGAATCGTGGCAATCTGGTTTCGATCCGGAACCGCCTTTGGCTACTGGACCAAAGGCGATATTGAAGTCCCCAACATTCCGGATGCCGCTTACCGGATCCCCATGATGGCCAATCCGGGAGTCAAAGAGAGAGACCATGAACGCTTTCAGGCGGCGTGGACAGGACTATTGGCGATGCAGAAGGCGTATCAGGAACAGGGAGCCACATTTTTCGAGTTTGCGGCTGATCCGAATACGAGCCATGAGTGCGGCGGTTCGCGTTTTCTGGCGATTCCGTTTTTCGACTTCTGGCTCGAACATCGGCTGCCGACCGACCCAGCCGATCAATTGCGTCCAGCGGTTGCTGCGCTGGATCAATGGCACGGAGAAATGTCTCGTCGCCTGGAAGGATACCTCCACGCGGGCCTCGCCGACGATCGGACTCCACCACCGCCGCCTGCCAATGTCCGGGGTCAACGGAACGATGATCAGTCACTGACGTTGACCTGGACCGCCACAGCTGACCTGGAGAGTGGACTCAAGGGCTTCGTCATCGAACACGATGGCGAGCCGATCGCGGCGCTGCCGGAAACGCCGCAGGCCACGTTCGGACACTACCTGTTTCAGGGCATCTCTTATCACGACACCCCGAACGCCCCGCTTGCCGAGATGACGGTCACGATCCCCGATGCTGATGCAGCGGAAAGCTATTCCGTTCGAGCGGTCAACACCTGCGACCTGAAATCCGAAGCCAGTGTCTGCACTCCCTAAGGCAGGACGACATCGTCTGAACTTCAGATTCAAGGCTCGCAAGTCTGCCGGTTATTGCTCCGACTGCTTCGCTTTTGAGTTCGTTTCGACTTCCGCTTTCAGCCAGCCGTTTCGCTTCATCCAGTCAGCACAGCGATTCGGCCAGCTTGTCACCGGTTGATCGGGAACTGGACGCAGTCCGTAGCCGTGCCCGCCGGTGTCGTAAACATGCAGGTCGAAGGCGACGCCGGCCTGCTTCAGTTCGAGAGCCAGCGCAAGACTTCCGGTGACCGAAATGCGATCGTCGAACGCATGGACTATGAACATCTGCGGGCTCGAAGCATTCACGACCAAACCGTCGGCCAGTGTCGCTCCGTCGCCTTCATCCAGATAGGCCGGGTAAATCAGCATGGCCATGTTGGGACGACAATCCCATTTGTCGATATCGTCCTGCGTTTCGTAGTAGCGTTTTTCACCAGCAAGAGCCGCACGAGCGGCCGTATGCCCGCCCGCTGAGAAGCCGAGAACGCCGACTCGATCGGGATTCAGCATCCATTCTTCCGACCGAGAGCGAACCAGGCTGATCGCACGTTGAGCGTCCTGGGCAGCCGCTTCCCATTTGACGTCGCGATTTCGTGTCGGAACCCGATATTTCAGCACAACCGCAGTTACCCCAAGGTTGTTGAGCCATTCCGCAGCTTCAGTTCCTTCCAGATCCCAGGCCAGAATACTAAAGCCGCCGCCCGGACAGATGACGACGGACGTCCCGTTCCGTTTCTCTTGAGGCGGGAGATAGACATGCACTTCTGGTTCGGCCACGTTGGCCAGTTTGATAATCCGTTTGCCGGCGATCAGTCGATCGTTGGGCTTGGTAATATCCTCTTCCGGTCCGACTTCGAGAGGTTCCCCGGGCGGATTGTCCGGCCAGAGTTTGATCACTTCCTGGGCGTGGAGCAGGGCGGGAGAGCAGAACACGAAGCAGAGAATCCAAAGGAATGATCTCATGAGCGACCTTTCGAATCGGGAGTTCTTACATCAGACGGGAGTGGACTTCGCCTTCGCACGGCGATTCAGGCGACAAACAACCAGATCAACAGTGACTCCCGCGAGAAGTGCCAGAGCGGGAATCAACGGAGCCCTCATCCGGGCGTTCGACCAGTAAAACGTGTGCACCACAGCGAGCGTGATGATCATTGCGAGAAGCCAGATCAGGGGCCATGGCTCGCGTTTCAATCGTAAAGAGATCGTAATCCCGGCGATGGCCAGAACGTAGAGGGTGCCATAGAACATCCATAGCCCGAAGAAGACGACTCCCGGCAGAGCGTTCGCTTCTTCCCCTTGAGGAACGGGAGACCAGAGCCGCAATTGCCGAAGCAGACAGGACTGCAGAAACACGCCGGGGTTTTCCGAGATCTCCTGAAAAGCCAGATCGTATTGAGCCTTGTCCCGCTCGAATTCGCCTGTCAGCCCCTGATCGTTCAATTCTTGAGTGAGCCGCCCGTACCACTGCGTCTGGCTGCGAGGATCTTCAACCGGGTAATCGCCCCAGGTCGTCCCGAGCGGCTTCTGCACGACAGCCTCGTAGAAGGTGCTGTTGTTTCCGAGCAGGAGGGTGTACCCGCCGTGAGTGGTCGTCATCTTGAACTGTCCGAGCACCAGCTGATTGCGGAGCCCCCAGGGGAGTACGACCAGAAAAGCGGTCAGTCCGACTACGAACAGATGCCCCAGCAGAAACTTCCAGCTGGCGAACTCCAGATCTTCCTGGCGTCCCGCCTTCCAGAGCAGTCGACCGAGCGCCGCTAGAACAGGAATCACCAGCAGCATCGGCCAGATCGTCGGGCGGCAGAGTGCTGAGACACCAAAACTGAGTCCGGTCAATACAGTGAGCCCAAAGCTTCGGCGACTGTAGAACCAGCAGAGCATTGTCAAACTGAGCAATGCCGTGAAGACGACTTCTGTCATCGCCAGAGAGCTGTAACGAATCAACAGGGGATCGAGAGCGACAATCGTCCCGGCAGCGATGGCTCCCCAGCGGAGTGACATCTCAAATCCGCAGCGGCAGGTCGCCCAGACCGTTACCATGCCGGCCGCTCCGTGGAGAAGGGCAAGGCCCCAGTCGCCCGCGATGCCGCGAAACAGAGCGACCAGAAAGACGTACATCGGCGGACGAAACGCGGTCGGCTCGTCTGTGAACGGGTTGAGAAATCCGGCTCCCTGCCAGATCTTCTCCGCCAGCCCCAGATACAGGTCGCGATCCTGCTGGAGTTCGTCGAACCGCAAAAGAATCATCGCCATGCGCAACGCAAAGGCGATCAACAACAGTAGATAAACCGACCGTTGCAGGAACAAAGACTGTTGCGGAGACGGCACGACGATTTCACCTCACGCCGAAGATTTACTGATGCAGGAAACGATCCATCAGCAGATGACCTTCTTTGAAGGTTTCTCCGTACTCCGCGGCGACTTCGTCATAGGTCGTATTGTCATCCGGCGTGATTCCCTGACCGGTGATTGCGAACGGCACATAGCCGTGGCTGTGTGTCTTGGTTCGCAGGAAGGTCGGGTGGTCGGGCGAGATCAGCAGTCGATAGTCTCCCTGCGACCGCAGGTATTCGTGCAACGGAGCGACAATCTTGTCGTCGATCTCATACAGGGCTTCCAGCTTGGCGTGGCAGTCGCCTTCATGCGAGGCTTCGTCGGTCGCTTCGACATGGACAACGACGAAGTCGGCTCCCCCCTTGAGTGTTTCGATTGCGGCTCGCCCCTTGGCGGCGTAATCAGTGTCGAGATATCCGGTTGCTCCTTCGACTTCGATCACATCCCACCCAATCAGCCGGCCGATTCCGCGAAGCAGATCGACAGCTGTGATAACGGCTCCTGCAACGCCGTATCGTTCGCGGAACGGAACCAGAGCAGGGCGGCTGCCCTGACCCCATAGCCAGACCTGCGTCGCCGGGTATTCGCCTTCGCCCGCACGCCGCTGGTTCCACTCATCTTTGAGGAAGGCGTCTTTGCTCAGATCCATCAATGATCGAAGCAGATCGCTGCCCGGACCGGCGGGCAGAAAATCGACGATTGAACCATCCGTCAGATCGTGCGGAGGATAAGTCATTGTCTCGGCATCAAACGGAGCGGTTCCGTCGGGGCTCCGATAGAGCAGGAGATTCCGGTAGCTGACGCCCGCCCGGAAATCCCAGCGGGGATCCTGTTCGACCAGTTGCCGCATGAGATCAACCAGGTGAGCTCCAAGATCGCTTGGAATTTGCCCGGCGGTGAAACTGGTCATGATCTGGTCAATAATCGTGACCAGATTGCAACGAATCGCCCAGTCGTTGGAGCCCAGTTCAATTCCCTGAGCAGCCGCCTCAAGAGGTGCTCGGCCGGTGTGATATTTCAAGGGATCGTAGCCGAACAGAGACATCGTGCCGACGTCACTGCCGGAGGGCATTGATTCGGGCACATTGTCGGAACGACCGACGATGCCGGACTTCACGACAGCGTCCATGTGAGGCGTGACAGCAGCCTGGAGCGGCGTCTGGCCGTCCAGTGATTCCTGAGGTTCGTCGGCTGCACCATCCGGAATGACGAGTGCGTACTTCATGAAAAATCCTGACAGACTCTTGGGGTCGATTCGTTACGTTCAATGTAACGATCGCTTCGAAGCTCGTCTATCAGGGGCGGCCGTCGTTTCGGGTCTCAAACAAAGCGATCCGCGACAATTGCAGTCGTGGATCGCTGGTCGGATGCGAAATCGGTTTAGGGGTCCGACCGGAGCAGCTTGGCGGGAGGCACGTTGGCGGCAATCTTTGCGAAGGCCTCCAGCATCTGGCTTTCGACCTCGGTGATCGTGGCTCCGCCCGGCACGTTGATCCACTGTCCGTTCCCGGCAAATGCCATGGCTTTCATCAGATCGCGGTCGGCTCCTTTTCCGACACTCATCGTGTGCACGGTATAGTCGTTGTCGATCGCGACCTTCACCTGGTAGAACGCGTACTGCTTATGGCGGTCATAAGTCTTGTAATCGGCGGTCCCGTCTCCGTCGTAATCGGTGAGCGAGTCCCAGTCCCAGTCATTCGGGAGCGACCAGCCAGACGGGCTGCGGTTGGCCTGTCCGTCTGTCATCACCAGCAGCGTCGGCCGGGAGCCTGGTCGCGAGTGATTTTTCAACAGAGCGGTCCCTTCCTCAATGCCGTATCCCAATCCCGTGTAGACGTTGTAGTGCCCGGCCTGCTTCCGCCGCTGGATCACATCGATGCCGGCGTAGTCGTCAGAGATCTCGTCTTGCAGATCGACGAGTGTCGTACCGTTCTCGTCCGTGACGCTCGTCTCGGCTCGTGCGGTCGAATCGTAGGTCACGAGTCCCACATGGTCCCCGAACTCCAGATCGTCCAGAAAATCGAGGAACAGCGACATTCCGTTCTTCATCGCATGAAACGGATAGTGCGGCGTCTTCCACAGATCGGCGGTCTGACTGGATCGCGGTTTCTGAGACAGAAGATAATCGACGAACGTCAGCCCGCCGTATTTCTTCCGATAGCCGGCATCTCTGACCTCGGAATTGGTGCGGACGTAATTGATAAAGGAATCCCAATTACCTGACTGATACGGATAGCTGGTGCTGTCGAGTCCGAAACAGATCTTCACGTTCGTATTGGTATCCGCGAAGTACTGGGGCGGGGTCGAGCCGCCCGGGTTCTCGAAGAGTTCTCCGTAACCGGGACCATCGCCGCTGTGATTGCGCCCCGATTTCACCCAGACGTTGACAATGGCTTTGCCCTCGTTCGATCCTGTTCCAGCAAAGGTCCCGGTGTGACCACTCAACCCGTCGAACTTCTGATGAACACCATCAGTGAACTCCAGCACGACGTTGGAGAGATCTTTCGTCGATTCGACGTACACCGAATTCTCCATGAAGGTCACATCGATATGCGGAATCTTATTCCCTTCAGCGGGTTGTCCTTCGACTGTGACTTCGGACTGCCCGGCAAACACCCACACCGCATAAATCGGTTCGCCGTAGTTCCAGCCCGTGCCGCGCCAGGTACCGGTCATTCCGGAACAGTCCTCGAACGTCTGTTCCCCGTCGTCCTCGAAAATCAACTGAACCTTCTGGATCTCTTTATCAGAGACGATCTCCACCTCGTCATGCTTGAAGGTCACGAAGATCTTGGCTTCGTTGGAGGTCGTCGGATCCGGCCCTTCAACCACCAGCCAGGCGGGCTCGAAAACCATGTCGCCCAGATCAACTGGTTGCAGAGCATCGTAGATCGCTTCCATATTCGACTCGAGAGCGTCGCGGCCGAAGGAATCGAGAGAGCGAAGCTGGCTGTCGTAGTTCATGCTCCCCGAGTAGTCGAGGATCGTGACGATGTCGCGGGCTTCCACGAAAGCAACCGCTGACGCGGAGACAGACGCCGTCTCGGTTCCTCCAACCGGGGCGAAGAACAACTGCAGCATACCGTCCGGCTGATTGACGTCCGGGTTATCGCGACGACATGAAACACCGACAACGTTGTAGGTTGCTCCGTCGGTGTAGGGGGCTTCTCCCCAGGCCACTTCAAACTTCTGCGTGTCCTCGTTAAAGAAACGACGGCCAAACGACACGTCTTTATCCGGATCGATGTAGACACCGTTGAGTGAGGCCACTTTCTCCGCCATCGCCTTGGCTGCCGCAATCGAAACCGAATTGATATCGGAGGCAGCAGATCCACCGCCCACCTGTTCGGTCTCTTCGCCGGCATCATCGATACTGGCGATGATCTCCTGAGCCGCTGCAAGTGCGGCAGCGTCAGCTGCTTTCTGCAGATTGGTTTTGGTCAAGGCAATCACACCGAGATCGACGCTCAGCGCAACGAAGCCAATCGCTCCGACCAGGCAGACGGCCGCGACGACCATAAATGCGCCCCGACGATCCCTGATCAGATCAGGGAGCGGGGACGTGATGGGGACCGGGGAAACGAACTGGGGGATCTTCATGGCCGAACCTCAGAAAGGATGGATTGTTGTCTCAGAGTTGAAATTCAGTCCATTAACGAAATGCGGCCCGCCCGCATCACAATTCGTCCCGATATATTGTGACCGTTCATGAATCCGTGAGGGAACGCGGAGATGGTTTCAAAGGGGATCGTGGCTGCGATCTGGAAGAGCCGCATTTCGTTGTCGGGATCGGCCAGATCGAACGTGGAGCCGTAGTCGTTGTCTTCGGCCGATGTGATCGTGATGGCCATGTCATCGCCGGGATAGCCGCCGGCCTTCAGGAAGTTGCGAATGTCGCGAATCACTTTCTCATTCGGCGTTTCGCCGTCCGCGACGATGTCGACCCAGTCCATCCCCGCCAGACGCCCCGCTTCCCGAAGTGCGGCGTTGATCTGAGAGGAGGCCTCAAGGGCGTTGCCGATCTCTACGGTGCCCAGGATGAGCGTAAGAAAGAGTGGCGCAACGATTGCGAACTCGACTAACGCCGCTCCCCGTCGGTTTTCACCGGGATTTCGAACAGATTTTCGCTTGGAAATGACCTGCATGACCGACTCACATGGCCCGAAGAACGGGACGAAGATGGGATTACTCGTGACGCATCACCGATTGACTGTGCAAGGTCAGATTGTTGACCCAGAACGGGGGAAACAGCGCCACTTCGTCGTAAGGGAGTTCGAGCCGTACGATAAACAGGTGCCGGGTCTCAGCATCCTGCAGCGCAATATCTGGCAGGTTCGTGATATTGAGATTCTCAGTGGGAGCATCCGACGTATCGAAGATGTTCGCGTCTTTAATGAGCACGGTGAGATTGTCCGTTCTCACGGCAGAGGAGACGATCTTCATGGCTTCGCTTGAGACTTCGTCCGTTGTCACTCCGTTCGCGACTCCCATACGAGCGGCTTTCTTTGCGGCCGCCCGAAGAGTCGTCTGCACCATGTAGGCATGTCCGAACTCGATCAGCGCGACCAGAAACAGAGCGAACACCGGAATCGTCACGGCGAACTCAACAGTCGCCGCACCGCGTCGGGTGTTCTTTTCAACAGGTTTTCGGAAGAATCGAGTCATAACATCGCAGGGAAGAGTGGGAACGGAATCAACCTCATCACACTGAAAAAATTAGACTACGAACTTCTGCTGAGTGACGGATTTCCCTGAGAAACTTTGCCGAATCGGAAAATGGTGAGCAGCCGAATTAACCCGCGTTGCCGGACGGAAACGGACGCGAAAGCAATGATGCCCCAAGTCAACACGTTGCGTTTTGGCAACAGTCGTCATGCGGATTTCGAGCCTCAGAAAGACCGCATCTGAGGCAGCCGGTTCAATGACCGGAGAACAGTGTCCGCTGCTCCAGGTCAAGCAGCTGCTGTTTCAGGTCGAGGCCCCGGGGAGCACTGAAACCGGTCAGTCGACCGCTGGATCCGATGACGCGATGGCAGGGGATAATGAGCGGGATGGGATTGCGGGACATAGCGCCGCCGACGGCTCGAGCCGCACCGGGGCGGCCACACCGTGTCGCAATTTGACCATAGCTGGCCGTGCGACCGTAGGCCACCTGCCGAACTCGTTTCAGCACCTGCGTCTGAAACGGCGTGAACGGGGTCAGATCGATCTCGAATCCGGAGAAATCGACGAACTCGCCAGCGGCGTACCGCTGAATCGACTCGCGGCATTCGGCGAACCAGTCCTCGCTCGACGTTGTCGTATCTGAGGCTTTGAGCAGGATCTCATCGCGATCACGCCCGCCGATCAAGACTCGGCGCAGGCAGCGATCCCGGCCGATGATCCCGCACCATCCGAATGTTGTCGGAAAGGCGGAGAGATAGAGTTCCTGATCACTCATCGCATCAGTTCCGGAAGAGAGCGAAGTGTTGCTGGAGAAGGTCTTTGACCGGCCTGTACCGGCCCGATATCATTTTAGGTTGAACGGGCGGCGATTTCACACGGAAGAGACCGCCGCGGCTTTTCCTCCTGATGCGTTCGCAACTTCTGACAACTCCTAACGGCAGCAAGGAATGGCTTCATGACGTCGATGTACGGAAATCTCTGTGATGACTTCTTCATCAACATGAACCTCAACACGGAAATGTCGCTGCCGACGGAGCGGGAAACAGTTCTCCATTTCTTCGAACGCATTCAGAAGGCTTATCCTTCCATGCGGAATTTCTATACGCGGGACAATGGCGATTTCGTGCTCGAAGAGGACAAGGATCAGGAACAGCACCGCTGGATCTCGATCGAACCTCGTCGAATTTGTAGCGGTTGCATGAACCCGCTGACTCCGCAGGCCGCAATGGAACAGCATCAGTTGGTTCTGCAGCTGATTCCGTACATGTTGTCCGTGAGCCCGCTGGATTGCGAGGCGCTCGATTATCTCGTTGGCTTTGATTTCAATTACCAGGGAAATCACAACGCATTGGTCGCTGAAGTGTTTGGCGGCGGTCTTGTCTGTTCATCGCTGAAAGACATTGCCGGGGCAGAGACGCTGAGCTTCGAACCATCGATCACGATTGCTCTGGATGAATCGTGCCGCCGTCAGGCACGGCTCGCCATCGAGACTCGAACGAGTGCCTATCATGTTCGACGGCAGGACTACCCCGAGGAGCCGATCAGCGTTTATTTCACGGTCCGCCAGTACGGCAGCCTTCCGCCGGAAACGTCCTACGAGCAGGTCCTCGCCGAGTTGCAGCAGGAAAGCGACGGGATTCTCCAGGACAACGTGCTCGACAACATTGTGCGTCCACTCGCTCAGGCGATCAGCACGCACTGAACCGGAAGCCTCACGCTCACTCGGTAATGAAGACCGTCATCGAGCGGGCTCCATGAGCACCGATAACGAGTGACTGTTCGATATCGGCCGTCTTCGACGGACCAGAGACAAACACTCCAAACTGGCGAACATCCCACGTCAACCGGTCGTAGGCTTCGTGCATATTGTTGACGATGTCGTCGCGGCGGACCGTCAGCAGAACGTGTTGGGCGATGAACAGCACGACCCGGTCACGCAGGGCCGCTTCATCCAGCCAGACCGCCGCATTCTCGGCGACTCCGATTTGTCCGTGGAAGAGAGCCAGATCGACATCTTCGAACTCGTGTGGCCCCTTGATCGCTGAAACATCGAAGTTCGAAGCCTGCAGATCGGGCACCTGGGAGTAGATCTTGCGAGCGCTGATTTCGTCAATCAGCTTCTGCAACTCCTGCTGAGCGTCCTCCGGACCAGCAACTTCGAACGCTTTCCCACCCACGGTTTCCAAAACCGCGGAGAAATGTTTCACGCGATCTTCGTACTGAATCCAGTCCTTATTCAGGTCGGGCAGGGGAGCCGCGTCGGGCTTGTTCTTCTTCAAAGCTGCGAGGATTTCATCGCGGCTGCTTGTCATAGCTTGGATCTCGTCGTCAGTGCAGAAATGCGTCAATCCGGGGAATTCATTCTCTGTAGCCTAATCCGCTATGCGACTCCGGTAAACCGAGGCCGGTCCAATCAGGCGACGGTAAAAATTCCCGGGGCGGTCGTTACGCAAACCGGCATGCCATTCCTTATGATAGTGGCACCGCTAAATTTCACCGACACCTTTGCCCGGAAAAGCCGCCATGCTCGATGCCAGTCTGCTGCAACGCCTGAAGCAATACGACAGTCCCACAGTCTGCAATGCCGTCGAACTCTGGGATATGCGTCCCCGAACCGCCGGATACATGAATGAAACCATTCAGGCCTGTTTTCCGGGCATGCCGCCCATGG
The DNA here is from genome assembly GCF_022267515.1 of Rubinisphaera margarita. NCBI lineage: Bacteria > Pseudomonadati > Planctomycetota > Planctomycetia > Planctomycetales > Planctomycetaceae > Rubinisphaera > Rubinisphaera margarita. Next base: position 260,073 of record NZ_JAKFGB010000012.1, on the reverse strand, counting down.
TGGGACTGGCGTTGACCTCAACCTTCCGTTCGGCATTCGCACCCGCTTCCGGCAGTGCCTATTCAAGTCTCTCGGCTCAAGTGGAACTTCTGGAGAAGGCGGAACTTCCTTCGGTTATTGTCTTCCAGGATCTGGACAGTCCCACCGCTGCCGCGACGTTTGGCGAAGTGATGTGTACCACCTACAAAGCGTTCGGAGCAGCCGGGCTGATCACCTCTGGCACCGGCCGCGATCTGGAGCAGGTCGAAGATCTCGAATTTCCGGTCTTCACCTCGGGAGCTCAGGCGGCTCACGGCTACTGCCACATTATCGATCTCAACATCCCGGTCACCGTGGGCGGGATCACGGTTCGTCCCGATGAGCTGATTCACGCCGACTGCAATGGCGTCTCGACGATTCCCCTCGAGATCGCGAGCGAAGTCCCTGAAGTTTGTGCCGAAATTATGCGGGCCGAGCAGATTGTTCTGGACTACGTGAAATCGCCGAATCCGACGGCAAAAGGCTTTGACGACGCGCGAGTCGCCTGTGGGGCGGAGATTGCCAAGCTCGCCAAACGCCTGAAGGGCAAATAAATTCCCGCGGAAACGAGAACGGGCTGGACCAGTCGAAAGACTGTCCCAGCCCGTTTTGCATTCGCGAACGATCAGGCGACTTCCGTCGCTTTCATTCGCAGGGCGTTGATCAGTCGATTGATCGTCTCATCGGCTTCCTCACGCACGGCGAGCACGTTATCAGATTCGACAGCGGCATGATGCGTCTCGATTTTCTCCGCCCACGTCCGGCAGCGTTCCCGCAGCCATTCGCGATCTTCAGGAGCCAATGCGACATGCGGAGCTTCGAGCAGAGTCTCGCAGCCGTGACGGAACTGAGCCAGTCGCACCTTCAAATCCTCAGCCGATTCCGGTCGCTTGTTGAACCACGCCGACGCCATTTCAGCCAGCTGATTCAGATACTGCGACGGCGTCTGTGAATCATCAAAACCGGCGGGATTATCAAATCCCCAGGTTGAGGCGATCATCGTCGAGTCGGCTTCCGCAGTCTGCTTCGGCGGATCCTCTTCGACGACCTGATTCACCGGCGGCAAATCTGGTGCTCGATACCAGACACCTGCCGAGACCACGATGACCAGCGTCGCCACGGCGACAATCCAGCTGGCATAGTTCCGCGAAGAGGATGCGGATTTGACCGGCTCGAGGAGAACGGGGGCCGACTTCGGTTCGGATTTCCGGCTCGCTTTCTCAACCTGCTGTGGGGCGGGTGCGTCCGACTCCAGCAGACGTTGCCAGTAACGTCCTCCATGGATGAGCACGAGTTCCTGCAATTCGAGCAGCAGGGCCGGGCAGGTCAGCAGGGCGGCGCATTGTTCGTAATCGAGGACTCGCAAACCCGATTCGAGCACGGCATCACGTCGACCGCTTAGTATCTCATCGAGCGAATCGACATCGAAATCGGGCGGATTGAGATCTTCGGCCACATAATCGAGTTCGGCCACGAGTTGAGCGAGATGCAGATCGACCAGTTGGCGATCCAGCCAGGTCGCGAGCTCCTGCCGCGTATCCGGAATGTTCAGAATCTGAATGGTCATGAGGCACCTCGATCGAGTTTTCTGCGAACACAGTCCCGCAACTTGCGAATTGCAAAGTGCCGCAACTTATAAATCCGCGGCTTGCTGACGGATTCAAGCTCCGGGGCTTCTTCATCCCCATCGAGCACCGCGACCTCCTTATCGAGAAGGCGCTTCTTACAATCCGACAGAGCCCGCATTTCCTCCGCTGCAACCAGATGGCTGAGGGGATTGGAACCACGGTGGCAGCTCGTTTCCATCGGCTGACTGTCCAGGCTGGACGCGTTCTCGCCTCGCCGTCGATGTAGATCGACCGCCAGGTTTCGCGCTGTCTGGCAGAGCAGGGCCATGACGTGCTGTCCGTTGTATTTCCCCTCACGGAGCTTGGGCAGAATCTTCAGCCAGACCTGTTGCGCCAGGTCGAGCCCTCGAGATGCATCACTTCGTGCACAGCAATAGGCCATTAATGGCCGCTGGTAGCGTCGCACGAGTTCCGACTCACTGGTGGAGTCTCCCTTCGCGATCGCGACCACGATGTCGTCGTCGGAAATCTGATCCAAGGCACGAATGTTCATAACGCCTATTTTTGTAGGTTTTCGGCGATTTTTCAACTCCCGTGCCCAGAGCCGGCCCGCATCGGATTTCGAAAAGACTTGTGACATCATCAAAGCTCAACTTAAGAATCTGCCCGAGGTTGCGAGAGATTGGCCACTCCGCAACATTCGGCCCCACGGGAGAAACGAACACGCGGGCGATTTCTTCCCCCGGTTTCTAGGTAGATTTCCAGAGTCGATTAGCCTGCCCGATCGGCTGCCAATCCAGGCAAGATAGGCAGACCCTGCCATTCCTGACGACCGCGTCGGTTATACGCATTGAGATCAGGATGATTGCCATAGAGATTGTGCCGGAACTTGCCGAAATAACGATTGACGGAGTTACAGACGGTAACTTCGCGTCCGGAGAGAATCTGGAAGCACGGAATAGCGGACAACCAGGGCAGGGAACACCGCTGGTCACCGAGTGATTCAGCAGTGAGACGGGGCGGGAGAGTCAGTTCATGAGTGTCAACGTGCGTATCATAGCGATCCTCTTGCTCGCGCTCGTCTGCGATTCCGCTCGGGGTCAATACGGGCCTTCCATGACGCCGCCCCCACCGGGCTATCCTACGCCCACTGCTCCGGGGGGCGGATACCCGATGTTCTACGATCCCGGCTACGGTCAGCCCGGCATGGCACCGCCGGCACCATTTCCACCCGGACCGTATGCGCCGGAATACTGGCCGGATGCGAACACGCCGGGCTATCTCTACCGATCCTCGCCAAATCTGCAGTCGAGTCCGCAGACGCAGCCCCGGTCGCCACAATCGCAAACACCGCGAAGCGACGATCAGCGTTCGACCACCGACGATCGCGACGAAGACGACGATGATGACGAAACAGGGACTGCGAACATCAACGATCTGCAGGACCAGAACAGTCAGTTCAACGGCCAGAACAACAACAATACCAATAATAACAATTCGAACCTGCAGACCGCTCAGGGACCTTCGGCTCAGTCGACAGCTCGTCCCAACATGATCGGGGACTACCGCGAGTCGCCGTTCTTCTACACGAACGGTTTTAATGACGTCACGCTGCCGCAGCAGGGGATCGTCCGACTCGACTTCAGTCAGAACACCAACCCCGTTCCGCAGGATCGCGTTTACCTCAACTACCATCACTATCGCAACGCGTTCGGTGCCCAGGCCGGGGTGATTGGCAACGATCGACTCTTCTTCGGGACAATCGAACCGGCGGGCGGCGTGGCGGACTCGATTCTGATCGACAGCATCAGCCGGGATGAGTACAACGAAATTCTCGACTTCGTGATGGGGGACGAGTCAGCTCTGGCTCAGGAACTCTCTTTGATCTTCGGCTTCGATGTCTTCGATCCCAATGCCTTTCTCGACTCCGATTCGCTGGTCGCTGACGGATTCGATTCGGCCAACCTCGACATCTTCTATCTCGGTTTCGAAAAGACCTTCGCCAATGAACGAGCGTCTTTCGAAATCCGCTTGCCGGTTCTTTCCGCTCCGAACCAGGATCTCGATGCTCGCGAAGGCAACCTGCAGAGCCTGAACGGATACAACATCGAGATGGGCAACATGTCGCTGTTGCTCAAGACACTGCTCATGCAGGACTATACGGGAACCTTCACCGTCTCCGGCGGTTTCGGTCTGACAATTCCGACCGGACCCGACTTCCGGATTCGCGACTCAAACGTCCTGATTCCCGACCAGAACAACGTCGGCGATGCAACCGCTCTCGCGAACCTCGGAGCGACACCGCCAAACTTCATTTTCGCCCCGAGCGACTACATCGTTGCCGGCGGCCCGACCGGTCGACTGATCAGCCTCCCTGGTAACGACATCACCGTTCGCAACGAAGCCGTCCTTCTGACACCGTTTCTGGCATTCTCCCAGCAGTTGAATCGCAAGCTGTTCACTCAGCTTTACTTTCAGGGTGACTTCGTTGTCAGTGAGAACACGCTGAGTCAGCCGGATGGCACGACGGCGAAGATCAAGCAGCAGGACACGCTCAAGATCGACTACCAGATGATGTACTGGTTCTTCCGCAAGCCGGATCTGGTGGGATCGCAAGCGTACTACATGAACGGAATGCGGACCGAGCGGGTTGAAGGGTGTCACTTTAAAGGGCTGGCTGGTCTGCTCGAATTCCACGGCACGACGGCCCTGATTGACCCTGATACCGCTGGATCAGAAGAACTGCTCAACGACCCGCGATTCATTTCCGGATCCTACGATCTGGAATTGGAGGGTCAGAACTACACAGGCCAGGATGTTGATCTCAAAACCGATCGCTTCTTCTCCAGCAGCAACAACAATCGCCGCCTCCGTTCGCTGAACATCACGAGTGGTTTCCAGGCCGATTTTGCTGATGGCGGAACGCTGACGCTGGCCGTTGCCGTGCCGCTCGTTCAGCAGACCAAGGGAGTCAATCTGTTCGATCACGAACTGATCATGCAATACAACTTCTACTATTAATAAAAGTCACCCGCCGAGCTCTTTTCCAGAGCTCAGTCTGTCCTCGACTGAACGAAACCAGGTGCCATGGCCACGCGACTTCGCGTGGCCATGTTGCGTTTGAGAGAGTCAGGCTCGGGCATTCGACATCTGCGATCGTCACTGCTCCTGCGCGCAGCCGCTCCCGGAATGTCCGCAGTCTTTGCCATTATCGGATGACGAAGTCGTACCAGGCCGTTTCATGGCGATGCTTCACGACCGCCCCATGCGTCGCCGGGCGGACGACGCGGTGATCGGACGCTGTCTTACCCTTTTCCGGCAGTAGGGCTTTCCTCCCCGATTCGTCGAACTGCACAGGGCGCATGCAAAAAGGCCATCGAACCGAGTCGATGGCCTTTGCGAGAATCAAAGTTTGATTCGCGATTACTTCTCTTCGCCCTTCGGGATGTCGTTGGGGAGAGGCTCGATCGAGATGTCGTCTTCGGCTTCAGGAATCTGTGGCATCTTGCTCGGTTCCGGGAAGGCGTCTTCAGGAATGTCTTCCAGGTTTTCCTTGCGATCATCGTCCTTCAGCAGGGAGTAATGAGCGCCTTCTTTGCCTTCCAGATCGAAGCGACCCCAGTACTTGCGCTGATACGGGTTGTAGTAGTACACGTATCGCGGACGGCTCGGATAGTGGATGCAGTAGTGGTAGCGGTAGCCGGTGTAGGTCGGCTGCGGCTTGTAGTAGTACGAGCGGACGTAGTAACGCTGTTGCGGCTTGTAGGACCAGCCGCCGTAGTACTGACGGTAGCCGTCGAAGGCACTGGCTTCGTTCACAGAGGCCCCGGCTGCCGCCACAACGGCGATTCCAAGAGCCAACACAAGATGTTTCGTTGCACGTGTCATGATTCTGATCCTTTACCTGTTTCGACTGAGTTATTGAGAGGCTTCTACACCAGGTCGGTGCCGAGGACACCATCAGAACGGCTCTCGCGGAGGCATCTTCCAGTGAGTTTCGCAAAATTCCGGAGAATTCTCCGATTCGCGAACGCGGCCGTCCCCGATCGAATCTGGAACCCGCTTTCTCATGTGTATCGTGTGCGAACGGAATAATCAATCTTTTACTGAACGGGAGACAGGGCTTTTTAAATGTCGTTCTGCCCGGCGGCGATAGAGGGAGAAATCCATTTCAATGAAATGTCCACAAACTCCCGGAAATGAACGGAAGAATTCGGGAAGTCTCCCGTTCCTCAAGAAAATGCATATTGACAATTGGGTTCCACCCCAAAGGTCTGTTAAATTGAAGCATAAGACTTCGATGGACGGTGATTCACCTTGACGAGGACGGAAATAATGAGCGGATTTACGCGAAAACCATATTACCGGCTCGTTCTGCTGGGACTGGCCTGCCTGGCAGCTTCTCCTGTCATGGCCGATGATGACGAGGATCTCGCCAAAGAAGCCTTCGCGGTCTTCAAGGCCAAATGCTATGTCTGCCACGGCGGTGAAGAGACTTATTCCGGCCTGCGAATTCTGGACGGCGAAGTCCTCTTCGCCAATCGAACTGGCAAGCCGTTTGTCGCCAGGGGAGATCTCTCCAGTTCCAAAATCTGGGAGGTCGTTCAGGACGACAACATGCCGGTCTCTCCTGATGACTATGTCACGCCGGTGCCATTGAGCGAAGCCGAGAAAGCCACGATCAAAAAGTGGATCGAAGGCGGAGCCCCGCTGCCGCAATCCGGGAGTCAGCGGGAATTTATTTCCCGAATCCAAGTGCTCGAATGGATTGACGACGATACCCGTCGGCTCGACCGGCGCGATAAACCGAATCGCAAATATCTGTCACTGGTCAATCTCCACAATAACCCGAATGTCACCGACTATAACCTTCGGCTTTACCGAGCCGCCCTGTCGAAAGCTCTCAACAGTTTGAGCCTGTCCGATCAGATTGAGGTTCCGGAAGCCATCGACGAATACGGAACCGTTTTCCGTATCGATCTGGACGACTACGGCTGGACCATCGAAAAGTGGTCGACCATGCTCGACAACTACCCGTACGGTTTCTCACCGGACTCCCGCCAGGACGATGAACTCGAACTCTTCCGCCTGCTCGAACAGAATCTGGGAGCGAATTTCGATCGCTTCCCGACGATTCGTGCCGACTGGTTCATCGCTCGAGCCACCCGTCCAGAAATCTATCACATGTTCTTGGACATTCCCGACACCGTCACCGAACTGGAACGACGACTCGGCGTCGACCGAGAAGATGATCTGGAGGACGGAGATTTCGTCCGGGGCGGTGTCCTCGTGAGTGGTATTTCCAGCCAGAATCGAATTCTCGATCGACACAGTTCGAACTTCGGATCCTATTGGATCAGCTACGATTTCTCTGTCGAAGCAGGGCGGGGGAACATCTCTCGATTCCCACTCGGCCCCGAGCATAATGATGAAACCCTGAACCGCTTCGCCTTCAAGCACGATGGAGGAGAGATCGTGTTTCGACTGCCCAACGGCCTGCAGGGATACATGTTGACCGACGGAGAAGGGAACCGCATCGACAAAGGACCGACGAACATCGTCGCCGATAACTCCCGAGTCTCGGGAACCACCGAGATCATCAATGGCCTGTCCTGCATTACCTGTCACAAACACGGGATGAAGCCGTTCGACGATGTCGTCAGCTTTACCCATGGCGTGCGGGACCCAGAGGTGGTCGAGATGATCGAAACCGTTTACGACGTCGACGAGATTCAGAAGCATCTCCGTCGCGACCAGGCCGAACATCTCGTGCTGTTGAAACGGACGATCGGTCCTTTCCTGCAGATCGAGGAAGACAAGGACACGCCGATCGAGAAGTTCCCTGAACCGATTTCGCTGGTCGCCCGCGAGTATGATCAGAATATGACGGCTACGGAAATGGCCTGCGAACTGGGATTGAAATCGACGGACGAACTTCGCCTGAACGATCCGGATATGATCGATCTGGGACTGGGCCTGCTTCGCGACGAGTTTAAAGACCGTCCCGCGGACCTGGTCTACAAGCGAGCCATGTTCGATACGCTCGTGGATGGACAGTCAGTCTTCCATGAAGTCATCCGCGAACTCGGAATCGGCGTCCCGATCCGCCGCAGCGGAGGACTGACGTCCGAGTAATTCCATACGGAACACATCAAACTTTCAGAGATCAATTCCAAAAGAAAAGGGCTAAGTCATGTTCTCATCGAGTATTCAAAAAATCTGGCATCTGCCCTGGCAGTTCGCTCTTGCAGCAGCCGTTCTCGTTGTGATCCCCCAGGCTTCTCAGGCGCAGCGAACAACTAAGGAAGCCTGTGAAGAGATCGCCGGCCAGGTCGCCAAGGCACTCGAGAATCGCAAAATCAGCTCTCTGAATGTGATGGCTTTCGATGGCATCGCCGCCGGACCACAGATTCAAACGACGATCCGTCAGGTGATTTCCGAGAAGCATGCCATCGACACAAAAGACGACACGGGCTACGCCCTCAGAGGCTTGTGCCGGGCCTTCGCTGATGACTCACTGAAGTACAACATCACCGCGACGTTGCTGGATCAGAACTTTAATCCGGTCGATGAGTTCTACATTGGCAACGCCAAGGGCGATGAGAAATCGAGCTCGATTAACGTTACGGTCGACGCCCGGTCCGATGTCGTCAAAGCGACCGGGACCAACGTCGACAATACCCGGGAACTCAAGTCCGGCGGCGCCCGGGGTGACACGGAATCGAAGATCGACAAGAAGATCGTTGATTCCTACGAAGAGCAGAACTCGGGCGGAGCGAAATCAACGGACGTCCATATCGACAGCAAATATGGCGTGTCGCCGTCACGCGACAGCTTTTACTCCGTCAAGCTCCTGGTGAAGAAGCAGGGGAAGCTCCTGGAGAAGGAGGCCTACGAGCATAAAGGTAAGCCATTCGTCGATTTCGACTTTGGCGACGTAATGGGCATCCGGATCTACAACAACTCCAAGGATATCGTGGTTGTCGATGCCTCCATCGACGGCATCTCCGTGTTCGAGTTTTCGGAGATCCCGGCCTTTCGTCAACTGCAGCTATTCTCCATCTCGCCAGGACGACACCTCGATATTGTCGGCTGGCACAAAACCAACCGGGAAGTCTATGAGTTCCTGGTCTCGGATGTCGAAAACAGTCAGGCCGCCAAGCTGAAACGGGATCGTAATAGCGTGGGTGTTGTCAGCGTGCTCTTCTACCCCGCCTGGGACAGCCCCGGTAACGAACCGGACTACCTGCTGACCAAGAAGGGCGGCGGTCAGAATGCCGGGGTCGACAAAGGGGACCTCGCCGATGATAACAAGAAGGAACGAGCCCTCTACTTCGACAAGAATTCGCTGCTGGCTTCGGTTGCGATTCGTTACGACGTGATCGTAGATCACAAAGATGCCGAATTGCCGGTAAAATAGCATCGACATTTTTGATCGCTCACTCTGAAGGCTTCCCGTAGTTATGCGGGAAGCCTTTTTAAACGCCCCGCTTGTCACTCGTCCCATCTGAAAGGGACCACCGATGTCGACTTTTCGAGCCGCTGCGGGTAGCCGGTTCCCGCGACTTTCGACGTTACCATTCACGACATTTCTCTTGATCTCAGCGATCTTTTACACAGACCAGACCGCTCAAGGTACAGAGAAAGAATTAACAACGACCAGAGAAGCGTGCCAGCAAATCGCAGCCGAGGTCGCTGTGGCCTTGAACCGAATGGGAGTCGACTCTCTTCAGGTGATGGCATTCGAAGGCGTGGCTGCCGGCCCTCGCATTCAACAGACCATCCGCGAGATGCTTGCGGAACGAAACATTGATACCAAGGTTGAAACCGGCTTCTCCCTCCGTGGAGAATGCACTCCGTTTCGAGATAACGTTCTGAAATACAACATCGTCGCGACGCTCCGTCGGCCCGGTCCAAACGGGCAGCCGATTCCGGTCGATGAATTTCAGGTCCGGAATGCTCTGGGAGAGGAAACGACGTCGAGTTCGTTGAGTGTGGTGGTCGACTCACGCGCCGACGTCATCAAGGCCACCGGAACGAATACGGACAACACCGAAGAATTGGGCCGGGGGTCGACCAGGGCCGCAATCGATGCTGAACTCGTCGAATCTTTTGACGAGCAGAACACCAACGAGGGTATCGAAAGCGGTGTAAAAATCGATCCGAAACACGGTGTCTTTCCCGAGAAGGACAGCAGGTTCTCCGTTCAACTGCTGTTGAAGCAACGTGGCAGTTTTATCGAGAAGGAGGCGTACCTGCATCGAGGGAAGCCTTTCGTGAATTTCGACTTCGGCGACGTAATCGGGATTCGCATCCACAATCGCTCGAAAGAAATTGTCGTGATTGACGTAGCCGTCGATGGTTTTTCGACCTTCGAATTCTCAAAGCGTGAACCTCAACTCTATGCCGTTCGTCCAGGAAAACATCTCGACATCAAAGGCTGGTACAGGACCAACAGAAAGGTCAGTGAATTTCTGATCGCCGATGTGGAAAGCAGCTCGGCTGCGAAAACGAACAGAAATCTGAGCAATATCGGCGTCATCTCGGTTCTGGTCTATCCCGCCTGGGAGGATCCCGCGCGACAGCCAGAATATCTGATCACGAAGAGAGGAGATGATGGCAAACAGAACGCGGCGATGAAGGAGGGCGAAATTGCCGACGACAATAAGACGGACGTCGAGCTCTACTACGACCTCGAAACGCTGCTGGCTTCCATCGCTATTCGCTACGACGTTCTCGTCGATCAGAAGGGGACCAGGCTCCCCCGGTAATCAGGCAGCCCTACGGACAACAGGCTGAACTCAGTTCTCCCGGCTCCCAGCCGTTTCGGAATCCAGGGCGTCTGGACGGAACAGCGGAAACGCGAACCGCTGGTTCTCAAGCGTACGGCTGCTGGCGAAGTTGGGGATCTGCTCGTTCGCGGAGAATTTTGGGAGACCATCCATGATGTAAGGAATCATTTCCGGCCACTCGACATCCCCTTTGTGGAGGTCCCGGTTCGGATCAAATCCATCCGACTTTCGGGCGGCTTCAAGAATGAAGTACGTCAGAAACCCGTGCCCCAGCGCCTGCTGTTCGTTGGCCAGTTCCTGCTCGTCACTTGTCGCCGAGAGAACGAAGTACTCCTTCATCGAAGCATCGTTCGCAAACTCCCTCACGCTCGACCGTGTGATCGTTCGATGGCTGTGGCAGGTATCAAGCAGGAAGATCACCGGTGCCTGCAAATCCCCGAACTTTTCGAAATCCCGCCAGTGAATTCCCAGTTCGACCAGTTCCTGTGTCCGGTTAGTCACGTTCTCGGTAACGAACACAAAGTGTTCTCCGTTCTTGTCACCATGACCGCCCAGGAAGACGAAAATGAGATCGCGGGCACTGTTGTCCCTTGAACGGTTCCGACGGATCTCCGATCTAAGTTCGTCAATCACCTTCTGGACGCTTCTGCTCGTCGCCGACTTGTTGAACAACCGGGTAACGATCCCAAGTTCGTAATGCGGCGAGGGCTGACGGAACAACTGTTCGATGCTGGTGGCGTCCGTGATTGGAAATCGCAGCGGCGGGTAATAGCCATCGGCGTCGTACTCCTGACATGCCAGCAGCACAAGATGAATCCGATACTTCGGATTGTGTTCCACATCGGGAGCGAACACGACGTTCCCGGTCGCATGGACCCGGTTATCAATCGCCCCCGTCTCATCACGAATCAACCCTTTGAGCCGAAAACGCGAAATCTGACTGCAGTCTTCTGGCGGAAGATTATTCCAGATGATTCGCCGTCCATAAGCAGTCCGCACGGACTGATCGGGCTCGACCACCGGAACTCCATCCAGATCGGCTCTCCACTCGTTGATCTCATAGCCCCCTCGTCCAGGTTCGTAGATGTCGGCGACCACCCGGAGAGGCTCATCGAAATCGATCTGTTCGCCGAGATAGGGCTGACGAAGGCGAACTTCAGGAAGCCGGGCGATCTCGTCGAGTAACTGACTGCTTCCATTCTCGACGCGAGGTTCGCCAATGACATCGAATGCGCCATTCGTGCTTCGCTCCCGCAGGAGTTCGTCGAAGAACTCGCCCTCGCTTTTATCGAAATTCATTCGCAGCTGAGCCGCCTTCACGATCTTCGGCGGACGCCCCGGACCCCGATTCACGAGGAAGTGAATCAGTTCATCTCCCTCGAACGGAGAGGACTTGAAGAAGCCCTCCGGCGTGTAGGACACCCAGTGCAGATTCTGGTCGACGAACAGGGTCGCGATCGGTTCCCAGGCCGGCGTAATGCGGCGTTCAAGCACTTCCTGTCCGCGCTGCCAGCGCACGTACAAATCTTCCCAGGGCTCGTGACGTCGGAGCAGAGAAATCATTCTGCGGGCTTCCACCTCTTCCCGACCGACCGATGCCGAACTCAGCATCGTAATCTCATCGCCGGCTTGCAGATCCCGGCCAGCAGCGATCCCTCCATCTGTAACTTCACCCACCTGCAGCCGATTACCGACGAGTTCGAACTCTCCCCCCCAAACGAGATCCTGCTCGGGCTGCCCCGAACCGATGTTGGCCAGAGACCAGAACTTCAATGTCTGATCCCGACTGGACGAAGCGAGCAGGCGGCCATCCTTCGAGCAGGCAACCGCAAGGACATCGTCCTGATGGTCCCGGAAGTAGCGGACAATCGTCGCATCTTCATTAGGGCGTTGCGGCAACCGATAAACATACACGCCGTGGCTTTCGCGACATCCCAGAGCGATGGCGACTGGTTCATTCGACTCGGCCTCGGGTGGGGCAGGGATCCAGCAATAATCCTCAACCAGTCCCTGGTCACGACGATCGAGAACAATTCGCGTCTTCAGGCTCCGCCGGCGATTCACCAAATCGATTGTCGAAACGCCGGTCGCGTCCTCGGCATCCTGAATCGTGTATTCCCAACCGCCGCTGTCTTTTGTGGCCTCCGTTTCGGCGAGATCCCGTTCTTCGGGATCGCCAGGACTCAGTTTCCCAAACGGCGTGAGCGCCAACTGAAGTAAGCGACCGTCATCATTGGAGAGCAAAATCGAATAGTTCTTCCGGTCGATATCGAATTCTCGCATCTGCGAAAAGACAATGTCCGTAAACAGCTGATCCCGCTTGTCGACATCCACCCGGTATAACTCGTTCTCGAGCAGATCGTCCGCCCCGGCTTCCCGGGCCGCCTCCAGATCGAACAGGTGAAAAATGCCGGGGAGACCGTGTTGGGACACCAGAAACCGCCCGTCTGGAGAGAGTCGACAACGAGGGATATCGGCCTGCTCGCTGCCATCGAACTGCCCCACTCTTCGTGGCTCCTCGCGGCCGACATCCCAGAGTTCCAGGGCAGGGCCCTCGCTCAGATTCGCGATCGCCAGCCACTGGCCGTCACTCGAAAGACTCAGGTCGGACGCGATCCAGTCATCACGAACGACTCCAAGAGAGTAGACTTCCTCCGCCCCCTGAAAGAGCTCAACATCGCCATCAGCGAAGGCAACGCACCAGAGGCCTTCCGTGGACGGGTTGGAGATCGCAGCCACGTCTGCCGGACGCGACTCCTTCAGGTCAAACTTCACTTGTGCGGGGGTGTCTCTGGCCCGGATCTCAAAAACGTCCTCATCGCCGATCACGAAATAGTCATCGGTGATAAATCGCACAGGAGCGAGACGACTGCGAAAATTCGGGACGGCATCACGGACAATTGTCGAGTCCCAGCGTGGGGCTTCCCAGAGCCGAATCTCGCCATCTTCGCTGACACTCAGTAAAGCGCTGCCGTCGGGTGAGAACGACATGCCGATGAGCCGCTGACGATGACCATTCGAAGCATCGGCGACACGCTCGGGAGGGAGAGACTGTTCCACTTCGCCCAGCCGTCTGTCGATGAGAATGACATCACCGCCCTGGCGGGCACTGTATCCGCCAATCGCAATGTGCTCGGCCGATCCATCCAGAGCATAGATTGCTCCGCGATGCCCGCGAGAGATCTCCCAGGGAATCGAACGAATCTGGAACAACCGCAGCCGGCCTGGTTCGTCGTCGTCTTGAACAGGATCTCGCTTCAACGACCAGGCTTCGACCGATTTATCGACGCCGGCGGTATAAAGAACGTTGCCATCGGGCGAGAACGCGAAGCCGTGCGTCAGTCCCGACGGTCCTCGTTTATCGAGCACGAATCGAGGCGGCCCTCCCGGCATCTCCGGTTGTGGAACAAGAGCTCCGCGCTCAGCTGGCGGCTCATCGCCGTAAGCACCGGCGATGAGAAAAGAATAGAGAAGCGTACTGGTCAGCACTCCCAGAACAAGGCTGGGGCTGAACTGGAAATATCGTCGTGCGCGGTTCATCGGAGACTCTCCCCAGCTGCAATTCACTTGCGAAGGTAGGAGTCTTGATCGTACAGGCCAGCAGCCGAAAAGGCTATCAGAATCTGAAAGCGGTGTCCCAGGACGATTCATTGACCATATCGCCTACTGGGGAACGTTTGTCGGATTCTGGTTTCCCGGGGGAAGAGAACCTGGTGGGGATAGGTCTCCCTGCGGCGGCAGCCCACCCGGCGGTCCCCCGGACTGCGGTGGACCATCCGATGGGGGCGGCCCGTTTGGCGGTGGTCCGGGGCGGCCTTGCAAATCGCTTGCGGGGGGAACGGATTCAGGAACAGGTCCGCCAGCACGCGGAGAAGTAGAGTCCTCATTGATGACTGACAAAACGTAGTCCTGATCAAACTGCGAAAGCTGATTGAGTGGAACTTGAAAATAGAGCAGGCGATTGTTGGAGACCTGAGCATATCCGCGCATCGATTCGATCGCATCGAGATAGAGCTGATCCTCTTCACAGAATGCATTCCGAGGGATATCGATCCAGGAGAGATCGTGTCCCGGGATGCTGGCTTCGCCGACACGAACCATAACGACGCCAGGCTGCTGCGGACTGGCGGGAGCTTCTTCGTAGAAGACCCAGAACTTCCCCCGGAAGGGAGCGATCTGCCGACCATCAACCGGTTCGACAACGTTCCAGTCCCGAGCGATCAATCCGATCACCACTCGATTACCCGGCTTCACGCCACCAATCTCTCCGCGAATCAGTGGTTCATCGTCCGGCCCCATCCAATCGCGCACTGCGGGAAATCCGGGTGGAGCATTCACGGGCACAGTCGGAGCTTCTTCTGGCGGAACCGGCATCGCGCCCGGCGAAACCGGAGGACTGTCCGCACTCGCCACGGCTTGAGGGGACGTTGCGGTTCCCGACGGAGCAGGGGAACCCGGGAAGTCGTTCCGATCGGCTCGCGGCTGATCGAGAACAAACTTCTGATCCTCCTGCCGCAATTCGTCGATACGAACCGTAATCTTCTGGCCGTCCGTCGCCTGAACCACGACTGTCTCGCCATCGAAACTTGAGACGATCCCGTTAGCAACCACACGTCCGGTTGAACTAAGGAATCGATGAGACTTACTCGCCTGCGCAGAAGCAACGTCATCAGTCGAAACCTTGGCCAGTCGATCGACAGCATCGGCTTTGGTCGCCGGCTTTTCAGCAGCGGTGGCCGAATTCGTCGCCGGGGCAGGGGAGTCAACTGGAGCAGAGGAGTCTGCCTGTGCCGTTTCCGCTTCGGCTTTTGCTTTCTCGTTCGCTGTTTCCGCCGCATCGGCAACGTCTTCAGCAGGCGAGTCCTCTCGATCGTTTAAGACCGTGACCGCATAGCCGAACAGTCCACCGGCCATCAGCAGCAAAAGCGCTCCCACAATAAGACTCGTCGTTCCGATTGAAGACGACTGCGCAACCGGCTGCGCCGCAACGACCCGGGCAGCTTTGGGCATCTTTACGAGCATCTGCCGACCACACGCTCCGCATTGCAGCCGCATGTTCGGCTCAAGACCGGGCGGGCGTTTCAACTCAGCCCCGCAATTCTTGCAGATAATCGATTTCGGATGGCTCACAACGATCTTCTCCTTCCGCTCCGGCAGCTAATTCTGGGCAAGACAGGGACGACGGCTGAGTCTTCCATACGCACGGATCAATCCCGACGGTCTCCCGCGTGAGGAACGATGTTCCGAGAGAGATCTTCCCCTCAGTTTACGACTTTTCCGCTTCAGTACCACAATCTGCACGTCGTTGCGGGGTCTGCAATCCAGAAAAGAACTTTCGAGCAACTTCAGTGCAGGGGAGGGAAATCGCTGCTGAACAAATTGAATTCACTGGGGCGAGAGAACAATAATGAAAACTCCCTGCGAGGCTCCGTCGCCTCCGACTGCTTTCTCGACTCCCGTCCGCGTGTCGAATTCCATGAGCTCTTCTCTGAACCGCGACGATCGCGATTTCCTTCAGTCGCTCGGTACCATCCTCACAGATCCCGACACGCTGGCGAAACTTCCACGCGCCTGGCATCGGGAAGAACTCGTGCTCGACCTGGCCGACATGGTCCTCGGTGAGGGCGCACGTTGTGCCGTGCTCACAGGTGATTCGGGCACAGGAAAAACCGCGATCATCTACGAACTGGCTCACTATCTCACCGAACGGGAGAGCGGCTGGACGATGGTCCAGATTACGCCAACCGAGTTCCTGAAAGGAACAAGGTACCTGGGAGAATGGGAGACTCAACTCTCGCGCCTCGTCAATACAATCGCCAGCCCGCAGAAGGTCGTGCTCTATATCCCGGCTTTGCACGAGATCACATCGATCGGCAAGTCCTCGTCCTCCGACAACAATGTCGCTTCGGCGTTGATCCCGCATATCGAACAGGGCCGAATCGTCATCATCGGCGAGAGCAGCGAAGAAGCTCTCGCGGAAGGTTTTGCCAGCAACCCTGCCCTCAAGCGACTCTTTCAACAGGTCACACTGAAGCCGACCGACGACGCAACGACACGCAGTATTGCCCGACGCGTGATTGATGATTGTCAGCTGGACGGCTCGGAAGCCTTTCTCGATCGGCTCGTGGAACTCTCGGAGTTCTCGCAGGCCGGACTCGAAAACCCCGGCCGGATCGTCGGGCTGCTGCGACAGGTCCTCAAGAATCGCGAGGATGAAACAAAGCTCCCCGGAGACGATGAAGTTCTCTCCGTGATTGAGAAGTCCACCGGAGTGTCGAGTCATCTGCTGGACGATCAGGTCTCGCTTAATCTCAAAGAGGTGCGAGACTTCTTTGACCGTCGCGTTATTGGCCAGCCGGAAGCCGTGAATGCGGCCGTTGACCTGATCACGATGATCAAAGCCCGACTCTCCGACCCCGGGAAGCCTTACGGAGTGATGTTGTTCGTCGGGCCCACTGGAGTCGGCAAAACGGAGATGGCCCGTTCGCTGGCTGAATACTGTTTCGGCGATGCCCGCCGGCTTTCGCGAATCGATATGAGTGAGTTCGCGCACTACGATGCCTTCGAACGACTCAACGGCGGTCGAGGCCGTCCCGGCGTGCTGACGTCCATCGTCCGCAAACAGCCCTTCTCCATCATTCTGCTCGATGAAATCGAGAAGGCGCACATCAACGTCTACGATCTGTGCCTGCAGATCTTCGACGCCGGTCGGCTGACCGATGGCCAGGGAAAAACGGCCGACTTCCGTCGCTCGATCATTATCATGACGTCGAATGTCGGTTCGCAGTTGTCCGACAATCCCGCTTTCGGGTTTCAGAAACCTGATCAATCCGAATCGCTTTCGACCGACATCCATCGCGAACTCGGACACACCTTTCGTCCGGAGTTTCTCAACCGCATCGATCGTGTTGTCGTCTTCCGTCCGCTCACGCGAGACACAGCCGAGCGGATCGCACGACTGGAAGTCGAACGTGTATTGAAACGCAACGGCGTTACCGGACGCAATCTGACAGTCGATATCAATCCCGATGTCTTTCCCCTGCTCCTTCGAGAAGGTTACTCGCGAACCTTCGGGGCGCGGCCTCTGAAACGCGTGATCGAGCGATTGCTGCTTCTGCCACTGGCTCGGAAACTGGTTACGGGCCGCGTGCCGCCTGAGTCGGTGATCCATCTCTCGGCACGGCAACGGCAAATCAGCATCGAGATCGAGTCGCCGTTGCATGACGAGCCACCCGAGAGCCCGTTTCAGATTTCGGAACTCAACGCTCTGGACGAAATTCGGCAACGGGTCGAAGATCTTCAGGAGCGTTCGAGTCACTGGTCGACCCGAAAAACGAATTTGCTGGCACGAACCGCCATTCCCGGATTCTGGGACAATCGGGAAGAAGCCGCGTTCATCTCCGACCAGATCTTTCGGCTCGAAACGGCAACGCGGCAACTCGGCGTGTTGCGACGAACGATCAACCGCAAAGCGACGCGAAAGCTCAACGTCGATGACCTTCATTTCTTCGAGTTGCGAACGCGACTGCTCGAACTGATCGACCAGGACAGCGAATCGCCGCTGTTCGGAGATGCGTTTCTTACAATCACGCGGCTGAGCAGGAAAGGGGAGTCCCAGAACGGACTTGTGCGTATAGCGAACATGTACCGCCACTGGGCGCGACGTTACCGTCTGCAGTTCGAACCGCTGGCTGATCAGATTACCGAATCGCCGGCGAACGACAGCGTGACGTTTCTCGTCCGCGGTCTGGGAGCCGCCGCCTATCTGAATGAAGAAACCGGGATCCACGAACTGACTCGCAAGGATGGCGCGATTGGCGACAAGTATCGCGACCGTGTGAAAGTCGATGTGCTGCCGGTCGATGAAGTTGATGGAGAGTTCCAGCGAGAGGACATCTCCGTTGAGGTGCAGCCATTGAAGAATGTCCGCGGTCGCTTCATCGATCGTCCGGTCTGGGACGTGCGTCTGGTCCACACGCCAAGCATGCTTTCACTTCGCCTTCACACCGACGGGGTTTCGCAGTCGATTGAAGAACGGCTCGTCTCGCTTCTCGCCGCTCACGTGAATGCATTCCGGAGCAGGGGGGCGGGAACGGCCGACGACGGTCGCATCATTCGCATTTATGAAAGCGGCCCCTCCGCCGTTGTCCGTGATCGCCGTTCGGGCGTGCGTTCCGGTCGCGTCGAGAAAGTCTTCCGCGGACATCTCGATCGCTTCCTGAAATTGCCTTCGCTGAACGGCGACGCTAGAGTCGAAAACGAATAACGGATACGCATCGACCGACGACCGCATATCGACGAACGCATTGTGACCGTGCCGTCGTCGATTGCATCGAGTCCGCAGTACCGCGTTCGCGGACACGACGACGCTTAACGAGAACCGCTGAACGGTGAGCGAAGACGGGCGTCTTGCTCGATCAATCCGATTCACAGCCGTGCGTCGAAACGACGCGAGACGAAGCATCGTCGATCGAGATCGGCGAACCGCAACGACTGGACGCGTCAGGTCGCTCTCAACAGCACACCTCTGAAACACTCCGTTTCCCGTTTTCTGAATGTATAGGCGATTTTTAATCGCGAATGATACATAACGGACATTATCGGACGTTGGATACCGCTTGGTTTTCGGGTTCAGCGCCCATTGAATGGAATGGCTTCATCCTGCGATTCCGTGAAAGCTCCGATGCGGCGGTACCGCTGATAGCGATGTTCGGTCAACTGCTGCGGCTCGATCGATTCGACGATTCGCAGACCGCGCAGCAGTTCACGTTTGAGCGTGGCCGCCATCCGTCGAGGCTCACGGTGTGCCCCGCCGATCGGCTCCGGAACGATGGCATCCACGATGCCGAGATCGGAGAGATCGGAAGCGGTCAGCCGCAATGCGAGAGCGGCTTGGTCGGCGTGCTTCACATGCTTCCAGAGAATCCCCGCACAGCCTTCCGGAGTCATCACCGAGTAATACGCGAACTGAAGCATGCAGAGATCATCGGCGACGCCGATCGCGAGTGCCCCGTCGGATCCGCCTTCGCCCCCACGACCATCACCTTGCGTCCATCAATCCGCGCAAACCCGGTCGCGATCGTGGGGTCGTCGGCGTAGCAGCGATCACCGTGCAGTTCGATGAACTCGTCGAAAATGAGATCGAGATAGTCGAGCGTCTGAGGGCGATGCTCATGTCGCGCAACCTGGACGATCTGCCAGGCGTCGAGTTGATCAAAGCGTTCGGAACGAATTGCGTTCAGTCGAACTCAGAGAGCGCGAATCGAGTCGTGTAACTCGACGGTGGCGAACGAATGCTGTTCGATCACACGAAGTTGATCTTCGAGTTCAGCGAGATCTCGTTCGAAAGGAAGGGGCCTGATACTCATCGCAATGACCACTTCCTGTCGACTCAGGATCAGCCGACCGCTTCCGCTCCGCCGGCCGCTTCTTCAAACATCCCGATCTTGCGGAACCGATCATAACGCTGATCGATCAACTGCTGTGGAGTTTGACCACTCATCTGGCGAAGCGCCTGAACCAGTTCGACCTTCAGATTGGTCGCCGCCTGACGGTGATTGCGGTGGGCTCCGCCGAATGGCTCAGGAACAACTTTATCGACGACGTTGAACTTCAGCAGATCCTCCGCGGTAAAGCGGAGCGCGCGGGCCGCCTTATCAGCGTGCTTGACGTGCTTCCACAGAATTCCCGCACAGCCTTCCGGACTGATCACCGAATAGTACGAGTACTGCAGCATGCAGACGTAGTTGCCAACTCCGATCCCGAGTGCACCGCCGGACCCACCTTCGCCGATCACGGTACTGATGATCGGCGTACCGAGCCGCGACATCTCGCGAAGGTTGTAAGCAATCTGGTAGGCCTGACCCCGTTCTTCGGCTTCGATCCCCGGATAGGCTCCGGCAGTGTCGATGAACGTGATGATCGGCAGATGATACTTGGCGGCCAGCTCCATCTTCTGCAGAGCCTTGCGGTAACCTTCCGGATGAGCCATGCCGTAGTTGTGCGTATTGCGCTCTTTGAGATTGCGGCCCTTATGCTGACCGACGAACAGAACCTTACGCCCATCGATCCGGGCAAAGCCCGTCAGAATGGCGCGGTCATCGCCATAGGCCCGGTCGCCGTGCAGTTCAATGAACTCGTCGAAAATCAGATTGAGGTAATCGAGCGTCTGCGGTCGATTCTCGTGACGAGCGACCTGAACCGTCTGCCAGGCATCGAGATTATCAAAGACCTGGCGTCGCAGGCGGACGATCTCCGCCCGCATGTTCTTGATCGCTTCCGACGTCTCCGGCGATTGATTCTGCTGGGATTCGAGGGACTCGAGGCGTTCTTCGAGATCGTGGATATCGCGTTCAAACGAAAGGGGCCGGACAGTCATTGGCGGCGGTCTTGTCTTGAAATATTGGGACGGCAGAAACAGTTCTGATCAGGACAGTATCGTTTCAGAGAATATCTGGCAATTCATCGGCAAAAGGCAGATCCTCTGGATTGTCCTGCGGCTTGGGAGCCGGCTTCGGTGCTGGCTTCGCAGCAGGCGGCGGAGCTTGAGCCGGCTTTTGTTGGGGCGGCGCGGGCTGCGAAGGTCGCGGCTGCTGGGGTCGCTGTTGTTGAGGCTGCTGTTGCGTTGGATACTGCGGCATTGGCTGCCCCGGCATCCCCGGATATTGCATGGGATAAGGCTGCCCCGGCTGCTGCCAGCCCGGCGGGGGCTGCATCGGCATCTGCTGGGGCGGACGCTGAGGTTGCTGTTGCGGTGCGGGCGGCTTCTTTTGAGCAGCCGGCTTCGCGGCTGGAGGAGCGGGTTTCGGGACCGGTTTGGGTTCTGGCGCCACCTCGAGGCCATCACGAATGCGCTGCTGTCGTTCGGCGTCAGAACGACTGTCGAGCTTGGATGCGACCGACGTCTCCAGATCTTCCTTTTCCTTCTCCGTTTTCACCTTGTGATGCTCTTCAGGATCCTCCTTGAAGATCTTCACCGCGCGGAATTCCGAAAGCAGATCCCCAGCCGATTCCGGACGATTCTCCGGCTTCTTGGCGAGGAGCCGGAAAATGAACTTGTCCATCTCCGTGGTAATATTGGGATGGAAGGCTGACGGCGGTGGCGGTGGCTCCTGAATATGTTTCATGAGCAGGTCGTTTGGCGTGCTGCCCATGAATGGCGGTCGACCGGTCAGGCACTCAAACAGCATCACACCGAAGCTGTAAAGATCGGATTGAACCGTCGGCAGTTTCCGGCGGACGATCTCGGGCGCGATGTAGGTTCGCGTCCCCTGAATGTGCTTCGATTTGCCGCTCAGCAGCTTGGCCACAGCCGAAGGTGCTTTCGACGAGAGCGAGAAGTCAATCAGCCGCACATCGGTGGCCTTGGACATCATCACGTTGTCGGGTTTCACATCGCGATGCAGCCAACCCTGCTCATGAACATGCCCAAGGGCCATCAGCAGGCATTCGACCAGCTTACGAAATCGCACATGAATGACGAGCAGATCGCCACGGATAATTTGCTTGAGATTCGGCCCGCCGAAGTGCTCCATCGTGAAGTACGCCTGTTTGCGCGTCTGCCGATGGTCGAAGACCTGGATGATGTTCGGATGGTCGAACGCCGAGGCGATTTTGAATTCGCGCTTCAGCGTCGCCTTGGCCTCTGCCGTCTTGAATGCCTCCTCGAGGAGGAGCTTCATGGCAAATCGCTCGTTGGTTTCCTCATCGTAGACCTCCCAGATCTGGCTGGAAGATCCACTGGCGACAAGATTGGCCAGGCGATAATTATCGATTGTCAGTTCTTCGGACACGTTGATCACCTCGTCCGCAGCGCGACCGATGCTCTTCTTCGACTCCGGTTCCTGCTACCTGAGGAACGGTTTCGACGTCGCGGCAAGCCAGTGAGAACTCACGAGCTGATGCAGAGACCAACCTCGGGAAACGAACACCCGGGGAGCCTGGAGCCAGAAGAATGGATCGGCCTGGAACTTTTTGTTTATCCTAGGGACTCGTCACATTATATGAGATCGGGCAAGGTTGCCGAAAGTGACGATCCCGGGAAATGACTCGCGCAGCGGGAATCCAGGGGGCAGAATCGGAACGACGGGACCGCTTTTCGGCCCCGTGCCCGGCGGGGCGAGCAAAACGTTCCGCGAAGAAAGCGAGCGCGAGGCTACTGCGATGAGAGCAGCGAAACGACTCCACGACTCGTGGGGGTCCCGGCTGCATTATTCGGGACTGGCAATCCGAAGGACGGGATCCAGCCGACGGGGATCGAAATTCCAGAAATCCAGCGCGCTTCATGCGAGGCGAGAAACGCCACCACATCGGCGACATCCTGCGGGTTTCCGATTCCGAGCGGATGGGCCGCTTCGAGCTTCTGCCAGGTCTCAGGATCTAGCTGCGAACTGTGCTTGAACGCCATCGGCGTATGCACCAGAGCCGGAGAAACGCAGACGGCCCGTTGTCCATAGCGGGCAATTTCGAGAGCGAGCGACTGCGTCATTCCGATCAACCCGGCCTTCGAAGCCGCGTACGCGTGATAGCCCGGGCAACCCGAGATTCCCAGCACAGAAGCGATATTGACGATCACGCCCCCCTGCTCCGTCAGGCACGCCAGCGCGGCCCGCGTCATCTTCATGGCGCCCGTCAGATTCACGTCGATCAGGTGATCCCATTCGGAATCTTCGATCTCTTCGAACGGTTTGGAGAACTCCACGCCCGCGTTGTTGACCAGAACATCCACGTGGCCGACGTCCTCGACGACCTGATCCATGAAGGCCTTAATTTGCTCGGTCTTGGTAACGTCCACTTCAAACCAGTGGACGGTAACGCCGCGGCGCTGGAGCCGTTTCAGCAGTCTGCGGGGTTTCGAAATCCCCACCAGAATCAGTTCCGCCCCTTCTTCGCCCAGTCGTTCTGCAATCGCTCCCCCGATTCCCCGATCACTCGGGCCGGTAACGATAGCAACACTGTCGACGAATCGTTTCATAGTGAACAGAGAGGAAACGGGGTGTGAACAGCGGGCAGGAACCATCGGGCACCTGCCGGGACCATCGCTGAGAGTTGCATCAATGAGTATACAGGGGTGTCGATTATCTCCAACCTATCCCCTGATAACAAGAACTTCGTTTTAACCTTTTCCTTTTCGGTAGAAAGGGATCTCGCTAACGCAAGCAGGGCAGCCTTTGCCGCGAATGTCGATTGTGACGGACGTGCCGGGAGCGGCCAGTTCAACCGGAACGTAGCCCATGGCAATCGACCTCTCCAGCGTCGGTGAAAACGTCCCCGACGTCACTTCACCCACTGGCTTACCGTCGTTGTTCAGAATCGTGGCGCCTTCGCGGGCGATCCTGCGGCCCTCAAGTTCCAGGCCTACTCGTTGCTGGCGTGGCCCGGCTGTCCGGATGCGATTGAGCTCCTCGCGGCCTTCGAAATCCGACTTGCCCAGATCGACAGCAAAGGCCAGCCCGGCCGCAAGAGGATCAATCTCTTCAGAGAGTTCGTGTCCGTAGAGCGGCATCCCCGCTTCCAGCCGCAATGTGTCCCGGCATCCTAACCCGCAGGGTCGTAACGCTTTCTGATGGTGACTGAACAATCGCTGCCAGCACGCCGAGACAAAGTCGTGCGAGCCGATGATTTCAAATCCATCTTCACCGGTATAGCCCGTTCGACTGACGACGATCTCACTCCCCTGCTCGATCATCGACTGGCAGCGGTAGTATTTCAGCTGTTCCACACCGGGAAACTCAGTCCTCATGATCCCTGCGGCTTCAGGCCCCTGTACGGCGATCATCGACGTTTGCAGCGTCCGATCCTCAAGCACGGCCTCAGGAAACCGGCTCAGCCGAGACGACCAGAATTCGACAATCTTCTCTCGATTGGATGCGTTCACGACAACGAGGAACGCATCGGCCTGGCGATAGACCAGAATGTCGTCGCGAATCCCCCCCTGCGAGTTGGTCGCCAGTGCGTAGCGGATGCGATGATCGGACAGTCGGGAGACGTCGATCGTGACGAGACTGTTCAGGAACTCGGCCGCCTGACGACCGCGAACTTCCAACCGGCCCATGTGCGAGATGTCGAACAGACCACACTGCCGTCGAACAGCGTGGTGCTCCTCGGTGATGGTCGAATACTGGATCGGCATTTCCCAGCCGGCGAATTCCACCATGCGGCCGCCGTGCTGGCGATGCCAATCGTTGAGCGAAGTCTTGTGAAGAGTGGAATTGGTCACAGCAAGACGCTCCTTGAAGCATTCCGTTCAGCACGATTTCGAGTGTCCCGGTTGCTCGCAGCCGGCGGGACACGCTGATGTTCGGTCCAGCGAATCATTCTAACGACGACGGCAGCGAACCAACATCGACCAGCAAGGCGCAGGTGTCCGGCACGACGAATGGATTTTTCGCCACCATCTGGCGGACGCGTCAGTCGCGCGACGTCAATACTGCGGAGACATACTGCCGGTTGAGACGGGCGATGTTCTCGACGCTGATCCCGGCCGGACAAGCCGCTTCACACTCATTGGTGTTTGTGCAGTTGCCGAAGCCTTCTTCGTCCATCTGCTTGAGCATGTTGATGGCGCGTGTCTTGCGTTCCGGCTGTCCCTGCGGCAACAGCGCCAGCTGCGAAACCTTCGCGGAAAGGAACAGCATGGCCGAGGCGTTCTTGCAGGCCGCCACACAGGCTCCGCAACCGATGCAGGTCGCTGCGTCGAAGGCGAGATCGGCATTCTGCTTGGGGACGATGGTCGAGTTCGCATCGGGAGCGTTTCCGGTGTTTACTGAAACATATCCCCCGGCCTGAATGATCCGATCGAGCGCCGTGCGATTCACGACCAGATCCTTGATGACTGGAAACGCCTTGGCTCGCCAGGGCTCAATCCAGATCTCATCGCCATCCTTGAATCGCCGCATATGCAGCTGGCAGGCAGTCGTTTCTCGATCCGGACCGTGAGCCTGACCGTTAATCATCAGGCTGCAGGTGCCGCAGATGCCTTCGCGGCAATCGTGATCGAAAGCCACAGGTTCCTGCCCCTCGGCGATCAACTTCTCGTTGAGCACATCGAGCATTTCGAGGAACGACATGTGTTCTGAAACGTCGGAAAGTTCATAGGTCTTGAACTCTCCTGCAGCTTCGGTATTGGGCTGCCGCCAGATATGAAGGGTCAATTTCATGACAGTTGCCTATTGCCCTGTCCGGGCTCTGAACTTGAACGTGAATTGCTGCAACAGGATGGAACTTTGACGGCCTACTTATAGCTTCGCTGGGTGAGTTTGACGTTCTCGAACTTGAGCTCTTCCTTGTGACGGACCGGCTCGACGTCGTCGCCCTGATATTCCCAGGCGGCCACGTGTGCGAAGTTTTCATCGTCGCGACGGGCTTCGTTCTCCGCGGTCTGGTGTTCTTCGCGGAAGTGCCCCCCACACGATTCTTCGCGGGCCAGTGCGTCGCGGGCCAGCAGTTCGCCGAACTCCAGGAAATCGGCGACACGCCCGGCTTTCTCGAGTTCCTGGTTCAGTTCCTGCCCGACCCCAGTGACATGGACATTCTCCCAGAACTCGCGACGGATGCTCGTGATCCTCTCGATAGCCGTCCGCAGTCCATCCGCATTGCGGGCCATGCCGCAATAGTCCCACATCGCCAGACCGAGTTCGCGATGGAAGCTGTCGACCGAACGTCGCCCCTTGATGGAGAGCAGCGTGTCAATTCTGCCCCGAACGTCCTGTTCCACAGCGTCGAAGGCCGGGTTCTTCGTATCGACTTTCTTCCGCTCGATATCGTTGACCGCCAGATGGTTGCCGACCGTGTAAGGAGCGACGAAGTAACCGTCGGCCAGTCCCTGCATCAGAGCCGAAGCCCCGAGGCGGTTTGCTCCGTGATCGGAGAAGTTGGCTTCCCCCAGAACGAACAGACCTTTCAACGTACTTTCCAGATTGTAGTCGACCCACAGCCCACCCATCGTGTAGTGCACGGCCGGATAAATCTTCATCGGGGTTTCGTACGGGTTCTCGTTCGTAATCTTCTTGTACATGTGGAACAGGTTGCCGTACTTGGCTTCGATCGCCTTTTCGCCCTGCTCCGCGATCGCTCGCTTGAAATCGAGATAGACCGCCTTGCCCTCGCCGACACCGTAGCCGGCGTCGCAGCGTTCTTTGGCGGCACGAGAGGCGACGTCACGAGGGACCATGTTTCCGAACGCGGGGTAACGACGTTCCAGATAGTAGTCGCGATCTTCTTCGGGAATTTGTGACGGCGGCCGATTGTCATCCGGCTTTTTGGGAACCCAGACCCGACCGTCGTTCCGCAACGATTCGCTCATCAGCGTCAGCTTGGACTGGTAATCGCCCGAAACCGGAATACAGGTCGGATGGATCTGTGTGAAACAGGGGTTGGCGTAGTAAGCTCCCCGTTTGTAGCAACGCCAGGTGGCGGTCACATTGCAGCCCATCGCGTTCGTCGACAGGTAATAAACGTTGCCGTATCCGCCGGTACATAGCAGAACAGCATCGCCGGCGTGGCGTTCGATTTCCCCGGTCACCATATTGCGGGTGATGATGCCCCGAGCCATTCCGTCGACCATGACCAGGTCGAGCATTTCCTGACGGGAATAAATCTGAGCTTTGCCTTTGGCGACCTGTCTCATAAGAGCGGAGTACGCACCCAGCAACAGCTGTTGCCCCGTCTGTCCACGGGCGTAAAACGTTCGGGAAACCTGAGCTCCCCCGAAAGTCCGGTTCGCCAGCAGACCACCGTACTCGCGGGCGAAAGGAACGCCCTGAGCGACACATTGATCGATGATGTTCGCCGAAACTTCCGCGAGCCGATACACGTTGGCTTCGCGGGCCCGGTAATCGCCCCCTTTTATGGTGTCGTAGAACAGACGCCAGACCGAGTCACCGTCGTTGGGATAGTTCTTGGCGGCGTTAATCCCCCCCTGCGCAGCGATGCTGTGTGCCCGGCGAGCCGAGTCCTGGTAACAGAACGCTTTGACGTTGTAGCCCATCTCCGCCAGAGATGCGGCTGCGGCACCGCCAGCCAGCCCGGTTCCGACAACGATGATGTTGTACTTGCGCTTATTGTTGGGCGCAATCAGCTTCATGTTGTTCTTGTGCCGAGTCCACTTTTCACTCAGAGGACCGTCGGGAACATTCGATTGCAACACGGACATAACTTGATTTCGTCCAGGTATTAGGTGATGACACGTCAGAGAATCAGTCGCTGGTTTCGAACGTTATTCTGTTCAACCGGGCACTCTCTTCTCGACCGAGAATGGCTGCCAGGCGGGCGATGTCTGCATCGAGTGCAAATCCGGTTCGCCATGAGCTTCCGGAGCATTCGGCGAAGGTGCGGGGGGATCGTAAGGAATGAGCCAGGCGTAGACGGGGAACGTCGCGAAACCGAAGCCGATGATCACAGCGAACACCGGACCAAAGTTCTGGGTCAGCCCGTCGTACTTGGGATGACGCAGCCCCAGAGTCTGAAACATACTCGTCGCACCATGCCACAGGTGCCACATCAACAGCAGCGACCCGATCACATAAGCAACTGCGGAGACCGGCGATCGCATGATGACGATTGCTTTGTCGTAAGGTTCCAGTCCGGCAATCTTCTCCGGCATCGTGAGATTGAACGTGAAATCGCCCAGGTGAATGCAGAGAAAGATTAACACGATGATTCCGGAGACGAGCATGTAATTCTCGGGAGTGATCGCGAAGGGGATCTTTCGATCCGGAAGCTTCGATTTCTTCACCGCGTAACGGGTCTCACGGGCGGCTCGGTTGCGGCTACTGGCTTCAATCGCCAGCCACAGATGTGCGATGAAGAGCAGCAGCAGCCCGACCTCGGCAATCTTGATCAGGAACTCCTGCGAGTGCAACGTATGGGCGTAGTTGTTGTAGACTTCCGGGCCGACGTACATCAGCAGGTTGCCGATGAGATGTGCGACCAGAAAGCCGCAAAGCAGCAGCCCCGTACAGGCCACCAGGAACTTTCGGCCGATGGAGGATTTAATGGCGTTGGTAACCCAGGACATGGTCGATTTGGCGATTCAGTTGAAGGTGAAAGTCAGGCAGTCAGAACAACAAACGCGGGTCGGAGCAACAACCGGACAAGTTACCGTATCGAAAGGTGACGCTGGCAGTATAGGTCCTGCGTTGCAGCCTGCAAACGAGGCAAAAATGTCGCAGGTTCCCCGTCCGAACACGGATATCGCTGTTAGGGCAGCTCGCGAATCTTGAGGTTGCGGAACTCGATTGGAGCCCCTTCCGATTCCAGGCAGAGATAGCCTTCGGCGGGTTGGCAATTGTCTCCGCCGGAGACTTCGCCACCGTTCACCCACAAACGAACTTCGCCGTCAACAGCCCGGATATAATAGTGATTCCACTCATCGACCCCTTTGCTGCGATTCTCCGAGGGGAAGCTGCGGGAGCCGTTGGGCGACGTCGGAGCGAACACGTTCATCGTCGTCACTCCCACGGGAAACACATCGCCATGCGAAGTGAACCAGTCACCCTTCTTTCCCGTCCGTTCTTCATACTGGCGTCCATAATCGAGATCGAGAACCTGCACTTCGACACCGTGCGGCAAGCCGGGCTTCCCTTCGCGCGCCAGCCTCTCGATCGATTCGTCGGTCGCCCAGAGGAAGATGCCCGAGTTGCCCGCCGGCTTGCGATGGCACCATTCAGCGACCATCTCGAAGTTCTTGAACTTCTTCTTCGTTCGCATCACTCCGACCGGCTTCCCGGTGCAGTAGAGCTTCCCGTCTTCCCACCGCCAGGTGTCTTCATGACAGTTGACGTTGGTGAAGTCGTCCTCGGTCAGCTTGCGGAAACCGGCTTCATCTCCGGTCTTAGCGGGAAGCTTCTCTTCTGCGGCGACTGGCTGCACAAGAACCGCGACAAGGACCAGACCAACTGCTGCCAGACGTCGGCGTGCAGTTCCTGAGTATCGGGGATCAATCATGTTGCTCATCCTTAGGTTCGGAACTGCGGGTCAAACATGCGAGGCGGCACTTAAGATTTCCGTTTGTCAATCGCTCGCTTCACGGCCAATCCCATGTCGGCCGGGCTTTCAGCAACAACGACGCCAGCGGCTTCCAGGGCTGCCATTTTTTCAGCAGCGGTCCCCTGCCCTCCGGAGATAATCGCGCCAGCGTGCCCCATCCGTTTACCCGGAGGAGCCGTCTTTCCGGCGATGAACGCCCCGACTGGCTTGGTGATGTGCTCACTGATGTACTCAGCAGCTTCGATCTCCGCCGTTCCCCCGATCTCACCGATCAGCAGAATCGCTTCGGTGTCCGGATCATCTTCGAACATGTCGAGCAGATCGATGAACGACGTTCCGATGATCGGGTCGCCACCAATTCCCACTGCCGTTGACTGGCCGAGACCGAGGTTTCCCAACTGCCAGGTCGCTTCGTAGGTCAGCGTTCCCGACTTGCTGATCAGGCCGACTGAACCCGGCTTATGAATATAGCCAGGCATGATGCCGATCTTGGCGACGCCGGGAGTGATAATCCCCGGGCAGTTCGGACCGATCAGCGTGCAGGGGTAATCCTGCAGCTTGTAGCTGACACGGGACATATCGAGAACCGGCACGCCTTCGGTGATGGCGACGATCAGTTCGATGCCGGCGTCGGCCGCTTCGAGAATCGCATCGGCACAGAACGGGGGTGGCACGAAGATAAGCGAAGTGTTTGCCCCGGTCTCGCCGACCGCCTCACGCACGGTGTTGAAGACCGGGAAGCCGTCGACTTCTTCGCCCCCTTTACCCGGCGTTACTCCGCCGACGAGGATGTTCTCGTTCGGCCGGAATTCCGCAGCATACGCCCGGCACTGCTGCGAGTGGAACAGACCCGCCTTCCCGGTGATCCCCTGCGTAATGATGCGTGTGTCTTCGTCGACAAGAATACTCATTCTGTAATCCCGTGAAGTACTAGATTCTATCAGTCGGTCTGGGTTGGTCAGTTTCTGGAAACAGGTCCAGTGAACGGCGGATTCTCGAAGGTCTCTCCGCTATCCACAACCCGTGGGTCGCTGGTTCGCCGGAGTTCCTTCATCAGCCGATCGTGAAGTTGCTTGCGGACGTCCTCGTACTGTGGCTGATCGGCCACGTTGCGGATTTGATGAGGATCATCGGCGAGCACATAAAGCTCTTCGCGCGGGCGTTTGGCGAAGGCAAAATCGTAAAGGAGCTTCACCCCCTCCTTATTCCGATTGTTCACAAGCCAGGCTTTCGTCGGGCTGGCGTCCATGTCGGGGAAGGCGATGAATGTATTGTTCGTCAGCGCATCGGTCGAAGGCGTCTTGTTCGGCCCCACTTCGCGGGGATCGCCCATCGGCCAACGATCTGGTTTGAAGTTGATAATGTAGAGAAACTCATCGGTGCGGATTGCCCGCTGCGGATAGGTCTTCTGCCCTTCCCGAGCTTCCGCGACGTGCCGCTCGCGACCGGTAATCGCCGAATCCCGCTCTTCATCGACGCGGCCCGACTTGTTGCTCATCATCACCGGCAACAGGCTGCGGCCTGTCATGACGTCAGGAACTTCGGTTCCGCCCGCCTCAAGGAATGTCGGGGCCAGGTCCATCAGCGTGGTAAAGTCGGTGACGACGCGTCCAGCTGGAATCTTCCCGGGCCAACTGGCGACCAGCGGCACATTGGTGCCGAAGTCGTACAGGTTGCACTTGCCATACGGAAAACCAGGAGCCCCATGATCGCCGCTGATCACGATGAGCGTGTTTTCGGTTTGTCCCCGTTTCTGCAGCGATTCCAGAATGACGCCGACAGCCGCATCGAAAGCGGCGACTTCGCCGAAGTAGTCGGCCAGATCTTCACGCACGACGGGAACATCGGGCAGGAAGGGCGGCACCTTCCCTTTCAGTGTATCGGGATCGATCCGCCAGAGCTTCTTGCCGGAGCCGGCGATCCATTTGCGATGAACATTGGTCGGCCCGAACCAGTAACAGAACGACTGCCCTTCGTCTCCCTTCTCGAGAAACGATTCGAAGTTCTTGCGAACTTCATCGAGCAGAACCTGTTTAGCTTCTTCGATCGACTTTCCGGAGTCGACCATTCTCGTCGCCTGCTGACTGAACCCGTTGAATTTTCCGCCAGCCGGCGTCGAGGCATTCTGCCTTCCGCCATAGCCGGCGTTCACGGGTTGCCCCGGGCTCCACACTTTGTAGGTGAATCCGATGTGATAGCCGTTGTCCTGAAGCAGAAGCGGGTAGGTCGGGATCTCGGAATCCCAGATTGCTCCCTGCAGAATGGCCCCCTGCCCTGTTCGGTAGAAGTATTGCCCGGACAGCAGCGAACTGCGGCACGGCGTACAACTCGGGGCATTCACGTAGGCGTTGGTGAACGTCACGCCTTCACCGGCCACTCGATCGATGTTCGGAGTCTTAACCACATCGTTGAGCGTTCCGGGGCCATCGATCTCGGCATACTTGCCGGCGTAGCGGCCCCAGTCGTCGGCAAACAGAAACAGGATGTTCGGCCGCTCGGCGGCGTCAACGCGAGTTGACGTCACGACGAACGCGATCAGCAGCAACGCGAGGCGGATTCCGGTCTGCATGCGATTGACTCCGAACTGGTGAATCTGGAATTGCGGACTCGAAACGATCTCAGGAAATCGATCCGACCACCTTCTTGGCGGCATCGGTCAGGTCAGCCGCAGTGATGATGTCCTTGCCGGATTCTTCCAGCATTTTGCGGGCTTTCTCGACGTTCGTTCCTTCGAGTCGCACGACCAGCGGCACCTCGAACCCGACTTTGTCGTAAGCAGTCATCAGGGCTTCGACGATCACATCACATTTCATGATGCCCCCGAAGATATTGACCAGCACAGCCTTCACATTCTTGTCATCGAGAATGATGCGGAAGGCTTCAGTCACAGCTTCGACACTGGCTCCGCCGCCGACGTCGAGGAAGTTGGCCGGCTCGCCGCCGTGCAGTTTGATCAGGTCCATCGTGCTCATGGCCAGACCCGCTCCGTTAACGAGGCAACCGATATTGCCTTCGAGCTTCACATAGCTGAGTCCCGCCTTCTGTGCTTTCACTTCCGCCGGCTCTTCTTCAGAGAGATCGCGGAGCATCTCGAAGTCTTTGTGACGGAACAGAGCGTTCTCGTCGAAAGTCACCTTGGCATCGAGAGCGACCAACTGGCCATCACCAGTGACGATCAGTGGGTTGATCTCGCACATGCTGCAGTCGTTGTCGACAAAGAACTTGCAGATCTTCGTCAGGAATTTTTCCGCAGCTCGAACGGTCGGGCCTTCCATTCCCAGAGCAAACGCCAGATTGCGAGCCTGGAACGGCAGCAGTCCCATGTCGGCATCGAAGTGCTCACGAAGAATCTTCTCCGGCGACTTCTCAGCGACGACTTCGATCTCCATCCCCCCTTCGGAGGACATGATCAGGACCGGGCAGTGTGTTTCGCGATCAACGACAATGCCCAGGTAGAGTTCGCGGGCGATATCGAGCCCTTCTTCGACAAACAGCGTGTTGACCTGCTTGCCCTCTTCACCGGTCTGGATGGTCACCAGCGTTTTGCCGAGCATGCGTTCGGCGTTCTCGCGAGCTTCCTCAGCGGAACGAACCAGGACGACACCACGTTGATCGGCGTTGTCTTTGAATGTTCCCTTTCCTCGGCCCCCAGCGTGAATCTGTGATTTCACCACAGCGAGCGATCCGCCAAGTTCGGTGTACGCGGTGGCTGCTTCTTCAGGCGAAGTGACAACGATTCCGCGAGGGACCGGGACACCAGCTTCGCGAAACAGTTTTTTTCCCTGATACTCATGAATTTTCATCGCTGGGCTTTTCCTGCTCGATTCCAGAGAACGGAGTGCATCAAGTTGTGCTCGGAAGGATAATAGTTGGTCCCGTTCCGGGTTTCCAGAGACTGCGATGCGAATCGACCATCTCGCACAAGAGGGCTTCAATAAGCAGATTTAATGCAGCATCTGGACGCCAAAAGAAGAACCCCTCGCCGATTTTTCGGCAAGGGGTTCATTTCATTCCCGTGGTCCCAGCGGAAGCAACTCCGCTTACTGAGCCACCTGGCCGTTGATCAGGATGCGGCCGGTCGTCGTTCCATTCGGCAGTGAGTAGGTCGTTGTGGCTCCGTCGATCTGGTTGGTCAGTGTCGAGCTGAAGGTCACGAACGGTTCGTCGGTTCCGGTCACGTTGCTCAGAATAATCCCGCGGTCGACAAAGGTGTTGAATCGGTTGAGGGTAATCTGGTTCGAGTTCAGAGTGACTGTTGAACCGTCGTGCAGCGACGGGAACAGAATTCCGGTTGCTCCACCCGCGTAGTCGTCGATCGTGTTCTGGGCAATCAGGATGTAGGACGCCCGGCTGCCCGAGACTCGCATTCCGACGCCATCGAGTCCCCGGAATTCAACCAGGTTGTTGCCGATCAGCAAGTCGACCGGCGAACCGGCCAGCAGTTCGATGCCCGTACTCCCGCGGCCGGTGAAGCCCATGATATTGTCCGTGAAGGCAAACGTGCCTTTGTCAGCCGCATCGCCGGTGGTAAAGGCGAAGGCTTTCTGATTGCTGGCATCGCCCGTGATGAGGTTCTGAATGACTTCCGCCGAAACCGGTCCGGTCCAGTCCAGCTTGGCGGCTACGCCGTAAGCCTCGGCCAGATCGATATCGTTCCCGCTGAAGGTGTAGTCGAGCGACGCATCGGTCACTCCCGCTGTCGTCCGAGCCTGGAAGAAGGTTCGAGGCGAGTCGACGATTTCGTTTCGCACCAGACGCGTCACGTAGCCGCCCGACTTGGTGACGGCATAGTCGATGCCCACGGCGTTCGTGATCGAGTTGTTCTCGAACATGTTGTTCGTCATGCCGAACAGTTTGACATCCGTGGCTTCAATGAAGGAGATGTTCGTTCCGGTGATGTAGGAGGAGTTCAGGTCGAGAACGTCGGAATTTCTGACGATCGCGACATGGTCGTTGTTCACGAACTTCGCATCCCGCATTCCGACCGAGCCAGCGTTGAGAGCGTAGATCGCCGTGTCAGTATTCATGATCGTTCCGCCGGAATGGTCGTCCACATTTCCGTAGGAAAGAATCGTCCCGGTCGTGTCGACCATGCGAATTCCATACTGGCCCCCGTCGGCCGAAATCGATTCGATCTGAATATTGACGTTGGAGTCCTGTGCATCGACAGCAGCCGCGTTCTCCGAGGAGACGATCCCGTCCCGCATGCGGAACAAGCTCGTGTCGCGGACCAGCAACGCAGAGGCATCAGTTGTCTCGATCTCACCATCGTAAATATCGATCAGACCTTCATTGTCATCCAGATCGACCCCGGTCGATCCGGACATCCCGTTGATCAGGAGGTTTTCGATCGCCACAAAACCATAGATGTCTTCTTCGACATCATCGTCGGTGGTCGCGGTCCCCTGATCGTCCACGGTGGTGATCAGTTCCAGACCCTGAATCTTCAGAGCCGAGTTTGTGTTGTTGTTCAATTCCAGATCGCCGGCCACCACGGTCTCGCCGCGGCCACCGTTGATCAGCATTCCATGTCGTCCGGAGTTACTGACGGAGATATCGGCGAACTGCAGATAGCCATCGTGATCACGGATCTCGATGCCGTTATCTTCAGCTCCGTTGACAGAAACGTTCGTGATGAGTCCGTTTGTCGACTCGGCAATGTCGATGCCGTTGCCGTTCACGCCGTCGATTCGTACGTTGTGAATCTGGAAGTCGGCCAGGCCGTTGGCCACGATTCCGTTATTAACGGCTCCTGCGGTAACGGCTCCGGGCATTGAGGGAGCGGTTCCGTTGTCGCCAACGATTCGCACCCCAGCGACGGCCGAGCTGTCCGCCAGGATGATGGCCGGAAGTCCGAGAGGATCGCCGCCAGTTCCCGTGAAGATGACGTCGGACAATTCACCTTCCGGCCTCGTGCCAGCCATCTCGACCGATCCGAAGTTGTTACTGTCAAAGACGAAGTCCGTTCCTTCCCCGATCAGCATCTGCCCTTCAGCCAGTGTGACCGAGTCGGTGAAGACCGACCCCGACTTCAGGAAGATGATGTCGGCTCCGTCGTCCTGGGCGGCTGCAATGCTCTGGAATGGATTGTCCGCGCTTCCATCAGCTGCGTCTGTCCCCGTGTTACTGACGTGACGAACCTCATATGCGGCTCCGGTCTGCGGATTGACCAGAGCAATGCCGTTGCCGAGTTCGGTCCGCTGACTGACAATCACGTTGTAGTTGGTATCGATGAACTTCCGCAGCTGACGCTCGAGCCTGCGTTCGGGAACGTCGTTGGTCCCAAAGCGGAACGACATGCCGACCGTCACATTTGTGCCGAAGGTATCGTCGTTGCTGACCGCGACCTGCCCTTTCAAAAAGGGGACAAACTCCCCTTCAACAGCCAACTTGACCCCGTTGATGTCATCGACGTTGGAGCCGGTGAAATGATAGTAGGTGGCGATCGTTTCGATATTATGCGCTTCCGCGAACTCACCGGGCATGAAGACGCCGAGATTCACATCGGCTCCCTGCATCGCCTGACCGATCGTGTTAATACGGTCGATCACAACCTGCGTCCCCTGCATCCGGACATTGCCGGTCGTTGATTCGAGAATCTTCTGATCGTTGCCAATCGGGAAGTAGAAGTTTGAGGTCACGCTGCCGAACCGGGTCATTCCCTCAAGGCCCAGAGTCATCTGCTGATAGGCTTCCTCGAGCGACTGATCGATCCCATAAGTCGCGTTCACGCCGAGCAACAGAACCTCGTTAGGCTCCAGAAACCGGAAGCCTGCCCCGACGTTTCCGCCGACGTTTCCTTCGTTGGTCAGGAAACCTCGGAGATCGCTGAAGAAGATGCGTTCGTCCTCTTCGAGAATGTAGGGCATCACTTCGACATACGTCAGACCCGTGTCCCGGCCAAAGGCCGGCATGGCGATATGTCCGATCTGAGAATCGAACTGTATCTGAGCCTGTGCCGATTGTGCCCCCTGAAGCAGGAGTGTCACGATCGTAAGCGCAGCAAGAACACGTCCAGCGCGGAGTATCTTTGTCATGGTGGGGAGAGTCGAAGAAAGAAAGGAGGGAGACGCAGCCCTGTGGGGTCGAGAAAACTCGACGGACCGCCGTCTCCGAAATTGGGAGGGAGCGAACAAATACCCGCTCCCACCAGATCGGGTCAATCACAACCCTCCCGTGGCAGCAATTACAACAGCTCAGGAACGACTGGTGCGTCGCGTGCCAAACGGCGTTATCGGCAGGGCCGGAGCATGTCTTACAGCCCGCATTCCGATCGAATCTTGCCTGAAAGGCCTAATCCGCACTTTCCAATTGGATTGGCAATTGCAAGAATGACGATAATCAGGGAAAACTCAGACGGAAATCCGTCGTGAGTCGGATTCCGGACACAATTCCTCAAGGGAACGCCAGACCGCGCTCCTGGGAGCAGCGGGTGAGCCGAAAGCGCGGCTTGTGTGTCATTCCTGAAGAGAATCAAGCCAGATGGCTTTTTCAGCCGCCAGCAGGTCCCCCCTTTCCGATTCGCTCAATCGGACAGCAGCCCCCAAAATCAGGCGTATTCAACGGAGTAATAACAGGTTATGTCGGCAGTTGACGCAGAAACGAATGGAAATTTCCGTACGACCGAACAGGTAGATGCTGTCGTCATCCGCTTCTGCGGTGACAGCGGCGACGGAATGCAGCTGGTCGGCACACAGTTCACGAACGTCTCGGCCGTATTCGGCAACGACGTGAGCACCCTGCCCGACTTCCCGGCTGAAATCCGCGCTCCCGCCGGAACGCTTGGCGGCGTCTCCGGGTATCAGCTCTGCTTCTCCAGCACGGACATTTACACGCCGGGCGACGAAGTCGATACCCTCGTGGCGATGAATCCGGCTGCCTTGAAGACCAACCTCGCTGATCTGAAGCGTGGCGGGACTCTGATCGTCAATGCGGATGCCTTCGGTAAGTCTGATCTCAGCAAAGCGGGCTACGAATCCAATCCGCTCGATGACGACGATGCCCTGGCTGGCTACCGGGTCCATAAGATCGACATGACGCGCCTCACCCGAGATGCCGTGGCTGATCTCGGCTTGTCGCTCAAGGAAGCGGATCGGTGTAAGAACTTCTTCGCTCTGGGTCTGGTTTACTGGCTGTACGATCGCGATCCTTCGACGACTCAGGAATGGGTCAAATCGAAGTTCGCCAAACGTCCCGAGCTCGCTCAGGCCAACCTGGCGGCTCTGAAAGCCGGTTCCGATATCGGTTACTCGACACAGGCCTTCACCGTTCACTACAAGGTTCCGCCAGCCAAGCTGCCTCCCGGAAAGTATCGCAAGATCACCGGAAACGAAGCTGTCGCCTTCGGACTGGTTACCGCCGCTCACGTTTCCGGGAAAGAACTGTTCTACGCCGGTTATCCGATTACCCCGGCCAGTGACATTCTCCATGAACTCTCGAAACTGAAGAACTTCGGCGTTCGCACCGCTCAGGTCGAGGACGAGATCGCGGCCATCACGGCTGCTGTCGGAGCCTCGTTCGGCGGAGCGTTCGCGGTCACCGCCAGCAGTGGGCCGGGGATCGCCCTGAAGTCGGAAGGAATTGGACTGGGTGTCATCACCGAGTTGCCGATGGTCATCGTTAACGTTCAGCGTGGGGGACCGAGTACCGGTCTGCCGACGAAGACCGAACAGGCTGACCTGCTGATGTCGATGTTCGGCCGTAACGGCGAATGTCCGATGCCGATCGTTTCCTGCTCCACACCGGGAGACGCCTTCGACGCAGCTCGCGAAGCCATGCGACTGGCGGTCGAATTCATGACACCGGTCTTCCTGCTCAGCGATGGTTACATTGCCAACGGAGCGGAACCCTGGAAGATCCCGAACCTTTCGGATCTGAAGCCAATCGATTTCAAGCACACTCGCGAACCCAACGGCAAAGACGGAGAATATCTGCCGTATCTGCGGAACGACCGACTTGTTCGCCCTTGGGCGGTGCCCGGAACTCCTGGACTGGAACACCGCGTCGGTGGTCTG
This sequence comes from Rubinisphaera margarita, assembly GCF_022267515.1. Taxonomy (NCBI): domain Bacteria; kingdom Pseudomonadati; phylum Planctomycetota; class Planctomycetia; order Planctomycetales; family Planctomycetaceae; genus Rubinisphaera; species Rubinisphaera margarita. Next base: position 221,694 of record NZ_JAKFGB010000012.1, on the reverse strand, counting down.
GAAAAATGGGATGTCACCGGAAACGTCAGCTACGATGCCGACAACCACCAGCACATGATCGACACGCGTGCCAAAAAGGTTGCGGGAATCGCCGATCATATTCCGGAACAGCCAGTGGAAGGTCCGGACTCGGGCGAACTGCTGGTTGTCAGCTGGGGTGGCACTTATGGGTCGATCCGCACCGCCGTGCAACGGGCCCAGCGGGCTGGTCACAGCGTGTCGTTGGCGCATATCCGTTACCTGAGTCCATTCCCCCGGAATCTGGGCGACCTGCTGAAGCGGTTCGACAAGGTCCTCGTTCCGGAACTGAACAACGGTCAGCTGCGATTCCTGTTGCGTGCCAAGTACCTGGTCGACGCTCAGGGACTGAACAAGATGAAGGGGAAACCGTTCCTCGTCAGTGAAGTTTACGATGCCATCCTGCAACATCTTGGCAAAGCCTGATCGTTCCCTTTAACGTACAATTGAATAAGACAATTAGAGTTCTGTTCTGATAGGACTTCTCCCTATGTCAACCAGTATTGACCTGCCTGTTCTGACACCCAAAGACTTCGCCAGTGACCAGGAAGTCCGGTGGTGTCCTCGCTGTGGCGATTACTCGATTCTCGCCCAGGTGAAAAAGGTGCTGCCGACCCTCGGCATCCCCAAGGAAAATTTCGTGTTCGTGTCCGGGATTGGCTGCTCAAGCCGCTTCCCGTATTACATGAACACCTACGGGATGCACAGTATTCATGGCCGTGCTCCAGCGATCGCGACTGGCCTGAAAGTGGTCCGCCCGGACCTGCAGGTCTGGGTCATCACCGGCGACGGCGATGCCCTTTCGATCGGCGGCAATCACTTCATGCACATGATTCGCCGCAACGTGAATCTGAAAGTGATTCTGTTCAACAACCAGATCTACGGCCTGACCAAAGGCCAGTACTCGCCGACGAGCCCTCAGGGCAAACGGACCAAGAGTACGCCGTACGGTTCGGTCGATGCCCCTCTGACACCGGTTTCGGTTGCGTTGGGGGCTCGGGCCTCTTTTGTCGCCCGATCCGTCGACGTCGACATTCAGCACTTGTGCATGGTGCTCGAAAGAGCCGCCCATCATAAGGGAACGGCTGTCGTCGAGGTTTACCAGGACTGCAACGTGTTCAACAGCGGAGCCTTCGACTTCGCCTCCAAGAAGGGCGAGAAAGAAGAGAACTGCATCTACCTGGAACATGGCAAGCCGCTGATCTTCGGCAAGGCTCGCGACAAGGGCGTGCGGCTCAATTCGCAGAATCAGCCGGAAATCGTTGAACTTGGCAAAGGGATCAGCGAAGACGACCTGCTCTTCCACGATGAAAAGGCGGACGATCCGACGCTTGCTTTCCTGCTCTCGCAGATGCGATACCCCGACAGCCCGGAACCAATGGGCGTCTTTCGTGCCATCGATCGTCCGACCTACGACGATGAGCTCAACGATCAGGTTCGCGACGTCACAGAGAAGCTCGGCCCGGCCAGCCTCGAAGCAATGCTCAATTCCGGGGATACCTGGACGGTCGCCTGAAAACTGGCGGCTCTGAGAGAATAAGTACAACAGGCGAGCTTTCGGGCTCGCCTGTTGTCGTTTCCTTCACTCGCCTGACAACTACAGTCGGCTCTGCATTCGTGTGGCCGTGCTGCTCACGATTTCATCGTCGTCCTGAGCCAACTCTTCAAGGAGACGCCGCAGTTCCGCTCGATCGCCTTCCCCGGCCACGACAACGGCGGTCTTACAGGCCTGAGAACGGACCTGTGTCGGATGCGCACCGTCACAGAACGAGACAGCACTCGGAAAGAATTCGGCTGCCTGCTCTTTGCTGCGTCCCAGCAGTTTCAGACCGAGAATCAACTGAGTTGGCGAGGTGGTATGGTGCAGATGCTCGACCAGAATCGGGAGCAGACCGCTCGTCACCGGGCCGCAGTTTTCGATGGCTTCAACGGCCCATTCGCGGACCGTTTCGTCGGGATCGTCTGTCGCTGTCAGCACGACGACCGCCCCGAGCCGCGTTGTTTCGGCGTCCATGGCCAGCATTCGTGCGGCCTGCTGACGAACCGTGACGTCAGGCGATCGCAATCGGCTGAGTAAGATATCTCCGTCGCTCATAGTCCGGCCCTGTAGATGCGTGAAAGGAACGCCGCTCCAGTTTAGAGCATTTCACACTTCTCCTGCAGTCGAATTTGAATGTGCTCAAAGAACATCGGAGACACGTTGGAAAACCAATCTCGGAGATGGAGAAACTCCCTGGATCAGCCTCGTTCTCTCAGAGCAGCAGAATGACGCCTTCGGTTTGCTGAATTGCCGCATAAACCGCCAGGACTTGCTCGGGAGACTCCGTGAGTGGCTCAAATGTCAACGCGACATGGCGGCCTCCAGACGACTCGCGACTCCCGTAGGGAGGATCGAACTCCAGATCCATTCCGTTGCGAACCGCAGCAACGACGTCATCGACGAATCGCTCATTGCATTCGCCGATCACTTTGAAGGTGTAGTGACAGGGGAATTCGTGGGTCGCTTCGAGGAGGTCTCTCGGAGGAAGATGTGATTCTAGCAAAGGGGAACCTTCCTGGTTGAAGATGAGGGACATCGTAACCATTGTACTCGGTATGGCCCTTGTCTGACAGAAAAAAGTCGCTCGTCCCCACATGGGAACGAGCGACCAATCGTCAATCAGGAAGTGCGGTCAAACCGCACCCATTCAACAACTACTTCTTGCAGCAGTTGCAGGGCGCGCATTCGCAGGCCCCCGGAGCGCAATCCACGCATTCGCAATTTTCGCACTCACAGGCTTCACCGCAGCAGCAAAGCCCCGGCCCGCCATTACCAGCCGCGTTAGAAACTTGATAGTTCCAACCGAGACCACCGGCAAGCAGACCGACACTTAAGATTCCCAGAAATTTCGACATGATCATCTCCTGAATTCGCGCAAGGTCGCGCAAAGAAAAAGCAAAAGAATGCAGCTGCAACCTGCAGCCACAAAAGCGGAAGATGACCGGCTCTTAAATGATGAAGCGGCAATCAAGCAGAAACAGCGGACGAACGGTATGCGGCTTCGTCCGGTTCACCGCCCTGTCCTGAACGGAATCAGTAACTATTCCAGGCAGCAGTGATCCGGTCGACTGGAAGCCAGCCGGAAGCTCTGTGAACTGTTCAGGAACCGGAGTGACTATCGCTGGAGCCGCGACGAACGCGGGCACGGCTGGGATGTGAGAACAGACACAGGGGGTATCCGAAGTCGAACAGAACGAGGCCTGGTCAACCGGAGTCGACTCCTGCTCACAGCAGTTCGGCTTGCAGCAGTCGGCCTGGCTGTTCGAGTCCGTTGCCTTCAACGGGACAGTCTTCATGCCGACACTGCGATCTGCCGTGCTGCAGCACGACGAACCGGGCGAGATAGACTCGGCCAGCAGGCAGGTCGTGCAGACTGTCCGCGGAGCAACGACATGCGTCACCAGGGACAGGCTCATCAGAATGGCAAGCAAGGTATTCAAAGCAGGCGACCGCAGGTTCTCGAAAAAGAAACGGAGCTCCCTCACAGGGGTAGAGAATCATACGCCTCGACTCCGGCGTCGATCAATCCCTCTTTTTTATCACGAACATCACTCGCAGCAGAAGATCGTGCGATTCCATGATTTACAGCAATCGGACGTACACGTTTTCGTGTCGATCCAAAGCTGTTTGAACCAGCTTTCCGCTGGCGGAGCCGGAATGACATCGGGCACCACGGTCGTGACGACCGCCTCGCGGTACAGATCAGATTCGAGCAGTCCCTGACGCAAACTGGCCGGAGAAACCCGCGATGGCCGCTCCGCCGTGATCACGCTGGCCTGAATAAGAGCGGTCGTGACATATTCCGAGCAATGGACGCCCTCAGCCTGATTGCCCGTAAGGTGATGCCGAATCCCATAAGGGCGGCCGATCTGTTCCTCCAGCGCCAGGCGCAAGGTATCCAGTTCTTCTTCCGTGTATGGTTCAGACGGACACAGCAGCGTGATTCCGTTGGGGGCACATTCTTCGAGATAGGCACACAGCTCCGTTTTCCGCACGCCTTCGCCATTGGCCGAGTCGTACGTCTGCCAGTTGCCGCTTTCGTCCTTCAGAACGATGCCCACATGCGTGTACGGACTGCGAGTGAACATTTTCACGGCCAGGCAGTCCCCTTCGTGCATCAGCAGGCAACCTTCGGTAAGCTGGTCCTGCATCAGATCGACGACTTGTGGAGCGGTCTTTTCTGTGCGAGCTTCTTCGGCGATTGCCGCCGCTGATCCGGTCAATGTGAAGACCGCAGTCATCACGGTGCATAGAATCTGTTTCATGAATTTCCTCCCTGCCGTCGAAACGTTAGCAAACGGTCCGGGTTCAGATACAATCAGGCTGAATTCTGATTTTTTCTGAATCAGCTTATGATTCAGGAATTCCGATCGGGCCGTGAGATACATTGTACTTCACTCTGATCAGCCGACAATTCCCCCGAAGAATCAGCCCCGCATCAGAGACGACCCGCGTTAGGAATGGAGAGAGACGATGGCCGCCTTGGTCGAAATGGAACTTTCGAGAATCATTATCAGCGAGATCAACGACCAGCAGGTCATTTACCTGCACGAGGTGGATGGTGAGCGCGAGTTCCCCATTCTGGTCGGGATGTTCGAAGCAGCCAGCATCGACCGGCGGGTTCGCGGCGATGTTCCTCCCCGCCCCCTCACTCACGATCTCATCAAAAGTGTCATTGAACACTTCGGGGGCGAACCGCACGATATCATCATCAACAGCCTGCACGAGCACACGTACTATGCGATGATCCGCATTATGCACGAAGGCGATCTGATGGAGATCGACAGCCGCCCGAGTGACGCGATTGCTCTGGCGATGCACTACGATCCTCCGCTGCCGATTTTCGTCGAAGGGGATGTGCTCGAAGCCGTCAGTTGATTATGCCTCGCTGCCCCAGCGTTTCATCAGCTTCGTGTCGACGCCGAGGTGATCGCAGATGCGGACGACGATAAAGTTCACAAGATCGTCAATCGATTTCGGATCGTGGTAGAACCCCGGCATCGCGGGCAGCATGACCGCCCCCGCATCAGCGAGCCGTTTCATGTTCTCGAGCTGAATACTGCTCAGCGGCGTCTCGCGTGGAACCAGGACCAGTTTACGATGTTCCTTCAAATGGACATCCGCCGCCCGGTGCGTCAGGTTGGCCGAGAGCCCATTGGCCAGACTTCCCAACGTCCCCATCGAACAGGGGCAGATCGCCATTCCGTCGGTCTTGAACGACCCGCTCGCGATCCCGGCACTGAATTCGAACTGCCGATGATACTTCAACTGATCGACGCGAGCCGAATCGAATTCGTCTTCGAGAAAGCTCTCGGGGCTGAATTCGTTGAGATTGATCGTGGTCTTCAGTTCCTGGGCAAAGACCTGAACCGCAGCCGCACTCATCGTCAGGTGAACTTCGCAGTCGGCCTGCAGCAGAACCCGAACCAGTCGACGCGCATAGGCAGCTCCGCTGCCTCCGGTCACTGCGACCACGATCCGCTTCCGTTCTTCCGACATGCCGCACCTGCCTCTCAGGACTTGACGTCCCCTTTCGGTTTGTAGCCGATGTAGAGCGTCGCGACGCCGAATGTGAGCGGTGTATAACTGATCCGTTCCAGTCCGGCTTCACGCAGAACGTCCGCGAGCTTCTCGCCGTACGGAAACTGGCCGACCGTTTCGGGCAGATAGTTGTAGGCCGACTGGGAATTGCGGGCGAAGAACTGTCCGATTCGCGGGAGCACGTTGCGGAAATACCAGCCGTAAGCGCCGCGAAGGACTCGGTTGCCCGGCATCGAGAATTCGAGAATAACAATGCGACCACCCGGCTGACAGACCCGCTTCATCTCGCGGAGCCCTTTGAGCGTATCGGCGACATTCCTCAGTCCAAATGCCACGGAGACGATCTGAAAGCGATTGTCTTCAAACGGCAACTCCTGGGTATCGGCCTGATAGAACTCGATCGAGGCATCCCGTTCGGTTCGGGAGAGTGATTCCACTTTGTCCCGGGCGATATCGAGCATCTCTTCGGTGAAGTCGCTGCCGACCACCGGGATCTGTCTCTTACCGGCCTTCCAGTAAGCGATCGCAAGATCCCCCGTGCCGGTGCAGACGTCGAGAATCGGGGCATCCCCCTGTGGGGGGGCTTTGCGAATGGTGTACCGACGCCAGTAATAGTCGGTCCCGCCCGACAGCACATGGTTCATCGCGTCGTAGCGGGGCGCGATCTCGCCGAACATCTGGCGGACCCGCTGATTGGACTTGTCGATCGTGCCGGTCGAAGCTGTGGAAGGCGACGCGGCGGAGTCGGAAGTGGGAGCTGTTTTTTCCAAGACGACGGAACTCGTTACAGTATGAGGGTTCACGGTTTTCATCCGATTATATCAACCTGACGAAGTCTCACCATGCACCGATTTCGCGGAATCCTCGAACGGTATCTGATCCTCTGGCTCTGTTGCTCGTCAGGAGCCTTCCTGATCTGGGGCCAGTCGGATCCGAACGCCGCTACGACGCTGAATCTCCTGAAGGAATACACGATGCAGCCGGCCATCATGCTGGCCATGTTCTGCGTCGGCATTCTGATTCCTGTCGAGGAGCTCAAGCATGTCCTCAGCGACTGGTACAACGTTCTCTTCGGCACGCTGACTCAATACGCGACAATGCCTCTGCTAGCCTATACCGTTGCTGAGCTCATGGGGTTTCAGGACACCACACGGGCGGGCATCATTCTCGTCGGCTGCGTCCCCGGAGCGATGGCCTCCAATATTCTGACGCTGACCGCTCGCGGCAATGTCAGTTATTCGATCTGCGTGACGACCCTGTCGACGATTCTTTCTCCGATTGCCGTCCCGCTGTTGCTCAGCCTGTTGCTGAAAATTGAACGAGGGCCCGAACCACTGGCGGTCTTCACCGACCTGCTGCGAACCGTCGCCCTTCCCGTGCTGGCGGGCTTTGGACTGAAAGTGCGACTGAAACTGACCAGCGAGCGGCTTACGGAAGTTGCCGCCATTCTCGCCAACCTGATGATTCTGTGGGTCATCGCGGTCGCCATTGGTTTGAACGCCGATCGGCTCCGAGCGGTCACGGGGCCTCTGCTGACCGGACTGCTCGCGCTGAATCTCGCCGGCTACGCCGCAGGGTGGCTCTCAGGTCGGCTGCAGCGACTCGACATTGCCCGGCAGAAAGCGTTGATCCTGGAAGTCGGCATGCAGAACGCCGGTGTGGGCACGATGCTCGCCCTCACGTTCTTTGAAGACACGACGACGGCGATTCCGCCAGCGGTCTACACATTCGGCTGTATGCTGACCGGCACCCTGCTGGCCAGCATCTGGCACTGGCTGGCGACATCACGGAAGGATGCGGACGAGAACGTCAGTTCTTGAGCGACTCCTGAACCATTCGCGCCAGGACGTCGACGACCTGTTCGACGTCGAGATCAGAACTGTCGACGATCTCAGCGTCTTCCGCCGGCTTGAGAGGAGCGACGCTGCGGGTGGAGTCGCGCAAATCGCGTTCCTGTTGCTCGCGGAGAATATCTTCGTAACTCGCGCCGGATGTCGCGCCGACCTCTTCGAACCTCCGACGAGCCCGAACTTCCGAACTGGCGGTCAGAAAGAATTTGCGGCTCGCGTCCGGAAAAACAACCGTTCCCTGGTCTCTCCCTTCGGTCACGATCGGCTGACGACGGGCAATGTCTCGCTGATGTTCGACGAGAATCTCCCGGACGCGCGGATAGGCCGCGACAAGCGAAGCCGAACGTCCGACTGAGTGTGCTGTCAGTTGTTCCGATAGATCCTGGCCATCGACCTGGAGCCGATGTTCGCGGATGCAGAATCGAAGTTCCCGGGCAGCGGCGACCACAGATTCTTCGTCCTCGAAGCTGATGCCCTTTTCCAGACACCGCATCGCCACAGCTCGATACATCGCCCCGGTGTTCAGAAACTGAAAACCGAGCCGTTCCGCCAGACGGAGCGCGACGGTCGATTTTCCTGTACCGGCCGGGCCGTCGATAGTGATGACTGGAGAAGAAACTGCTGCGGTCATGACGGCTTTCAGAACTGCACCCGGATGCTGAGATAATCACACGGCAGACACTCAAAGCGCACAGTGTCGTCCTCAATGGTCAACTCGGATTGAGTCTTGCCGAGGAAGTCGACTTCCCAGGCTTTCTTCGGTTTCCGGAACAGCGAGAAGCGGGCGTTGGCGTGGCGTCCTTCGGTCTCGAGGAAATCGAACCGGAAGAACCTCCCCTGCTCCGAATCCTCGACGTCCTCTTCGACAGCATGCACCAGTCGAACGTTCGGCAGATTGACGTGATACAACCAGGCCGACTGGCCCGCCGCAACCGACTCGGCTGGAACCAGAACCGGTGGAACCGTCACTTCTTCGGCAAAGGCGGCCGACTGCGGGACATCGAGCCCGACATCGAACTGGAAGTCGCGCGTCGATTCTCCGTGGACAATCAACAGGCTTTCAAGCATCCGCATACCGGAACGCTGGTGGAACGGTCGGTGATGCGGCACGAATGTCAGGCGATGGTCTTCGTCTTCGACCTCAATCGGGCCCGTGCTTTCGAGCCGACGCTCTCCGGCGTGAAACTCACTCTGCTGCAGACTGCCTTTGACGGACGCGCCCGCCGCACCCCAGGCGAAGCGGAGCGCGTAATAAGAGCGGTCAGGAAGCATCGCCGGCAACTGCTGAGGATCGATTGAGACCGAGATCTCCAGGTTTCGCCGACCCCGATAAACGCGATATCGCTTGGTGAAGTTTGCCAGCACCCGTTCACGACTCGGATCGACCAGTCGCCCCCGCACTTCGATTTCTCCGACGACAGGACCGGTCCGAGTGGTGGTGATCGAATCGGCAATCATCTGAGAGAAGCGTGGCTCTCCCGCGGAAGCCGAGCGAGCTACACCGCCGCCATCACCGTCCAGGCGATAAACGAGCCGCTCGCTCAATAGATTCTCTGTTGAGCCATGGGCACGGAACCGCTGCACGCCGCCCGTCTCCGGGTCGATCTGGACATGGAAGAACTCCGACTGCAGGAAGAACTCTCCAGCCATCGGCACCTTCGACTTGCTTGTCGTGGCCTGACGCGCCGGTTGTGAGGCAATCGTCACGAAGCCACAGGCAGGCAGTTCGACAGCGGCATAGGCGGCGTCGCTTTCGATCTGGAGGAACTTCACCGGTCCTCCGACGACCGGCACCGGGGAAGTCGTGTCTGTCACCGGGAACGTCAGCACTCGCGTGTGGGCATGGGCGAGCGGATTGAAGACCACAAACCCAGACGGTCCCGATTGCCGCGAAGCAATCTGGCGACTAAGTGTGCCGGCCGCTTTGCTGGCGGCGACGTTCACGTCTTCTGAAAGCGTCTTGAGCTCAGGCTTTCTCAGTTTCGGGGCCAGCGACTGCAGTCGATCCTCCAGCTCGGTCAGCGGGTTATCTTCTTCCGACTTCTTAAACAGCTGTTGTGTCGCCGTCAGCCACGACAGGACGGAAAGCTGATTCTGGATCTGCCAGAACGTACTGAACCGCGTGATCGCGTCGGGTTCATTCCGGCCAGTCATGTGATCCAGAGAGGGCGACAGATAAAATCGCTGTTCGTAGCCGGAGGTATGACCGGAGTCGTCGGTTTCTTCCAGAAACTGCGACATGCCGATGAACTTTCCAAGGATCGGCGCATACGCCTGAACGCCAAGAATGTCCCCAAACCACGGATTTTTAACCTTCGGCCAGCGAGCCAGAATCGCGCAGGCGAGATGATCATGGTTCATGGCTTCAGCCAGGCGTTCCGGAATCTTCAGAACGCTGCTTGCCTTCTCGATGGAAAGCGGGATCCGGGAAACCGCGTGGACCGTGCTGCCACTCCGACCTTCCCACAAGAAATGGCTCTGCTCTTCGTCGGGATAAATTCCGTCGTCGAGGACGAGATGAAACGCGTGCTTGATGCCAAACTTTCTCAGCAGAAGAGGCATCTGGGTCGACAACCCGTAGGTCGTTCGTCCCCAGACCTGCGGATGTGTTTCGAGCGACGCTTCCAGATCGTGCATCCCCCGTTCAAGCTGTCGGCGAAGTGTCTGAATCGGCAGCAGCGGAGTCGGGGTGTCGTTCCGTTCTCCCCCGATCACCGCCAGTTTCCCCTCGTGCACACTCTGACGCAGACTCGACAGAACTTCGGGCTGCTTCTCAGTGGCTCGTTCGAGAGCTTCGCTGGAACAGAGCAGATTCACCGTATGATCGACCGAGGCCAGCGATTCGGCGTCTTCCGGCGAAAGCGTATCGGTCAGCAGGCAGAGATCGATCAGATGGGCATCGACCGGGTAGAACTTTTCGCGGCTTTCGAGAAGCTGCTCGCACGCCTGCTGCAGGAAGTGCCGGGCGCGCTCGGCATCGCCGCGGACTGCTTCTTCGGCCGCGTCGATCAGCAGTTCGTCGAAGCGTGTTTCCTGAATATTGTCGTAATGGTACATCGCCTGGGACAACAGCGACGTTAACAGGTAGACGACGCCGAGAGCCATGAAATCTTCAGCGAGCAGGATCGTGTCGAGCGACTCCGGGAGCTGCCCACCTTCTGCGGCGTGGGGTCGATTCTCCAATTGCTCCCGCAGTCGGGGATTCTTGAGCAGTTCTCGCAGACAGGCCGTTCGGTCTGGCGTCGTGTTCACGACCAGCGTGCCGGCTTCCTCGGCTTTACTGAGCCAGTCGGCTGCGACCTTTCCACGACTCGCCTCAGGAAGCAATACGACCTGGTCAGCGATCGGGGATTCCAGGGCCCCGGCTGCTTTCCACGCCGGCACGCGTCGACCGGCGGCGAGAACGGCCGGATGAAACCCCAATGCATAGGCATTCAGAACTGAGGCTGCGTTATTTTCGGAAGTCTCCCGGGCGACATCTTCCAGATGCCACGAAGGCAGCACGATCGTCGGTTGCCACATAACAGTCTCAAGCGGAGTGAAGGTCTGCAGAGTCAAAGTCAAACTCCATGATTTGACCCGTTCGCAATGATCTGTCAACCCACTCCGATCTTTTGCCTTCCCCCGCCTCCCCCTTCTCTTTTATGCGCAGCAGGTGCCTACATCCTTGGCAGTTCTGAGGCTGAAGTACTCACTTCAACGAAGCCTCCGAACAATTTTCAAAATCGCTCCCGGACGAGAAACTCCTGTTATTAAGGGCCGAGACGCCGTAGCCACATCGCTGAATGTCTCGATTCTTTAGTCCGGCACACCCTTTGCTCTTCGTCCTATTCAGTTGAGATGCACAACTCTCACACAGCCTCCCCGAGCATTCGGGACCGCTGTGGAGGCCACATAGAAGACTCTGGAAAGTGGTCGGAGGTATGGCCGAGGTGTCCTGCGTAGGGTAATCTCGGGCGAGCGCCCATACCTTCGACCCTTTTTTTATGCGCTGCCGTGGGATTCGATCCCTGCTCCAACTATCATCTCAGGTGTCCCGTTTCTTTTCTCTCCACACCTGATGACCAGCCTGCCATGCGTGTCTGCAGTTTTGAGAGCCGCCGTCGTGATGAGATGGCCACGCTGATCCGCAAGTTCGGCGGCGATCCCACCGTTGTTCCGTCCATGCGGGAAGTGCCGTTGGAGGCTCACACAGACGCTTTCGAATTCGCCCGCCGGATTGAGCAGGGCGAGATTGAGATCGTCGTGTTCATGACCGGTGTCGGGGCTCGCACGCTGTTCGATGCAATCAGAACAACTGGTTACTGGGACTCATTTCAAAGTGAACTCGATCAACGGACGATCATCGTCCGCGGACCGAAGCCCGTTCCTGTGCTCAAGGACGCGAAGGTCCATATCGATTTCCGCGCTCCCGAGCCGAATACCTGGCGGGAATTGCTGGAACTAATTGATGGCACTCCGGTTGACGTAAGCGGGAAGACAATCGGCGTTCAGGAGTACGGCAAGCCGAACCAGGAATTTTACGAGCAACTGAAGCAGCGTGGAGCCGAGGTTTATCCCGTCACGGTCTACGCCTGGGATTTTCCGGAAGACGTTGAACCGCTGTATGCAGCCATTCAGGCGGCGTGCGACCAGCCGTTTGACGTCGTGATGTTCACCAGCGCCCAGCAGGTCGACAACGTCCTCGAAGCTGCGGATCGACTCGGGAAAAAGGACGATTGGCGGGCCAGCTTGAAACGAAGCTCGGTCGCCTCCATTGGACCGACCTGTAGCGACCGGCTGCGCGAACACGGCATTTCCATCGCCATGGAGCCGAGTCATCCCAAGATGGCTCATCTGGTTCGCGAAGCCATCGCCTTTGCTCAGCAGTCCTCCGCCTCCTGAGTCCGGTGACTTAGCGACCGCCGATCATTCCACTTCGGACGGAAGTTCTTTCGGGACCTGGAACGCGAGTTGCTTCACGTCCGAATGCCGGGTCAGTTCCCGCCAGCGTTCCAGCTGAGGAAACTCGAAGATCGCCGTCGCTGCTGTGGGAAAACGTCGGTCCTGTCCGGAGAACTGGGCGGTAAGCGACTCCATTCCCGGGTTATGGGCGATGACCATTACGGTACGACCGGCGCCGGCAACGTCTTTCACGCAATCGAGGATGAGACCGGGCGGTGCGTGATACAGATCCTCGATGTACTCAACAGTCGGAGTCTGGTGACTCCCTTGCTGCCAGAGATCGAACGTCTCGCGTGTTCGCGTCGCCGTGGAACAGAGACACCGATCGACTTCGATCTCCCGGGCGGTGACCCAGCGGCCCATTCGAGGGGCATCCCGTCTTCCGCGCTTGTTCAACGGACGATCGAAGTCCTGCAGATTGCCATCATCCCAGCTCGACTTGGCGTGCCGCATCAGGATCAGACGGAGTGCCACGGTGACGCCTTTCCGCGAGGATGACTATTCGTAGATTGGGCAGAACGTGTTGAAGGCCGCTTCGCAAAAATCTCCCGGATCGTTGAAGCGTCGGTTGCGATTGAGCCCCGAAATTGCCTGCATCTCGTCGTTGGTCAACTCGAAGTCGAACAGACTAAGATTCTCAGTCAGACGTTCCGGCTTTTCCGTTTTCGGGATGACGGCTGTCCCTCGCTGCACGCCCCAACGAAGCACGACCTGTGCGGGGCTCTTGCCCGTCCGCTCAGCAGCCGCTTTGACGACCGACTGTTCGAGGACGGATTCCTCCCGATCGGCCATATCGAGCGAGAGATACGACAAAGCCCCGAGCGGAGAGAAGCCGGTGACGGCGATCTGTTCCTTCTCGCAGTATTTGACGAGTTTCTCCTGGGTGAGATAGGGATGCAGTTCGACCTGGAGCACAGACGGACGAATGCGGGCGGCACTGAGCAGATCGCGAATCAACGATGTTCCGAAGTTCGAGATGCCGATGTGCTTGACCAGTCCATCATCGACCAGCTTCTCCATCGCCTTCCAGGTTTCCGCGATCGGTACCGGGTTCATTTCCATCTGCGGATTTGCGGCGTCTGGATCAGAAAACCAGCCCGGCGGATAGCGTTCGTCGAAGGGCACGAACTTCTGCGAGATCGGAAAGTGAATCAGATACAGGTCGAGGTAATCGAGCTGCAGATCGCTCAGCGACTTCCGGCAGGCGGCTTCGACATGCTCGGGAGCATGATACGTGTTCCAGAGCTTGGAGGTGACCCACAGGTCGTCGCGGCTGCAGTCACCGGCCTTGAGAGTCGACTGAATACCCTGCCCGACCTGCTCTTCGTTGCCGTAGTCGCAGGCACAGTCGAGATGCCGGTAGCCTCGTTGCACCGCCTCCTGAACAAGGCCGGCCGTTCGATCCGGATCGACTTTCCAGAATCCGTAACCAACCTTCGGGAGCTTATCGCCATTCTGCAGTGTCAGAAATTCCATCGTTGTCCCTCATCGTGCCGAAGGTGAAAATCAAAGTCAGTTTCCGATGCCCTTCCAGTCCGGAAGGTCGGCCATAGTCGGATCAATATACAGATGGTGCCAGAGCTGCGTGGAAATGACACCGATCATTCCCATATCCAGAGCATACCGCCCCAGCGATCGGGACTTTTGCTTCTTCAGGACCTGCAACGCTCGAGCAACTCCCGCAGGATCGAAATACCCGGCTTTCTGAAGAGCTTCAGGACTCAACAACTGTTGAACCCAGGAAGGTGCTCCGGGCCGCAGGAAGTTATTCGTGAGATGAGCACGGAACATCGTCTTGGGCCGCCCGGCAATCTGTGCCGGCAGCGTACGGGCGGCGACCTGCCGCAACAGCCACTTGTTCTCCTTACCGCGAAGCTTCATATCGATTGGCAGCTGCGCACAGAAATCGACAACGTCTTCGTCGAGGAACGGATAGCGTCCCTCGATAGAACTGTTCATCGTGATCCGGTCGCTCTTTCCGGCGAGCAGCAGACCGGGCAGCATGATCTTGAACCCCGCGTAGAGCGATTGATTCAAGGTCGACCAGCGTTGAATCCGGTCCTCGCACGCACCGGGGACGTCTTCGTACGGCGAGTAATCCTCGACATCCCGCCACATCTGCTCGGAATACAGGACTTCTCGGGCCTGGCCGATCAGTTCGTAGGAGGTCTGCTGGGCAATCCGTGTTCCGTAGAAGGCTTTCAGCGGAGCCTGATGTCGTCGACCACCCCCAACGACCCGCGGCAGGATGCGGCGAAACAGCCGGGCAACCGGATCGCCGGGCATGCGGTACTTTTGAGCCAGTCGAAACCAGATATAGCCGGCGAGCAATTCGTCAGCTCCTTCCCCCGTCAATGCAACTTTGAACCCGCGTTCGTGCACCCGTTTGGCAAGCAGCATCAGACAGGCTGTCGAGGTATCAAACACCGGCCCTTCGGTCGCCACAATCTGCTCGGGAAACGCCTGGGCGATCTCATGTTGAGAGATGGAAAGGACATCGATCGGACAATTAAGCACCCTGGCCGACTCTTCAGCCTGAAGACGCTCGTCGACTGGACCGGAATCCTGCAGCGAAAGCGAGAACGCCTGAATCGGCTTCTCGCGTGTTCGTGAAACCAGTCCGAGAACACTCGTGGAATCGAGGCCTCCACTGATGTAGCAGCAGACCGGAACTTCACTGAAGAGCCGCCGCTCAACCGACCTGGTCAGCAGCTGTTCGAATTCCTGAACCGCGACATCAGAATTAACAAATCGGCGTTCCTCACCGGCATCCGGGAAATCGAGGTCCCAATAGCAACGGACATTCACACGACCGTCCTGCACGGTCAGCTGGTGTCCCGGCGGGAGCATGTGAATGCCCTCGAAACAGGTTCGCTGATTGGGCATGCAGAAAAAGTTGAAGAAGTAGTCGAGCCCCTTGCGATCAGGTTTGGCTTCAACCATTCCGCTGGCGAGCAGTCCGCGAACTTCCGAAGACCAGAGCAACCACTTCCCGACGATTGTGTAATACAGCGGGGAAATACCAGCTCGATCTCGTCCGAGCAGCAGTCGTCTCTTGTTGCGGTCCCAGATGCTGGTCGCGAACTGACCGCGCGCCTTCAGAAAGACGTCGTCGCCATGTTCCTCGTAGAGATGCGCCCACACTTCGGTGTCGCAATGGGTCTGAAAGCGATGACCACGGGCCTGCAATTCCTCGCGAAGCCGAGGGTAATCGTACAGTTCCCCGTTGAAGGCGACCTGAATCTGGCCATCTTCGTTACCAATCGGCTGACGCCCATGGGCCACATCGATAATTGCGAGCCGTCGGGCTCCCAGAGCAACGCCCGCCTCCTGGTAATGATGCTCGTCATCCGGGCCACGATGCCGGATGGCCTGACACATCTGGGAGAGAGCTTGAGGAGGGAACTCTGGATGACCGTCGAGCGCAATCGCTCCGACAATACCACACACTTACTTGAATCCTTCCGCGAAGACGTAGTCGCGGAGACCCTGCAACGAGTGAGCGCCCCGCGAGAAGCAGCCTGCAAGGCGACAGGGTAACGAATCGACTAAACGGCGCGAAGCAGACAGGCCGTGCTTTGGCCCATTGACGTGCGATTTACACTCATGGCGATCGAGTTGTGCAGCGGAATCGTCTGGTCACGAATCACATTCAGCCGACAGCCCGGGTCCGGCGTTTCGTAGTTCAGAGTGACTGGCAGTTCGCGATGGTGCAGGGCCAGGATTGAACCAGCGAGCTCAACAGCCCCTGTCCCGGCATCGAACTGGCCGAAATAGCTTCCCAACGCCATGACTGGAACGCGGGACACATTGTCGCCCAGAGCCCGATGGTAGGACCGGGCTTCAACGAGATCGTCCCGCTGCGTGCTCTTGCCGTGAGCGTTGATGTGACCAACCTCAGCGGTATCGATCCCGGTCCGTCGCATCACCGAACGGATCGAAGCGACCAGCCCTGCTCCATGATTCTTCGGATCGGAACTGCGGCCGTCGCAGCCGGAGCCGACAGCCATGATTTCAGCGTAGATATTGGCCCCGCGGCGGACGGCGTGCTCGTAGCTTTCGAGAACGAACACGGCCGAACCTTCTCCGACCACGCTGCCGTCACGATCGCGGTCGAACGGACGACAGGCCCGTTCCGGATCGTCTTCGCGACGGGTCAGGCTCTCGAAGGAATTGAAGCGCGCCACATCGAACGGATCGGTCGCCGAGCTGCTGGCGCCCACGATCATGCAGTCGGCTGCTCCACGCTGAATCGTGCCCATCGCTTCGGCGAAAGCGAGCAGAGCCGAGGATTCGCGGCTCGTAATGGTATTGTTGTGCCCGCGGGCGTCGTGTTCGATGGCGACGTGACAGGCCGGCATGTTGGGGAGCTGACGCAGCAGCCAGAGCGGCGGAATCTTCCCCATTCGCTCCGAACCCCAACGATCGAACTGATCTTTCTGACTTCCTCCGCCATCGACACGGGCGGCTGCCACGAGTTCCTCAGGCGTCGAGGAAATGTGGCCCGAACCGAAGACCACGCCGAGTCGGTCGGGATCGACCTGTCCGCGGGACAGCCCGGCATCACGAAAACTCATGCTCGCGGCGGCGACACCCAGCTGGACGTCGCGGCTCATCACCTTGAGGAATTTTCGGTTGTAGATGTGCTGAACCGGATCGAAATCGTGGATCTCGGCTCCCACTTTGGAGGGGAGACGCGAGGAAGGGACGGACTTCAGAAAGCCAATTCCCGAGCGGGCGTCTTTCAGACTCCGCCAGAAGGCCTCTTTCCCGATCCCAATCGGTGAAACGACGCCGATGCCCGTAATGACTACGGGGCACACGTGTTGCGAATTCATTGTCCAGCCTGACCCTAGCGGCATGCGTCTGCATACCTCTGCGAAACGTCTGTGTGTTTCCTGACGGATCGGAGTTCCGCCTGTTTCGTGTTGAAGGCTACCGACTCAGCCAGCAGCCGTAACGGTCGCAATCGCACAGACCTGTCTGTATGGTCCCAATCAGGTCAGAGGACTGCAGATGGAGCGTTAATCACTGGAAAGAAAGGCGTTGCATGCTGCGCAGCCAAACCAACAGCGACCAACTGATTCAGGGTGGCTCGAACGTCCTGGAAGACATCCGAGTCGGGGGGGAAAGTGAGAGGGCTTCCGTGAACTCCCAGCCAAGGTTTGAATTCTTAACCGACGATTGGTCCGTTCCACCGGTTAGGAATGTTTGGTCGCGTCAAGCTGATCCATCTTCCACGATTCGGACCCCTCCGAACCGTTAGATCTGCGATGCATCAGCAGACATTGACCAATTAGATATTTCACCTCAGGTTCTCCAGTCTGTCAAGTCCAAACTTACTGCAACCAGTGGTCTTACCACCGATTCACACTGCCGTGGACGGTACAGATCCCCAGTTCCGCAGAACAGAAAATCGAGACCTCAAGGGCGATCGGATCATTCAGGAATGGAGTTCGGCGATCTCGGCGACGATCGACCGGGCGACCGCGCCCTCAGCGGAAAGATTATAGACTCGTTCCGTCGGGCCGGTGACATCAATCGAAATCGAAAGCCCGTCTCTGGGGAGAAACTCTGCAAATCGACTCGCCCACTCGACGAGACTGATCCCCTTCCCTTCGAGCAACTCATCCGCTCCCATCTCATAGAGCTCGTCTTCATCGACCACGCGATAGAGATCGAAATGGTGCAGCAGATAGTCGCCGAGATAGTGCTGAACGATCACGTATGTCGGGCTGTTGACCCCCTGACTGTCGACGCCGAGAGCTTCCGCGAAGTTCCGTACGAAGCAGGTTTTCCCCGCTCCGAGTTCTCCGTCGAGGCGGATGATGAGCCCGGGTTCGGCTTTCAGTGCAATCTGCGCGGCGAGGCGAGCGGTTTCCGCCTCGCTGTGACAGACCACCTGGATCGAACGTTCGGGATTGTCGTCATTCATCGTCGGACCTCGTCGCGTTTTAAAGGGCAGCGTGACCTTGGCAAAGAGTTGCGGCGGAGGGAGCACCACCACTTCGAGGCAATTCTTTACTCGATTCGTCTGGTCGCCCGATTTGTAACATTCTGAGTTTCGCCCGGAAAGTGCCGTCGCTATGCTGTGAAACTCTTATCAACATTCCGTGATGAGTCCCGACCCCTCCAGACTTCAGACCAAGAGGACTTCATGTTCGATTCCCCGAATGGTCGCATTGCGATGATTCTCTTCGCGGTGTACCTCGTGCTGTACTCCGGCTTCATGCTGATCAATGTGTTCGCCCCCGCCCTGATGGACAAGACTCCTCTGGCCGGTGTAAATCTTGCCATCTGGTATGGTTTTCTGCTGATTGCGGCGGCAATCTTTCTTGCGTTCCTGTACGGAGCACTCTGTCGCCCGAACGAAGAGGATCCCAACCGCACGAAAGGGGGTCAGCAGTGATTTACGAACCCTCTGCTCTTGCGACTATCGTCTTCTTTGCGTTTGTCGGGATCACCCTGGGACTCAGCTTCTGGCTGGGACGGCAGGCGAAATCCTCTCAGGGCTACTTCGCCGCTCACGGTCAGATTCCCTGGTTTGTGAACGGAGTCGCCTTTGCCGGCGACTACCTGTCAGCCGCATCGTTCCTCGGTATCTGCGGGATGATCGCCTTCTATGGCTACGATGGGTTTCTCTATTCCATCGGCTATCTGGCTGGCTGGATTGTCGCGTTGTTTATCGTGGCCGAGCCGATGAAGCGACTCGGGAAGTTCACCTTCGCCGATGCTCTCAACTCCCAATTCGATTCCCCCGGCATTCAGATCGCGGCTGGAATCAGCACTCTGGTGGTCAGTATTTTCTATCTGATCCCTCAGATGGTCGGCGCCGGTGCCCTGGTGACTCCTCTGCTCGGTTTCGATCACTGGGTGGGCGTCGTGATCGTCGGTGCCACAGTGATGCTGATTGTCGTAACGGCCGGGATGGTTTCGACCACCTGGGTGCAGTTTCTGAAAGGCTCGCTGCTGGTCTTCTTCTCCGCGTTGATGACCATCATGCTGCTGGCGCGAGGCTTCGCAGTCGACGACGGTGGGCAGGACGGACACAAGTTCCGTACCCTCGGGCCATACAGCCCCGGTCAGCTGGCAGCCGGTGAGATTGTCGAAACCGACGGCCAGACCTGGACCGTTGTCGATTCCTCGAAAGCCTGGCAGGACACAGACTTCGTTCAGCTCGAGCAGGATGGCGTGGTCACAGTCTGGCATGAAGTTGCGGCCGAAGATGGTCAGGTTCGGCTGACGGAAGCTCAGTCCGTCGCCGAGACCGAAGCGGGACAAATTCTGATCAACGGGCTGCCGAAGGGCAAAGGCGAAGGCGAAGCCGTTCTGCATCCGACCGGCTATCTTTCGGACCTTCCTGGCGACCAGGAAGAAACTGGTCCGGTGGGTCCGCTGGGATTCTTCAGCACGCTCCAGGAGAGTACGGTCATTCGCTGGCCGAAGGAGATCGTCTTCGAGGAAGATACGAAGACGACGGTCTTTTATCAGAAGCCGACTCCCGGCAGTCAGGTTCTGCGACCGGGCGAATACCCCGGTTTTCAGGGCATTCGAAGCGACCGCCTGATCGACAAACTGAACTTTCTTTCGCTGATGCTGGCTTTATTCTGCGGAACCGCGTCGCTGCCGCATATTCTGATTCGCTACTACACGGTCAAAGATGAGACTGCAGCTCGGAAGAGTACCATCGTCGGCATCTCAGCGATCGGATTCTTCTACATTCTATCGCTCTATATCGGACTGGGAGCGATGACGAGCGGGGCTCTGGACGTGACCAACAGCAATATGGCCGCCCCTCTGCTGGCCCGCAGTATGGCGGAATGGCTGTTTGCCGCAATCTCAGCCATTGCCTTCACCACGGTTCTCGGTACCGTCAGCGGCCTGATTCTCGCTTCTGCGGGAGCAGTGACTCACGACCTAGTCGGCCGCCTGTCGGCACACAAGCTCAACGATAAAGAGCAGGTCCGGCTGGCGAAGTTCTCGTCGGTGGGCGTGGGCATCATCGCGATCGTACTGGGTATCGTCTTCGAAAAAATGAACGTGAGCTATCTGGTCGGCTGGGCATTCAGCGTCGCTGCGTCCGCGAACTTGCCGTCGCTCGTGATGCTGTTGTTCTGGAAAGGCACGACCAAGGAAGGGATCATTACGGCGTTGCTCGTCGGTATGACCAGTTCTCTGGCGTGGATTCTACTTTCGGCTGACACGTTTACGCAGGTCTATGGAATGAGTGCCGAAAACGCGCTGGTACCGTTCAGTCAACCGGGGATCGTTACGATTCCGCTCGGCTTCCTGACACTCATCGTCGTGTCGCTGATGACTCAACCGAAACGGGAAGAAACGGTCGCATAATCGAGGCCGTGTCTCTATAAAAAAGCCCCGGCTCGCAAACAACTGCGGGCCGGGGTTTCTTCATAAGGCGGATCAAAACGTATCGCTCACGCCTCATTCAGTATTCGGAAGTAATCAATCGTTCGTCGCGGAACTGATATTGGCCGGCTTGGCCGGTTCCATTCCTTCTTCGTGTGGGAAGTTCGTTCCCCAGCGAACGATCTCGTCGTATTTGTGCTGAAGCCGTTTTGTGATTCCTGAGAGTTCGCTGCCGCGATGCAGCACATTGTCCTCACAGCAATCCAGAACTCGCTCCTGAAGTTCGGTCTGCAAAGTTTTCTCGGACGTTCGGGCAAACCCGCTCATGACCAGTGACTTCAAAAGCTTGTCGCTTCGCTCTTCGAGTTCGCTGTAATCTCCCTGCAGGGAGGCACAACAAAGCTCAGTCAGCGAATCCAGAACAGCTTCACACTGCGAATTTGTGTCGCTCATTTGTCACCTTCAATCGGAGTATCGATGTCGATATCGTCGTCGGTCGTGGGATCGAGGTCGATATCTTCATCGCCTCGTTCCACCTTGGGACCTTCGAGTTCGATTCGACTGGAATCGTCGGTCGTGTCGACGCGTGCCTCACAACCGGCCATACACAGCATGCCAAGCGCCAGGATCATGCTCGCCAGAAAGTATTGCGTCATCATCTCCACCTCACTCTTTCTTGCCGACGGTCTGAATTCGGTTCAGTGAGTGTCCAATTACGCAAACGTCGTGCCGCCTGATCAACGGCATTCTTTTTCCACAGTTCGAGACGCAGCCCCCGCAGCCGGGAATCTCGTAACCTCCTTATCCATCGAGACTTAAATACCTTCTCTCGCAGAGAAAACCGACGGAATTGCTCTCGCATTTTTGCTCCGAATGGATGATCATCCATCAGCCTGGTGCGAGATCGCACTGATTCGCCACTGTCTGGCAGTCTGAATACACGCGGTCGACCTGGCTGGAACTTCTGAAGCGGTTTACCCACAATACTTTACGACTTGTCCCTGATCTCCGATGAAAGGCCCACCGGATGGCGGAAGAAACTCGAGCGATTTTTGTGTCCGATGAAGAGCGAGCTGTGGAGCTGATCGCCAAATTCCTCCAGGAAAAAGGGATCGCGGTCGAGGTCGTGCATCACATGCCCGAATCAGACGGCGTGGGACTGACCCCATTCTCAACGTCGCAATCGACCAACCACCTCGAAGTACTGGTGAAAGACGCGTCCCAGTTGCAGGATGCCCGTCAATTGCTCACCCGCCACAGCAGCGAGATTCTGGAACAGGCGCAGGTGGTCGACCTTCAACCTGCCGAGGTCATTGTCGAATGCGAGGACTGCGAGAAGACCAATGTTTACCCGGGACAGCTCCAGGGAACCGTTCAGGAATGCGAACATTGCGGCTCTTATCTCGACGTGCCCGGCGGAGACGATCAGTTCGACTGGTCCGTGGTCGACGAGACAGTTGCCGAGGATGAGATGGACCAGGAAGAGGACCCCGACGCCGACGCCTGGGGATAGAGCATTTTCTTGCTTCCTGCAGTCGCATTTTAAATTTCCTCTGGAGTGAATCGCTCTCAAAACTCGAAGCGAGTTGTCCCGTGGAAAATCGGACAACTCGCCCGATCCAGTCCGGAACTCAACCAGGGAGAGAGTGGAGATCACCCGCTCCAGCTGAACCCGTCTGTTCAATCGGTCGGAAAGCAGGGTGACTCTTCGCGGTCGATGGCGTAGTTACCGTACCGGATCGAATAGTTCTCGTTGAACCAGTCCTTCCGCTGCCGCCCAAATTCGTCGTCGTAGGTCAACTCGGGTGTCAGCAGGCTTCCGGTTCCGGGCGTGGCCAGTTCGCCTTCCCTCGAGACAATGCTTCCCTCTTTGAACACGAGCCGAGGCCGCTGAAACATTTCGGTCAGATTCGACTGCGGTCGATAGATTGTGACATCCGCGGCGGCTCCTGACCCGAGATGCCCTTTATCGGTGAGCCCCAGCATCTTCGCCGGCGCTGCCCGGGTAATAATGGCGATCTCCGAAAGGCTGTATTCGCGCTCGAGATCACGCAACGGCGAACGGTCAGCCAGCTGTTCGGGCATGCGGCCGATCATCTCTTCCCGAAAACTGCGATCCATGAGCAGATGAATCACTTCGGGATACTTCACAAAGGCTCCGCCATTGGGGTGATCACTACTCATTGCGATCCGCCAGGGATCCGGCATCCGCAGATACCACTCCAGGCCGATCGCCCATTGCGTGGCATGGACCAGATTTCGGTACGGTTTGAATCGGCCCGGAATAATTCCGCAGCTCGCTTCCTGCTCGGTGTCAGCCGTGAACCAGCGGCTGCCCGTCAGTCGAGCCAGCCGTTCCGCGAACGGGGCGTCGCCCGTAATCGTCATCGCCTCCCCCGGCAGGATATGGCCGACATCGACCGTGATCTCCGGATGAGCGGCGACGTAGTCGACCAGTTGCTCCACAGCCGATGAGAACGACGCAGGATCATCGGCATCTCCGCCGTAACTGTGGAACTGAATATGGGCGAAGTGCCCTCGATGCCCTTCGAGAGCCTGCATCGTTTTCAGTGTTGTTTCCCAGTTGCCGGGATAGCCGAGATTGTTGCAGTGAATGTGGACCGGATGCGGAACGCCGAGTTCATCGACCGCTCGCGCCAGCCCCTGAACGATCTGTCTGGGGGAGACGCCAAACTCACCGACCGCCTCATCGAGTTCGTGCAGCGACTTCCGACTGATCTGCTTCCAGTTTTCCACTCCACCGGGGTTGACGATCTTCACCCCTTGTGCATGCACCGAGGAGAGCATCCAGCCGACATAGGAACGAACCGCGTCATGCTGTCCCTCCCGGAGGTGATCGAGAACGTAGTGGTTGTTGCCGAAGAGCGTCAGAAACGCTTTGTCGATGTAAGGTGTCTGAGCGAACTCGTGATGAGCCAGGCGGGACGATAAACCGGGGATGGCCGCGTCAACGGCGGTGGTGTATCCCATGGCCGCGAAGAGCTGCCCGGTGGCGATACAGCTGGGAACGACGGGAGCAGATCTGCCGTTCGGCGTTCTCATTCGGGAACCGCCACGCATCCCGGCCAGAAATTTCCGGGCATGATTGACCTTCGAGCCGGCGATGTGACAGTGCATGTCGACGCCACCCGGCATGACAATATCACCCTGCAGATCGTGCTCGACGAGTTCCTCGGGTCGAGTCTCCGGAGCGACGACGATGCGGCCCTTGTGAATCCACACATCCCGCACTTCGCCATTACAGTTGTTGGCGGGATCGTAGACAGTTCCGTTCTTCAGGCAGTACCAGGTCATCAGGATCAATCGTCTGAGGCGGCGAGGAAAAGCTCTTGAGCGACTATTTCCGGGGAGGAACCGCCGGACGAGTCTGCGGCTCGTTCTCCTGGCGGAATTCGTGGTCGCTGTTGAGCACCATAATCTTCTGCCAGATTTTCCGCGACAGTCCCGTTGTGAGTGATTCCAATTCGTTCACTGCCCCGACGGCCTGTGCATCCGGGAAGTTCTCAACATAAAGTGCGCCGATCTTCCCGGTCAGCGACAGGAGTTCAGTGCAGTAATCGAGGTAACGCCCCAGCTCGAAACGTGTGTACTGACGCTTGGGAGACGACGCCGTGTCCGGCCCCTCGCGGGAGTTTAGCACACGCTCCGGATCCTTGGTCAGCTGGTGCATATCGATGATATGAGCGATCGACCGCAGCCGATGGATCGCCGTCAGCGTGCGACGCCGCTTCACACGGACTTCGACGGTCATCAGAAATAGCACGGCGGCTCCGATCAAAATCAGATCGTTGAACGCCGCCTCCATCACCGTGATGAACTCAACGGCATCGGGCAGGCCCTGCTTCAAGTCCAGAAAGCTGAAGCCGTAGATCGCGACGCAGATGATGCTGGCGATGACGGTATAGGTGAAGAGTCGCAGTCCCCACATCGGCCGAGCGATGTCGACGGCTGTCTTGCGGGTATCTCCGGCGATCCGCAGCAGCTCGCCACAGACACGGGCCAGTCCGGCCTCAGGAAACCGCTCTTCGACACGCCGCTGCAATTGGGATAGCGTTTCCAGAATCCGGTCTGGATTCAGATTGTCGTACCCGGCGTCGATCAGCTGCGGCTTTTGCTGTGTCATCAAAGGTGAGAATTGATTAAAAGAGTTGCCAAACTGGCTGGACGGCCAGACATTTCACGATTTGAAAGGCTTGATCCGGCTGGGGTTCCCCGATGTTGGCCGGATATTCACTGTATCAGAAGTCTCTTCTCGAGTTAACGCAAGCGGCGGAGCCTGGCTCATGAAAAACTACGCTCGGCAATTGTTTCTGTCAGGGTTCCTGTCCCTGCTCTTCTGCCTGATCCTTGTTCAGACCTCGGCAGCCGACCCGTTTGAGCGGCGTCGGGAATATCTGGTTTCCGAGTACGTTGAGAAGGAAGGAATTACCAATCCGCGTGTTCTGGAATCGATGCGAAAGACGGAACGTCATTTGTTTGTGCCGCTTTCCGCACGAGATAAGGCCTACACCGATCAGGCGCTCTCCATCGGCCATGAACAGACCATCTCGCCGCCGTTCATCGTCGCTTACATGACTGAGATACTCGAGCCTCAGGAAACTGACCGCGTCCTCGAGATCGGAACCGGGAGCGGCTATCAGGCGGCCGTCCTGTCCCCGCTGGTGAAAGATGTCTACACGATCGAAATCGTGGAGCCACTCGGACGACGGGCCGCCTCGACATTGAAACGACTCCGTTACGAGAACGTGCACACGCGGATCGGCGATGGTTTCAAAGGTTGGCCGGAAGCGGCTCCGTTCGACAAGATCATCGTCACCTGTTCGCCGGAAAGCATTCCGCAGCCGCTGATCGATCAGCTTAAAGACGGAGGAAAGATGATTATCCCGCTTGGAGAGCGGTATCAGCAGGTCTTCTATCTCCTGGAGAAGAAAGATGGAAAGATGATTTCCAGGCCGCTTCAGCCGACTTTGTTTGTGCCGATGACTGGACTCTCCGAAGAGCAGCGGCGGGTCCTTCCGGATCCCTCCAACCCCCAGTTGATCAATGGCAGCTTCGAGACCGACGATAACGGCGACGGTTATGTCGATGGGTTTCACTATCAACGGCAGATGACCCGCATCGAGGGAGATGCCCCGGATGGCGAATATTACGTGCTGTTCGATAACCCCCAGCCCGGCCAGCTGGCTCAGATGCTGCAGGGCTTCGCGATCGACGGACGATCGGTGTCAGAACTCCGCATTTCCGTCGAAATTCTGATGGAAGAATGGCGGATCGGTCTGAACGCGCAGCAGCGTCCCGGAATGGTGATTCACTATTACGATGAAGACCGCCGCCCGCTCGGCTCCGATGCGATCGGCCTCTGGCACTCGGATTCGGACTGGCAGCAACTCGAATATCGCGTCGCAGTGCCCTACAAAGCCCGGGAAGCGATTGTACAGATCGGCCTGAACGGAGCAGCCGGAAAACTGGCGATCGACAATGTCGTGTTGAGACGATCGAAGTAGAGCCAGCCGTTCAATCGACGACTTTGGCGTCTTCAAGCACGTAAAGCTGCAGCCATTCTCCGTCTTCGTAAATGGGATCGAACCGCATCGTTCCAATCACATCGTACGGACGTCCCTGGATGTAGTTAGTAGTTTCTCCCGGCGCGAGGATCGTTGAAATTCGATCGTAGACTTTCGGCGTGCGGCCAAAGCAGCAGATTTCGTTGTCGCGCACGTGTTGAAAGTAGGTGATACCCGACTGGGTCAGCGTGGGGAACATGAAACCCCGAATGACGACCCGTTTCCCATCGAGGCCGGCCAGCCAGTCCGGGAACATCGTGGGAGCTTCCTCGGGAACGGGCTCCATGTTGAGCACCTTGAGCAGATCGATGTCGTCGAACGTGACCCGGAGTGCGTTTCCGTCTTTCGAGAAGCTTTTTTCCGGGATCAGCAGCTTCGGTTCACGAGGTTCCATCACCACATCGCCGGGAAGCATGCCAGCTTGAGCTGACGAGGTTCCGGCCGGCGTCGGCGAGGACGAAGTCGCAGTTGGCGGAGGCGTTGATGTCGACTGCGGCGGTGTCAAACTGGTTGTTGTCCCCGTCGGCATTGGCGGTGTGGTCCCGGCAGGAGCGGGGATTGCGGAGGTGGTTCCCGTGGGAGACTGCATCGACGTGGACGCGGGAAGCGGTTCGCTGTTCGTCGGCGACCCCGGTGGAATCGGACTTCGCTTCGTGGAGCCAGACGGCCCCGGAATTTCGCTGGTCGACTCGGGCGGCGACGAATCAGCGGCAGCGTCGAATTCCCGGTACTCGGGCTGCGTCTCCGGTCCACAGCCACAGACCATGAACGTGAGCGAAAAGAGTCCCAGCGAGATCGCGGTGTGGCCTAGAATGCTGAGCGGGAACGCTCGCACTTGATCGCTTCGAGAGCGTAGACCGGCTGCAGCCCTTCGGGTGTGGTATCGGTCGTCAGCCGCAGCGTGCCGGCGACAGCGACCCGTCCCTGAGAATAGTTGGCCCCGTCGGGTGTCTTCATTTTGACGAGAATCATGTCGGTCGGCTTCGGTTGTCCTCCGAAGCAGCACTCGCCGGTATCTTTGAGAAGTAGAAATTCGCTCAATCCTTCGGTCTGACGCTGGGGATACATATATCCCTTGAGGAAGACCTGCTGATCCATCAGTCGGGCGACATCGGGATGCAGCGCCATCTGACCTTCGTGCACCGCGAAGCCCTTCGCCGAGATTTCCTGCGAGAAGCTGGTGCGTCGATAGCCTTCGGGGACTTCCGTCGAATAAGCATAAATCTGCGACCCAACCCCGGCAATGCCAAAGCCAAATGACAGAACCAGCGCAATCATAGCAGGCCATTTGCCGCTGTAGGCTCCGTCGCTGCCAACGACGGTCCGGACCGCAAACAGACTCACGATCATTCCCAGCCCGGCGATAATGATCCCGACGATGCCGAGCAGAGACGACGCGGATACCAGGGCCAGAACGATTGCGATCGGCACCACGACAGGCGTCGGGCGATAATCGAATTCGTTACTCGCAAGATCCTGGTACTGAAGTGTATTGTCGCCTGCGATAGAAGACATTGGCGGTGATCCATCCAATAACAGCGTAAAAGCAATCGTCCGGAAAAACAGTTTTCGACCAGACATTGAGCGGGGTAAGCGGCACCAACCTGAAGCCGCCACTCATTTTATGCATCGACAGCGGCGGCATGCAACGACTTTCAGGCCCTCAACAGAATCCTACGTGGAATCCCGGGAGATGTTGGAAAAATTGGCACATCTCCTTCAATTTTCCGCCTTTCCGCCGTCTCGAAGAGCGAGATCTCCGTTCGATTCGATCGGCAGCGTCCGGGGAGACACCTTGGGGAGTTCAGTTTGGCGCAATCGTCTCAGGATTCCGGATTAAAAAAGCCAGCTG
Source organism: Rubinisphaera margarita (assembly GCF_022267515.1). Lineage (NCBI taxonomy): Bacteria > Pseudomonadati > Planctomycetota > Planctomycetia > Planctomycetales > Planctomycetaceae > Rubinisphaera > Rubinisphaera margarita. Next base: position 193,497 of record NZ_JAKFGB010000012.1, on the reverse strand, counting down.
AGTACACTTCGCGGGCGATCTCGCAGGTTTCCTCATCAATCCCGGCCCGCTCGTACTCCGCCAGCATCTCGCTGAGGTCGTAGTCGACTCGCTTCAGCTGGAGATGACCGGAGTCGATCACTGCGTAGCTGGCCGAAAGCTGGCCGTCCCGAGATTGCCCCGCACTTCCCGGGTTCACCAGCTGGATCGTCCCCACCTTGAGTAGCAGCGGACGATGCGTATGGCCCACACAAAGCAGATCGGTGTCGAGATCGCCCGTTCTCTTCTGCCAGATCGCAGAGTGATCGGGGAGATACTCGTGCAGAGGATCGCGAGGGGAAGCGTGAATCAGATGAAATCTTTTCCCGTCGAGTCGGCACGAGACCCGCAGAGGTAGCTGAGCCAGCCACGACATTTCTTCGGGCTCAATGACTCCCCAGTGATGATCCCGCATCCGATTCCTTAATCGATGCCAGGGAATCTGCTCCCGCCGGGAGTGAATGAACTGAGCCACGGCATGGTCGTGATTGCCTCGTATGACATGGGTGGCGTGCCGCCGCACCCAGTCAATCACTTCCCGGGGTTGCGGCCCGAACTCGACCAGATCGCCAAGTACGAGGCAGGCGTCGAATTCCGGCTCCTGCCGATGGATAGCCTGAAGCGCGGTCCAGTTCGAGTGGATATCGGAAAGGATGAGAATCCGCATGGATGAGAGACATCTGCTGAGGCTGGACATAAGCGCGAAAGACCTAGAGGATACTCAGGGACCCGGTCAGAGCAATGCCCTGCCCCCGTCGATTCTCTGAAGAAACTATGGAAAGGTCGCTCGATCCATGATGCGCTCCCGCGGACTGACAGCCTCACTCGCCACCCTGCTCTGCTTCGGCTTTCTCGCCGCGATAATTGAAGCGGCGGAACCAGAAAACCGATACAACGTGCTCTTCATCGCCGTCGATGACCTTCGCCCCGAACTCGGCTGCTATGGTGTTGAACAGGCACAGTCGCCGCATCTCGATCAGTTTGCGGACTCCGCAGTGCTGTTCCGTCGGCACTATGTGCAGGTCGCGACCTGCGGAGCCTCGCGGTATGCGTTGCTCACCGGTCGCAGCCCCGCGAAATCGGGCGTCACCCGCTCGAATGCCGCCGCTTACTCGGGTAAGACCGCGTTCTCGCACGACCAGCAGCCGGGCGCCCAGACAATGCCCGAACTGTTCCGCCGGTCCGGTTATCACACCTGTCTCATCGGCAAGATCTCTCATACAGCCGATGGAAAGGTCTACGCCTACAACGGAACCGGCGACGGGCGTGATGAACTTCCGCACGCCTGGGACGACCTGGCCACGCCGCTCGGAGACTGGGAACGCGGCTGGGGCATCTTTTTCGCCTACGCCAACGGCCGACATCGCGAAAGCGGACAAGGCGATAAGGATCTGATGGAATTCGTCGTCGAGAACGACAACGATCTGCCCGATGGCCTGATGGCCGAGACCGCCATTGAGAAGTTGCAGAACTACGCGGAGACCGAACGGCGATTCTTCATGGGCCTCGGCTTCTTCAAGCCGCATCTCCCCTGGGTCGCTCCAGAACAGGACTGGAACGCCTTCGCCGATGCATCGGTTACCGCTCCTCAGACCGACAAAATCGACTCTCCGTTCTGGCATAAGAGTGGCGAGTTTTACAAGTACGATATGCCGTTCGAGAGAACTCACCCGCTCAGTGAAGACGCCGCCGCTCAGGCGTATCGGGCCTATCTCGCCTGCGTTCGCTACACCGACCGCCAGATCGGACGGGTCCTCAGCACGCTCGAGAAAACCGGCCTGGCTGAAAATACGATTGTTGTGGTCTGGGGCGATCATGGATGGCATCTCGGTGAGCAGCAGATCTGGGGAAAGCACTCGCCGTTCGAGGAAGCCAACCGCAGCGTGCTGATGATGCGGGTGCCGAATCAAAGCCGCCAGGGCATTCAAACCGATGCGCTCGCTGAAACGCTGGACCTTTACCCCACTCTGGTGGACTACTGCCAGCCCCGTTTTCGAAAAACTGAATTCCCTCTCGATGGCCTCTCGCTGCGACCGGTGCTCGACAGTTCCGACTCCAACATTCGCGAGACGGCGTTGAGCTACTGGGGCAAAGCAGTCTCTGCCCGTTCCGATCGCTATCGCCTCATCGTCGCCGATCCTTCGAAGAAAGACTCTCGCGTCGAACTGTACGATCTTGAGAACGATCCCCACGGCTTGAACAATATCGCGGACAGTCACCCTGACATCGTCAAACAACTGCGGTTGACTCTGAAGTAGGATGTCTTCGCCTCAATCTCTCATGAACCATAACATCATCGACCTGAAAGCCGTCAGCCGGACGTCCTCCCACGCGCTCCGGCACGAACCCTGGTTGTACGAACTCGAACTGGATGACGAAGGCTGGACGCCGATCGAGGCTCTCCTTTCGGCTCTGAAGAAAGATCGCCCTGAGTGGAATGAGCTGAATGCGGATCACCTGGCGGAGATGATCGCCACCTCCGCCAAACGACGGCATGAAATTGACGGGGATCGCATTCGGGCTCTCTATGGGCACTCGCTGGAAGGGAAGCTGAAAAAGATCCCGGCGACTCCTCCCGAAGTTCTGTTCCACGGCACGAACCCGGCCGTATTGCCCCAGATCGAAACCACCGGCCTGCTGCCGATGGCGAGGCAGTATGTGCATCTTTCAGTCGATGAAGAAACCGCTCGCGAAGTCGGCCGACGGAAGTGCAGGAAGCCAACCATTCTGCGGATTCGTACCCGGGATGCCGAGGCGGCCGGGGTGCACTTCTACGAAGGAAACGGCAAAGTCTGGCTGGCCGATGCCGTGCCGCCGGAGTTTATTGAGGCCAACTGACAGGCAGCCTCAAACAGCGCTGACTCTAGTCAACCTGGTCCACGATCCACGTCACCAGGTCACCGGCGATCTGGGATTTCGGACCTTCCCAATGGGCGACCGTGTGGCCGGTTTCGTCGAGGAGTTCGACCGAATTGTTCTCCGCGGCGATGGCTTCCGGACGGTTGAGGACGATCCAGTTGCAGTTCTTGCGGCGGAGTTTCTGCAGGGCGTTTTCCCGTTCGTTCTGTGCTTCGAGAGCGAAGCCGACAATCCAGCGATGCTCTTTGCACTGGCCGAGAGCGGCGAGCACGTCGTCGGTCTCGATCATCTCCAGAAAGATGCCGTCGCCCGTTTTCGAGATCTTGCCCTTCACCCGAGACTTCGGCTGGTAATCGCAGACCGCGGCTGCGGCGATGACGCCGTCGCAGGCGGGGAACAACTCCCGGCAGGTCTGCATCATCTGCTCAGTCGACTCGACCGCGTGAAACTCGCAGTCCAGTGGCGCGGGCAGCGAGACCGGACCGCTCACGAGCACGGCTTCATGTCCGGCCTGCACAATCGCCGAAACGATTGCATAACCCATTCGCCCGCTGCTCGCGTTGGAGATGTAGCGGACGTCGTCAATGTATTCCCGGGTTGGGCCGGCTGTGACCAGAATCCGCATCAGTCCGTTTCCAGTTTCTCGTCAGAAGATTTTTTGGTGTATTCCACATCGATGATCTCATTCCCCTGGGCATCACGCCGGGGTTGAGGCTGCTGGAACGGATTCGCCGTTTCGTGAAACTGGCCGCCCGGCCCGCTGGTGAAGACGCGAAAGGAACCGGACCGCAGCAGGTACGCCTTCCCGACTGCCCGCATGCGGGCCCGAAACGCCGGCCAGAGCAGGAGAAAGCCGGTGATGTCGGTCAGAACGCCCGGGGTAATCAGCAGTACGCTGGCGATGAGAATCATCAGGCCATCCATCAGCGAATCGGTCGGCGGCTTGCCGGAACTCAATTCGCTGCGAATTCTCTGAATGACTTCAAAGCCCTGCTGCCGAGCCAGAATGGTTCCGATGATGCCGGTGGCAATAATCAGCCCCAGCGTTTCGAGCCAGCCCATCTCGTCGCCGAGTTTGAGCAGGATCGCCAGTTCGACGAAGGGAACGATGGTGAAGAGTAACAGTAATCTCAAAAACACGTGATCGCCTCCTTTGGGCGAATTCTATTCGATCTCAATTCAGGATTTGCCGAGTACAGTTGCGGGAAGCGATTTCCCATCGACGACAACGTGCACCGGCGTGTCTGGATCGGAAAATTCACGGCGGATGATCGACATTCCGCGAAGTTCCCGATGGCCGTCGTCACCGGTGTGAATCTCGACAGCAGAGGTGATGGTTCCCAGCGATTTGTCAGTAGACGGGTCCTGAATGCTCGCACCGACAAGCTGGTCCGGGGTCGCATCCAGGTCGATCACCTGAATGGAACGCAGGATCCGATTCACGTGCCCGAGAGCATCGATCCGGGCAATCGGTTCCTGACCGAGGTAACAGCCCTTCGTAAAACTGATCGCTTGCGGAGTCCGGTCAATCTCCTGGGCGAGATTCTCTTCCGAGAAGTCGGTGCCGTGCAGAGGAAACGTACCGTCAATTCGCAAGGCTTCAAACTCCCGGTGTGTTCCCGCAGCGATTCCCTGGGCATCCCGCCACTCTTCAAAGCTCCCACGAGCCTCGGCCCGGATGCTAATTTGATACGCGGGAACGGACAACCAGTCGACCCGCCGGAGGCGGCCTGTCGTTGAAGCCAGATCAAACTCACAACAGCCGTTGACATCGAGTTTACTGGACGTCGGACAAAGCAGAGACAGCTTCTCGACGATTCCTTCTCCTGCGACCAGAAACAGTGCCCGCGACTGACTCGTCACCTCCAGTTCGACGTCTTCGGTAATGATGTACCGATCGAGGTGCGGGACGAGCGTTTCCGCGGCTCCCGGCACGGTGTCGAGAACGAGCCGATCTTCATCTGCGAAGACAAAAACATGCCCGGCCGCCCGCCCTTTGATCGACGTGATGAAGGCCTCGCAACCCTGTCCCGGCTGCAGCTTCCGGATATCGTTGGAACAGAATCCGTGCAGAAATGTGCTTCGATCGTTGCCACGAAGCGTGATTTCATCGCGATCGCTGAGATCAAAGGCCGACATCTGCTGCTGAAGTTGTTCGATCGTGACAGGCATGGGTTCTTTCAAGAGCTGAGTAATCTGATGGGGCGCTGCTCGACGAACCGGCAATCGTCCCCGCGTTGTTACTGAATCGTTACCGATTCCAGAGGGTTGTCAATTTGCCGCGTCCGACAGTTCCGGCAATCCGCAGTGGAGAACCGTTCCTCCTTCCGCCCCGGCTCCCGGTCCGAGTTCGATGTGCCAGTCGGCTGCGGCCTGAATCAACGGATGATGTTCGACGACGATGATGGTATTGCCCCGTTCCTGCAATGTTCGCAGGGTTGCGATGAACAGCGACACATCGGCCCAGTGCAGTCCGCTGGTCGGTTCGTCCATGATGTAGACGCCATCCTTGAGCTCTTCAGACAGTGCCCGGGCCAGTTTCGTCCGTTGGGCTTCTCCGCCCGAAAGGGTGCTGGTCGGTTGCCCCATCTTCAGATAGTCGATGCCGATATCGCGGTACGGCCGAAGACATCGCTGGATCGACTCGACTTCGGACCAGAAATCGAGAGCATCTGCTACGGTCATGTCCAGAAGATCGTACGCCGAATGTCCGCGGTATTTCACGGCCAGCGTCTGGGCGTTGAAACGTCGCCCGTGACACTCCGGACATTTCACCTGCTCCTGATGGACCAGATGATGCCGAGTCCGTATCTGCCCTGCTCCACCGCAGAACGAGCAGGTTCCTTCCGTCGTGTTGAAACTGAACCGTTTGTCATCGAAGCCTCGAAGCTTCGCCAGGCGGGTGCGGGCCAGCATCCTGCGAATCTGATCCCAGGCCCCCGAGAACGTCGCCGGACAGGATCGCAGATTTCCTCCGGGGGGTGACTGATCGACAATCGCAGCCCGCTGCAGTTTGCCGTCAAATCGCAGTGAACCGAGTCGTTCCTCGTCAGCTTCGGTCTTCTCGTCTCGCAGGGCTTTTTTCAGCAGAACAGCCAGGGAATCGAGGATGAGCGAACTCTTTCCGGAACCGCTCACGCCCGTCACGGCTGTCAGACTGCCCAGCGGAATCTCAATCGAGACATCATCGAGATTATGCAGCTGAACGTGTTTCAGCTGGAGGTGGCCACGATCGGATCCGGAGAAAGGTCCCGAGGTCTGCGGATCAAACTCGCCATTCAGAGCGCGAGACGTCGGAGTCTGCCCAGCAGACAACTCGGAGAGTGACCCACTGAAGACAACCTGTCCTCCCCGTGTTCCGCCGCCGGGACCAAATTCGAGCAAATGGTCGGCTGCGCGAATGGCATCGAGTGAGTGCTCCACGCAGATGACCGTGTTTCCGCTCGCGGTGAGCTGCCGCAATTGGTCCAGTAGACGCTGAGCATCCCGGGCATGCAGGCCGGCAGTTGGTTCGTCGAGTATGAAGCAGCTGCCGTGGAGCTGCGTACCAAGACAACGAGCCAGCCTCACCCGCTGAACTTCACCGCCGGCCAGAGTTTCCGCGCTTCGATCGAGCGTGAGGTAACCGACGCCAAGGTCGATCAGCGACTGCAGACGGAACGCGAGTGGACCCGCGAGTTTGTCGATGATGCTCTGCCCTCGCTGATCAGCGGCTGCCGCCCGCAAGTCCTTGACCCAACCTGCGGCTGCAGAGATACGCAAACCGAGAAGAGTGGGCAACGTGGTTTCCGCAACGCGTACGTTCCGGGACACCGGGCCGAGCCGCGTCCCGTTACAGGCGGAGCAAGAAGCCGCATCACCGTGTTCGACCTCATCTTCGTCCCCCTCGGCCGGGCCAGATTCTCGCCCGGTTCCCTCGCAAACCGGGCAGGCTCCGTGAGCCGAATGCCAGCTGAACGAACGGGGCTCCAGCGGTGCAAACGCCTGCCCGCAGGAGGGGCAGTTGAGATCACGGTGAAAGACGTGATCCACGAATTCCTCATCAGCATGGACCAAGGCAATGCAGCCGCCATCGCCGAGCTTCAGAGCCTGCTCCACGGAATCGGCCAGCCGCTGACGGATCTCAGGCTTGAGAATCAGTCTGTCGACCACGACATCGATATCGTGCGGCTTCGTTTTCGCCAGCGGAGGCTCTTCGGCAAACTCGACGATCTGACCGTCCACCCGGGCTCGGACGAACCCCTCGCGACTGATTCGCTGGAACAATTCCTCGTGGGTCCCCTTCTTTCCCCGGACAACCGGCGCGAGCAGCTGGACTTTGGAACGTTCAGGAAGTTCCAGAATACGACTGATAATCTGATCACGCGTCTGGGATCGAACCGGGACCAGGCATTCAGGACAGAAGACAGTTCCGACCTGACTGTAAAGCAGGCGGAGATAGTCGAGCAGTTCGGTCATCGTGGCGACTGTGCTGCGGGACGAGACATGTGGCCGCTGCTGGGGAACCGAAATAACGGGCGAGAGCCCTGTGATCTCATCGACTTCGCCGCGGGGGAGTGACGTCAGCAAACCGGCCGAATGCCCGGAGAGCGTGCCGAGAAATCTCCGCTGCCCTTCCGCGAACAGAGTCTGGAAAACCAGAGAACTCTTGCCGGATCCGCTGACGCCGGTCACGACCGTCAGCCGGCCATGCGGAATCTCGACGTCGACGCCCTGCAGATTGTGCGTGCGGGCGTTTCGAATCCATATCGAGTGCGACGTGCTGGTGATGATCACTCCTTTTCTGGTGGGACTCCCAGACTGATCTTAGCAGCCGATTTCGGCCTCGTTAATCGTTCCTGAAGCGATTTCGATTCACCGCGAGGGAATCGTTCCGGCCTCGTTTTTAGATGAACAATCTGCTATCCTTCGGCGAGATTGGCAGGCTTTCTGACCGGCGATCGACACTCTCGTCGGCTGGATCTGGCTTGCACGTCCGTCACGATCGAACTATTGATTCACCACAAAATATCAGCAGGGTCAGGCAGCCGCCCGGAATCCCATTTCTCCCGCAACGGTCTGCGGCATCTTCTCGGGATCGGCACACCTTCGCTTTCAGATCCAATCACGCATTTGTTGACAACCAGGAAATCCGAAGTATGTCTCTCGATCCCTATTCACTCTGTCCGTGCGAGAGCGGTAAGAAACTGAAGTTCTGCTGTGCCGACATCGCCAGCGATATGATGAAAGCGCTGCAGCTTCACGAGAGTGGACAGTCTCGTGCCGCTCTGAAGATTCTTGAGAAGCTGCACGCGGCTCAGCCCGCCCGGGCCTGGGTGGCCACATCGCTGGCCGGCGTCCATCTGTTTCTCGAAAATCCGGATGCTGCCCGTCACGTCCTGCGCGAACTGCTGCAGGAATCTCCTGATCACCCGCTGGCCCGTATTCTCGATGCGACGGCTGCCCTCGATGTCGACGGCTATGAAGACGCCCGACCGACCATTCATCGTGCATTCACCAAGGGTGTGAAATATCATCCCGAGATGATCGGCAGTCTGGCCGCCGGCATCTCTTCGGCTCTCTATGAAGACGACAAGTTCGTCGCTGCCCGGCAGCACCTGGCGTTCGCCATGCGGTTCGTGCGGGACGAAGACCGACAACAGGTCTTCATGCGGCTGCTCGATTTTGATGGGGAGCAGAGCGTTCCTTATCCGCTACGTGGCGTCCACAATCTGCGTCCGCTCAACCTCAGCGCAGAGGAGGACAAGCTCTTCCGGAAATCGATCGGCTTGAATGCCCTGGGCTGCTGGCACGAATCGGCTGCGGTCGCCCGCCAACTGCTCGAATCTCACCCTGATAACGCCGAGCTCTGGTACGACATCGGCCTGCTGCATGCCTGGGACGGTGAACAGGCCGTGGCTGCGGAAGCTCTTCACAAAGCGGCTGACCTGGCCAGGGACAAGGAATTCGCGATCTCCTGCGAAACACTGGCCCAGCTGTTCGATCTGGAAGCATCGCAGACCGAAGAGATTCTCCGGCATTTCGAAGTCGAATCATTGTCCAAGCTGTTGTCCAGCCTCGATGAGATCCCTCGACTGGTCCGAGACAACCGCGGCGACGACCCGGATACGGAAGCCGTCACCTACAGCGTCCTCGATCGGGAACCTTCTGCAATCGCGGCGAACGAAACGCCAAGCCTCGACAGCATGCCAGTCGTGATTGGTTTCCTCGTTTGCACCGACCGCGACGAACTCGGCCAGGAACAGCCGCTCTGTCATCTGGCTGTCGAAAGCGAATCGGCTGATGAAGTCCTCTCACTGCTCGATAACGTTCTCGGCAAACCGATCGAGAAGTATCGCGGCGAACAGTTCGACAGCGTCACCTACTCGCAGTGGGCCGATTACCGCGGACTGTATCGACAGTACTATTTCCCGCCGGAAACGCCCGCCCGAACGCGTGCCCAGATTGGCAAGCAGAACTGGGAATCGATTCTTGAAGAGAAGTGGCCCAGCCGTCCGCTCCAGGCTCTGGAAGGCAAGACGCCTGCTCAAGTCAACGGGGATTCGAATTTCACGGTTCGCCTCGCGGCCGCTGTGAATGTGCTCGACGCGTTCGCCGACCGATACAACTATCAGATCGATCTGCCGAAGATGCGGCAGAAGTTCGGACTCCCGGAGATCGAGTCGTACGCCATCCGTGACGATCAGGAGTTGAGCTCGTGCGAAGTTCTGCAGATGCTCCGCATTCCTGTCGAAACGCTGACGGACAGTCAGGCGGTTATGCTGCTAAATCGTTCCCAGCTGATTCAGCACGCTGGCTTCATGGAGAAGGTCCTCGCTGACGTCCTGCAGCGGGAGAACGTCGTCGACCTGCAACGGATGCCGCAAATCTGGCACGCGTATATCGACCTGGCTCGCGACAAATACGACCGCGATGAAGCTCTGGCCCGCATCGAACAGGCCAAACAATGGTCGCAGCGTTCCGGGCAGAAGTTCGAAGACTCGCTGCAATGGGAAATGCGTCAGCTGCAGTTCCTGGTGATCGATCCGAAGGACGAAAGCCTGCAGCCGTTCCTGAAAGACATGCATCAGAAGTATCTTCGCAAGCTGCCGGAACTCGAAGAAGCCATTATCGCTTACCTGAACGAGCATGACATTGAGCCACCGTGGAATACCACGGGAGGAATTGTGGTGGCGGGTTCGGTTTCGCAGTCAATTTCCAAAGATCCCTGGTCACCAGAGAGTGCCCAGCCGACCGGTGGTGGAAAACTCTGGCTGCCGGGACAGGATTAGGTCTCATGAGATTTACCACCCCGGCCGAGGTGATGAAGTATGCCTTGGCACTGGCTGAACGGGGACGGGGATCCGTCGAACCGAATCCCATGGTCGGGGCCGTGATCGTCGATCGCGAGCTGCGGCGTGTTTCAGAGGGGTATCACGCTCGTTTCGGAGGACCGCACGCCGAAGCGATGGCGATCTCCGCCACCAATGAGATTCCACCAGGCTCCACGATCTATGTGACGTTGGAGCCGTGTGCTCATCACGGGAAAACGCCTCCTTGCGCGGAAGCGATTGTCCAGGCGGGAATCCGGAATGTGATGATCGGTTCACGCGATCCGGCCCGTCACGGAACGATCTCGGGCGTGAACGTCCTGCGTTCCGCCGGAATCAGCGTTGAGACCGGGCTGCTGGCCGACGAGTGCAAGCTGCTGATTCGCCCGTTCCGCAAACTGAAAAGGACCGGTCTGCCATACATCCATGCCAAATGGGCGATGACTCTCGACGGTCGCATCGCGACACGGACGGGTTCGTCCCAATGGATTTCCAACGAGCAGTCGCGGGAGTACGTCCATCAGCTGCGCGGCATTGTCGACGCCGTTGTCATCGGCAAGGGTACCGCAGAAGCCGATAACCCTCGACTCACCGCCCGTCCGGCTGGACCGCGAAACGCGATGCGGATTATCTTCGACACTCGCGCGACTCTCCGCCCCGACAGCAAACTGTTTCAAGCAGCCGAAGAACACCCGGTGTTGATTGTCTGCGGAGAGAACGCTTCCGTTGATAACACCGCTCGGCTGGAAAAGGCCGGAGCAGAGATTTTTCGGTGTCCGCTCGATGATGAAGGGCGGCCCGACGTAGTGCCGGTGCTCGAACATCTCGGAGAGCGCGAGTTGACCAATCTCCTTGTCGAAGGAGGAGCCGGCCTGCTCGGCTCGATGCTCGATCGGAATGCCATCGACGAAGTACACGTCTTCATCGCTCCCAAACTGGTGGGCGGCCGCAACGCCCTGCCTTCGATCGGCGGATCCGGGATCGCTGAAATGCCTGATGCGATTCAACTCGAACAACTCCGCACGGATCGCTTCGGTGATGATCTGTTTGTCGGCGGACTGATTGGCAACAAGAGCTACGATGAGTAAGAGTATGACCATCTGGATCAATCGTCTCTGCATCTTCTGGCTTACCGCCATCGTCGGAATCTACGCCGCCTACTGGACGGACTGGATTCCCTACTGGGAAGCGGGCGCGTATGCGGGCACTGTGTTGATCGCCAGCGGACTCGCCTTTCTCGCTCAGGGGTTGGACAAACTGCAGGCACGCGGGTTCCGCCGCCGGATCCCGGAAATCTGGCTGCATCTGCTCGAACTCATCGGCGGCTGGCCCGGCGCGAACTTCGGGCAACAGCTGTTTCGCCACAAGACGTTCAAGCCGGCCTATCGACGAATGTTTGTGGGAGCCATCATCATTCACATTACGCTGTTGTGTCTCTGCCTGTTCTACTTTGGAACGACGACCCCCGAGACCGCTCCCTAGTCCCGACCGAAGCGTCTTTCCGCGATACATTCAAGGACTTACCTGATGCGCACTGCCGCCCTTCGTCCTCTTGTTTTCCTGCTGTTGGTCATTCCGCCGCTGACTCTCTTCGCAGAGGACCAGAAAACGGACCGACCGAACATTCTGTTCTGTATCGCCGATGATGCCTCCTATCCTCACATGGGAGCTTACGGAACCGACTGGGTCGAAACGCCCGGGTTTGATCGAGTCGCCCGAGAAGGGCTGCTGTTTAATCGTTGCTACACGCCGAACGCGAAATGTGCTCCTTCGCGGGCCTGCATTCTGACGGGCCGGAACTCGTGGCAGCTCGAAGAGGCCTGCAATCACTGGTGCTTCTTTCCGCCGAAGTTCGGCACCTATGCGGAGGCCCTGGAGCGGCACGGCTATCACGTCGGCAAAACTGGAAAAGGTTGGGCTCCCGGAATCGCCAAAGATGAGAAGGGCCGCTCCCGGAACATGACCGGCATAGGCTACGATCGACTGAAGAAGCAGCCGCCCGCCCAACAGATTTCGAACAACGACTACGCCGGGAACTTCGCCGCGTTCCTGAACGACCGGCCCGATAAAACTCCGTTCTGCTTCTGGTACGGTTCCACCGAACCTCATCGCGGCTACGAATATGGCGCGGGCATCAAGTACGGCGGAAAGTCGCTGGACCAGATTGACGAGGTCCCCGACTTCTGGCCCGACAGCACCGTCACCCGGACGGATATGCTCGACTACGCCTTTGAAATTGAGCACTTCGATCGCCATCTGGCAGCGATGCTGGACGAGTTGGACCGACAGGGTCTGCTGGAAAACACAATCGTCGTTGTTACGGCTGATAACGGAATGCCCTTCCCCAGAATCAAGGGGCAGGGATATGAACTCTCCAATCATCTGCCACTGGCGATCATGTGGCCGGCTGGAATCCGGAACCCGGGACGGACGATCGAAGATTTCGTGAGCTTCATTGATTTTGCCCCAACGTTTCTGGAGGTCGCTGGAGTAGACCGCGAAGAAACGGACATGCAGCCTGTGACCGGCGAATCGCTGGTGCCAGTTTTCGAATCGAAGAAGTCGGGCCAGGTCATCCCGGCTCGCGATTCAGTGCTCATTGGCAAGGAGCGGCACGACATCGGCCGCCCCGAAGATCAGGGCTATCCGATTCGAGGTATTGTCAAAGGCGACTTCCTGTATCTCAAGAACTTCAAGCCGGATCGCTGGCCGGCCGGAAACCCGGAAACCGGTTATCTCAACACCGACGGAAGCCCGACCAAGACGGAGATTCTCAGTCTCCGCACCCAGCCCGACCTCAAGCACTATTGGGAACTCTCCTTCGGGAAACGCCCCGCCGAGGAGCTGTTCAACATCAAAACGGATCCCGCCTGCATGGTCAATCTGGCCAACAACGCAGACTATGAAGAGCAGAAATCGGAGCTGCAAAAAGAGATGATCGCTCAACTCAAGAAGCAGGGCGATCCTCGCGTCAATGGAAACGGCGACGTGTTCGACGACTATCCCTACGCCAATCCGGGCGAGCAGAATTTCTATGAACGCTACATGGGCGGCGAGAAACTGAAAGCCGGCTGGGTCAACCCGAGTGACTTCGAAGCGGAACCGCTGGATTGACGAATCAGACAAGGCTGACCAGCCGGACTTCGGCTGCCCACTCTGACTGATGATCGGCTCACGGAGACCAGAACAGGTCGGGGTCTTCCGTTTCGAGTTTCTGGAGCCGATCCTGAGCTTGATCGACGGCCGGAAGATCGGAATAGAACATCGCCGCAGCGTCGATACCCTGCTCTTCCCGTTGTCGCATCCGTGTCTGCAGTCCCGGATCCTTCGCCAGTCGCGGCAACCAGAGCAGCCAGATCGCCGTCAACAAAGCGAACACAGCGGCCAGGAAGAAGCCACCGCGGTTCGCTTTCTGCTGCGGCGGATTATTGCTGGAGCAATTGCTGGGCGGCATCGGTGAAGACGACCTCGAACATGAGCCAGGACATGAATAATGTCAGCAGCAGGTTAAACGACTGGCCCACCACGTAGAGCACGAGGGGCTTGCTGCCGGTCAGGAACTTGGCCAGATCCCGGAAGTTCGACTCGAGCCCGATGCTCACGAACGCCAGACAGAAGAACCAGCCTCGCAGGACTTTCGTGCAATCGCCCTTCATCGCATCCACGACAGCCTGCTGACTCTCACCCATTCCGTAGATCCAGGAAAAAATCAGCGAAGCCGCCATGAACCCCAGGACGAACTTGGGGAAACGATGCCAGATCTCGGAGACCTGCGGCCTGGTCGACGTGGTATCCTTCTCCACACAGCTGACCCAGTAAACGGCGACGCCGAAGGCGGTCACGCCGATGAGAATGTTCTGGATCATCTTGATCGTCACGGCGACATCACGGGCCGCATCGCCGAGCATCGTTCCGGCAACTGCAACCGCACCGGTGGAATCGATCGTTCCACCAATCCAGGCTCCGCCGACAATCGGACTCAGGCCGAGGGCCTTAATCAGAGCCGGCAGCACGATCATCATGATCACCGTAAACGAGAGCGAGAGACCGATGGCGAAAGAGAGTTCTTCCTTCTTCGCTCGACAGGCCGCCGCCGTCGCAATTGCCGCCGAGACTCCGCAAACGGACATATCCGCTGAGATCACCATGTTCAGGGACTTCGATTCGAGCTTAAGCACCTTCTGACCGAAGATGTACGTCGAAATGAGCACAATCGGAGTGACTACCCAGGCGATGCAGATCCCGGGAACCCCGAGAGCGATCAGCTTGCTCACAAGCACTTCCGCTCCAAGCAGAACCAGCCCGGTTTTGATAAAGAACTCCGTCATCAGGGCTGGCTTCACAAAGCCAGGCGTTCCGACGGTATTGCTGATCAGAAGACCGATTCCAAGCGCCCACAGGGCGTACTCAAGATTGTATTGCTGCACGACCAGCTGGCCGGTTGCCACATACGCGATGATCGCCAGCAGAAAGACAAACCAGTAGCCCCCCGCGAACCGCGCGAATGATCGCCCCATCACCCGGGCTCCAAGCCCGAACAGGCAGAGAGTGAGCACGAAGATCGTGACAATCCCCTGCACGGAGTTCTTGCCGGCAGAGAGCGAAATTGATTCCAGCGGATTGTTTGTCCAACTGCCCGGCTTGCTGAACCAGCCTTTAAGCGGGCTGACCAGTCCAGCTTCGCCACTGACCAGTCCGAGTCCGGACTGCGTTATCAGCCACGCCGCTCCAAGGATGATGACGCCAAGATAGATCGCCCACCAGTCTTCCGATTTTCGGAACTGCTCGGTCCAGGGGCGTTCTGTGGATGTGACGATAGAATTTTCGCTGTCAGAAGCCGGCGAACGTTGCGAATCGTTCATCTTGGATGGTGTCTCATCTCTGCTGGAGGAAGGAATGGCGGGATTAAGAGCGGATCGCGGATGAGCGAATGTCGCCCGAAAACGCTGCAGTTTGCGGGGAGAGTGTGGTTTACACCGTTAAGAAAACTGCTCTAGAGAAGTGTAATGCCTTTCTCCCCGATCGTGTAAGGGATAATCGATTCATCACACGGGCTGCCACGGTGCTTGGCCACATGCAGAGCGCGGCCCATCTTCATTCCTTCGCGGATCTTTCCCATCAGAATGATGGTGTTGGCGTTCGAAAGAATGTCGCCGGAATCGAGCGGGCGACTGAGCAGATCTTCGAGCATCACCTCTTTGGTCGTGCAGAGAATCAGCCCGGTCAGCGATTTGTTCGAGTAGGCGTGCTCATGAACCGCCTCGGCGTTCTCGCGGTAGTGGACCCGCAACAGATCCCGGGCAACCCATTCCGAATCTTTCCTGAGAATCTGGTTGTGAATGTACTCGAAGATCTCGAACTGGAACGACTCGCTGGGCCGGTCGGTCGGTTCAATGCCATCGACGACGCAACGTCGGACGCCGTGAACGAAGTTGCCGTAGAAGAAGCGGATGGTCACATCAAGCTTCCGCGTCAGGTCGGCCTGCCACTCGCGATACTCGTCCGGGTCGAGATCGTCCCGCGTGACTCGTCGCCCCATATTGAAGAAGGGATGGGCAGTGTCAAACCGCGACTTATCGCGATCCCAGAGGTCACTCGGATCGGCGAGACGTTCCAAAGGCATCTCGCGCAGATCCCAGTCGGCGATCCGCTGTGCGTAATCGGCGTGATTCTGCGAGTCACCCCGGGCGGTCATGTCGAAGAAGATGCCCCGCTCGCCTTCCTGCTCCGTTCCGGCATTCGCGAATTGGATCCCCAGTTGCGATTTCCCAATGCCAGTGGCCCCCAGCACAACGTTCAGCGTTCCAGGCAGAAGACCTCCGCCGAGCAGGTGGTCAAGTTCGGGACAACCGGTGGAAACGCGCGAGGATGCATCGGCCATGAGGGAGGGAACTTTCGGAATCCATGTGCGGGAAGCGGTCACTGAAAGGCAGGTTGTCTGCCGTACTCAGCGTAAAGCAATCCGCTGTCCGGTCAATCGAAGAGACCGATTGACCGGACACGAGCCAGGCCATGCCTTAATGCAGATCCCGCGCAGCCGAGGTGTCCCCGGGAATTCCAGTCGCGGTTCCAGAAGCCTGCGGCGGTTCGAGCACCGTGTGCTCATCGCCCAGCCGATCGTTGCTCGCCATTGCCTGGAGCGAGGAGGCCACATTCGCCGGGATCCGTTGCAGATAGTGCTTCTTCTTTGGATCGGCCAGACGAAAGCTGGCGTGGTTGGTCCGCTTCTTGATCAGATGTTCGAAGTCAAACTCAACACTGATCTCGCCCGATGTGTGAGGACGCAGGGCGTCGGCCAGTTCTCTCCCCGAGGCGAACCGATCTTCCGGAGCCTTGGCCATGCAACGTTCGACGATTGCTGCAATCGCCTCGGGTACTTCAGGATTCAATTTCGCAATCGAGCGACAGGGCAATGAACGATGGGCATTGATCTTCTCCCGGGTCGAAGCTCCCGCAAAAGGGACATCCGCCGTGAGCGCGAAGAACAGGGAGCAGCCAAGGCTGTACAGGTCGGCTCGATGATCGATTTTGTAGCTGTCGTAGGACTGCTCCGGCGAGATGTAGTCCGCCGTGCCGAGACAATCGTTGCCCATCTGAGCGGCGAGGCTCAGTTCCTGCGGATCATCCCCCACGAAGACGAGTCCGAAATCGCAGATTTTTGTATGCCCATCGGCTGCAACCAGAATATTGGCCGGTTTCACATCGCGGTGGATGAGCTTGTTCTGGTGGATATGGTCCAGCGCGACCGCGGCCTGGAGCCCGATATGACAGACCAGCCCCGGATCCAGCGGACCGTCCCGCTGGACCAGTTCCTGCAGGTTGATCGATTCGAACAGTTCCATGAGCAGATATTCGACATCCGGCCGATGCTGATAGTCGAGAACTTCCACGATATGCGGATTGCGCAGCCGATTGCCCGCCTTGCCTTCAAACAGGAAACGCGTTCGCAGCTCATCCTGTTCAACACGGGCTGTGGATGTCCGACGGGTCAGCACCTTCAAGGCATGTCGTCTCTGAGTACGGCCATCTTCGACCACGTACAGCCAGCCCATCCCCCCTGTTCCGAGGATGCCGAGAACACGGTATTCATCAATGAAAAATCCTTGCCGGGTTTCATCGACAAGGGTGGTCTCGAGCGTGAAAACGAAGCTGCCAATGCGAATCTCATCGCCGTCCTTCAAGCGGGCCGACTTGACCTTCAGCCCATTGACGACGGTTCCGATTTTGGAGCGCAGATCCCAGATACGAAAGCCGCGACCGTCGAGCGTCAGGACGCAATGAGACGGCTCGATATTGCTCGCTTTCAGCTGCAGATTGCAGCTGTCGTCCGAGCCAATCAGTGTCGTCGTTCGCAGAATGTTCTTGCGAACCGGCTTTCCCTGCGTGCAGCGATAGATCAGTTCCGCCCGATGATGCTGGGACCCCGACGGCGTGCCGGACGTCGGAGGAACAACGTCGACCTGATCATCCGAATGTGAAGTGTCCAATCCCTGGTACCGCCCTTCAGAAAGGTGGAACATGCGACAGGAGTGTTCTCTCTTAGACCGGAAGCGCTCCCACCGAAATGCGAAGACCTCGCACATGAAAACGCCTTCATATTTACCTGTCCCGGTGCGTCGAGCAAGTTCAAAACTCCGAAAACACGTGGTTTCCCGTGCTTTCACGATCCCGCGAAACGGTCTGATCGGCCGAGACAGTCCGTGTCCGAACAGCTTGGCGAACTTTGATGAAACTTGAATTTAACTGTGGAAATTCCGAACCTGCGGGAATATGCTTTAAACGACCGACGCTCGGGACCTGTCGGATCAACTCTGCGGGTTATTCAACCCTTGCCGAAGGCGCCAACTGAATCGTGAATGCGTGTCGCGCGCTTTGCGGGATTCCAATTCGCAATTGCCTGCTGGTGAAACTGGGCAGCCTCTACTGTTTACTCCATTCGGCAAGATAAACTCAGATAGCTGGGCCCTCTGCTCCGAAGTTTAGACTATTTCGGCATGTCTGACGGCCCCTGGCTGGTCGAAGATAATAAGAGTGATACGGCCCGAGTGTTTCCGGCTGCGGATTCGTACGACAAAACGTCATCAGCTCGACGGCGAATCGGTATCCCGGCGTGACCACCCATGCTCGTCACGGAGCACAAGAAATCTCAACGGAAGGTTGCAATGGCAGCTTCAGCAGGAAAAGTCACCGGAGCACATATCTGGGCGTTCTTTTTTGGCGTCGCATTCTTTGTCTTTCTCGGACTGTGGTATATGCAGCTCCGCGAACGGGAAGAACTCGTCGCCGCCAAGAAGGCCGCGGAATCACAGGCGTCCAACGCCGATACCGCGCTGCGCAGCCGGATTGAAGAAATCGAAGCGCTGATCCGAACGATCGGCCATGAATTCGACATCGATCAGATCGGTGTCGGCGAGACCGGAAACAAAACCAAAGTTCTGGGTGCCATGATGGATGACATCCAGACTTACGGTGGCGATCTGGCTCAGGAAACCTACTACGCCACGATCATGAAACTTCGCAGCGAGCTGGACAGCATTCGTCAGAAGTACGAACAGGTCCAGGACGAGCTCGAGCAGCAGCGGACCCAGTACCTGGCTCTGCAGGAGCAGTACAATACCAAGGTTGGCGAGTTCCAGACTCAGACCAATACGGCCAAGAGCGACCTGCAGGACTATGTTGCAACGTACGACGAAATGATCGGCAACAAGGACACCGAGATCTCCAACCTGCGTACCCAGCTGGCCGATGCCCTGCTCGAAGCAGAAACGGTTAAAGAAGCCTACGCTCAGCAGTTGAAGGTTAAGGAAGACGACCTGAACAAGCTGACTCTGCTCAATCAGCGGCTGACCGAGCGGATCGATCAGATCGAACAGATCAGCTTCGAACGGCCCGATGGAACCGTGACCAACGTCGATAACGCGACTCGTCTGGTCTGGTTGAATATCGGCTCCATCGACAACCTGCAGCCTCAGATCACGTTCAGTGTCTACGACAAGAATAACAAAGGTGTCGGCCGCACGAAGGAAGACATCAAGGCTCAGATCGAAGTGACCCGCGTCTGGGAAAATCGTGCTGAAGCGCGTATTCTCAAAGCCGACCTGTACCGTCCGATTTCCCCCGGTGATGAAGTTTACTCTCCACTCTGGGAAGCGGGACGAACCTTCTACTTCTCGTTCGTCGGGTTCATGGATCTCGATGGCGACGGCATCTACGATCGCGAACTGCTCCACGACATCGTGGCTTCGAACGGAGCCGAGATCGATAACGAAGTCGGCGACGATGGCGAATGGATCGTTCACCGCGGAGTCTCGGCCAATACGAAATTCGTCGTGATCGGCGAGATTCCTGATCCGTCGAAGACCGAGCGGGAAGACGAGAAAGAGATGTACGAACGGATCGTAGCCAAGCGAACCGAACTGATCGCGGAAGCTCGCCTCCAGGGAACGCGTGTGATCTCCCTGAACGACTTCCTCGCCTACATCGGCTTCAAACCACAGCGACGACTCTATGTGCCCGGCCTGGCTGATAAGAACTATCAGCTGAAAGCGGGATCTCAGAGTGCTGGAGTCAACGAGTCGATCGGCGACCGCAGGTCAACCGGCCGAGTCTCGGACATCTTCAACACCGACGGCAACCCCGAACAGAAAGAGTCCAGCGGCCGCACAAGCGGTGCATTCCGGTCTGGCTCCTACTAGACGGAATTCACGGAACATGGGAACGAGAGTGTCATCGCGGCACTCTCGTTTTCTTTTGCGCCCTGCAGAACTGCGCCGTGCAGAAACTTCTCATCCGGTCCCCGCAGGCGACAGTTGACGGCAGCGATGACCACCGGCCAGAATGTCCGCCTGAACGTCGTCCGGAGACAGCCGTTCTGCTGTCAGTCCGCCCGCCACGGAAGAACACCGAGTGATTGCTGTTGAGCCGCCCGAATCTGCCTCCCCTGCCCCGTTACCGGGAATCCGTCGCAATTTCCTGTACAGACTCATCCAGACAGTGATGCAGGTTTTTCTGGTTATCTGGCTGCAGTACCGAGCTCGCGGAATCGAAAACCTGCCTGATGACAGCGGAGCCCTGCTTGTTGTCAATCATCAGAGTTCGCTCGACCCCCTGCTCGTAGGCCTTCCCCTCAAAAGACCGGTCAGCTGGATGGCCCGGAACACGCTGTTCCGCCGCCCGCTCATTGGCTGGATCCTGCGCAATACCTATGTGATGCCGATCAATCGTAAAGCAGCGGGAACCGAGAGTTTTCGACTTTCACTCGATCGCATGAAAGCCGGCTATCTCGTGGGCCTGTTTCCGGAAGGAACTCGCGGACACGATGGTGAAGTCGGCCTGCTGAAACCGGGGTTTATCGCGCTGGCTCGCCGGGGCAACGTGCCGATCATTCCCGTTGGAATCGCCGGAGCACATCGAGCCCTGCCGAAGAATGCTTTCTTTGTTCGCCCCGCTCGAGTACGGGTCTATTTCGGCGAACCGATTCCCGTTGAGACGGTCACTGAACTGGCAGAGAAGAACCGGGAAGAAGAGTTTATCGCCTTCGTCCGCGAACGCATCATTCATTGCAGCCAGATGGCCGCCGCTATTCGTTAATATTCACCGCAGGATCAGCTCGGCTGGCACGAAGGCATCAGGAGTGAGAGTCATGAGTAATCTGTTACGCGAAGCCATGGCCATTAACGACGGCGTCGCCTATTTCGACAACGCAGCCGTCGCCCCTCTGACCCGCGCCGCACGCGAGACGATCGTCCGCTGGGCCAGCGATATCGCCGGAAGTGGGGATGCCCTGTGGCCGCGGTGGCGAACCGAGATCGAGAAAACCCGGCGGACGGCGGCTGCGTTGATCAATGCCGAGCGCGAAGAACTGGCCCTCACCCACAGTACCACCGAAGGGATTAACTTCGTCGCGGAGGGCTACCCCTGGAAAGCGGGCGACAACGTCGTCATTCCCGTCGGAGAGTTTCCGACAAACGTCTTCCCCTGGATGTTGCTGAAAGCCCAGGGGGTCGAGCTTCGCAAAGTCGAGATGCCGTCCAATGAAGTTGATCTCGAGCGGCTGGCCGACGCCTGCGATGACCGGACACGAATCGTTTCCTGCAGTTGGGTCGGCTATTCCCACGGCTATCGAATCGACGTCAAAGCACTCGCCGATCTAGTCCACCAGCGTGGAGCGTTGCTACTCCTCGATGCCATTCAGGGTCTCGGCGTCTTCCCGCTGGACGTCAAGGAGAGCGACATCGATTTCCTCTCCGCTGACGGACACAAATGGATGCTCGGACCTGAAGGAGCCGGTGTCTTCTACCTGAAACGGGAGCATCTCGATCTGCTTCGTCCCCGGGGGATCGGCTGGAACAGTGTCGCCACGGCTGGCGAGTTCGGTCAGGACTGTATGGACCTGCGGAATACGGCCGGACGTTATGAAGGCGGGACCTACAACATGTGCGGCCTCGCCGGTTTTGGGGCCAGCCTGCAAGTCTTTACTGACATCGGCGTTGATCAGATCTCACGAGACCTGAAAACCGCGACGGATGCCGTCGTCGCCCCACTTCGCGACTTGGGAGCGATCGTCCATTCGGTTCGCGACGACGACCACTGGTCGGGGATTCTCTCGTTCGATCTGCCCGGCAAAGACCCGCTGATGGTCAAAGAAGCCGCCTGCAAGAAGGACGTCTACTTCAACTCGCGTGGCGGCCACATTCGTGTGAGTCCGCATGCGTTCAATACGCCCAACGATATCGACAAGCTGATCGAAGTTTTGAAAGACGCATAAAGCCCCATCACGCTCAGATACCGCAGATGGCTATTCTCGCCTGCAGAACGTCGCTCGCGATGCGATGATCAGGCAGATTATCCCGGAACGCGAATTCCGAAGCCCTCAAGAACGGGAGTCAACTCCTCAAGGGGAAGCCCGATGATTGCCGTGGGATCACTCGTTTCAACGGACTCGAACAGACGTTCGCCCGCTGATTCCCAGCGATAGCCACCGACACAATCGAACGCCTGGTCCTGATCGACATAGGCCTCGATCGCCGCTTGACTGAGCGGCTTCATCGCCATTCTGGCTTCCACACAGAACTGGCGTTCTTCTCGCCCCTGCTTGACGCAGACGGCTGCGAGCAGGAAATGAGTTCGCCCGGACAACTCCCTGATCTGGGTGATGGTCCGTTCGCGGGTCTCCGGTTTCTGCAGGATGCGACCATCGATGGTGGCGACCTGATCGCTGCCAATGACCACCGCGTCCGGAAACTGTTCCGACACCGCCGCCGCTTTCCAATAAGCAAGCTGCTCAGCGACTTGCTGCGGACTCAGGTCGGTTCGTTCCTGGATGGCCGATTCATCGACACGCGGCGAGACAGTTTGAAAGGCCACTCCAAGCTGTTCCAGCAACTCCCGACGATATCGGGAACCGCTTGCCAGAATCAGCTGCGGCTCAGCATACGCTTCTTTTCCGGCATCGGAGTCGGACGACATCACGAATCCTCGCTCAGGCCGTATTCTTCGATCTTCTTGTGGAGTGTATTCCGATTGATTCCCAACCGGGTCGCGGTTTTGGTCTGCACGCCGTGACAGCTTTTGAGCGTCTGCTCGATCAGCTGCTTTTCCACGAGAGAGACGATCTGTTGATAAAGATCGGTTTCGTCGCCGTTCTGCTGCGCGATTCCAAGATTGACGAGTTCTTCGCAGATCGAGTCGAGCGTACGCGACTTGCTGATCCCGAGTCGAATCGGCGAAAGGCCGCGAACATGAGGAGGCAGGAGATCAGCGGTGAATTCCGGGCCGAGCGCCATCACGACGGCGCGTTCGACGTAGTTCTCCAGCTCCCGGACATTCCCCGGCCAGGCATAGGTCTTCATCGCATCGAGCGCCTCATCGGTCAACTTGAGTGGCTCGCAATGGTTCTCGGCGGCGTATTTGACGATGAAGTGATCGATCAGCTCGGGCAGATCTTCGGTTCGCTCCCGCAGGGGCGGCAGAAAAATCGGCAGGACATTGAGGCGATAGTAAAGGTCTTCGCGAAAACGCCCCTCTTCCACCTCAACGAGCAATTCGCGGTTCGTGGCAGCGACGATCCGGGTATCGACGGTAATCGTCCGGGTATCGCCGACGCGTTCGAACTCCTGTTCCTGAAGAACCCGCAACAGTTTGACCTGCAGCGGGAAACTCATGGAGTTGATTTCATCCAGGAACAGCGTGCCCCCGTGGGCCGCCTCGAACCGTCCGGTGCGGTTCTCGTGAGCGCTGGTGAATGCGCCTTTGACGTGGCCGAACAGTTCGCTCTCCAGCAGACTCTCACTGAGAGCGCCGCAGTTGACGCGAATGTAGGGGCCGGACCCTCGCGGGCTCAACTCGTGGATGGCCCGGGCGACCAGTTCTTTTCCAGTGCCGGTTTCCCCCAGTAACAGTACTGTCGCTGAAGAACGTGCCACACGCTCGGTCGTGCGGAAGACGTTCAACATAGCCTCGCCGGCTCCAATGATCCCAGCGAGAGCAGGCGGACGATCGATGACGGCGTTCATTCCATCCTTTTCGAAAAACCGTAAATCACAAGTGCCTAAACGTGTTCGAAAGAGGCCCGAGCGGTTCGCCTCGTCGACTCGCATAGTATCCTCTCGGCATGCATGCTTTGTAGGCTATCTCAGTAGTTTATTGGTGAATTTTCTCAAATCGATCAACTCCTACGTACTGCAACCGGATTACAACTGACCACGAATGCCCTCACCGGGTGCATGGTGCACAACATTTAGGCACATCCAGGGCAAGTTCAGAGGGAGTGATGTAGCAACTCGGCAATCTCGCGGATCGCCCCGAAAGCCTGTTTCGGCTGTCCGCCGGCAGCAATTTTCCGATGACGTTGCGAATCTGCCGTTGGTCGGTATAACGAGGCTTTGCTCATTCCAGTTCCCCGCTTCGGCTGGGAGCCCAGCTGTGGTTCTAAAGGTTCGGAAGTTCATGAAAGTCTTAGTCATCGGACAGGGCGGGCGGGAACATGCGCTCGTCTGGAAACTGAGTCAGTCGCCGAAAGTGACGAAGGTCTACTGCGCACCGGGAAATGCCGGGACTGGCGAAGACGCCGAGAACGTGGACATCAGCGAAACCGATGTCGATGCCCTCGTGGCCTTTGCCCGCCGGGAGAAGATTGATCTCACAGTTCCAGGCCCGGAAGCATCGCTCGTCATCGGTGTGGTCGACGCTTTCCGGAAAGCCGGCCTGACGATCTTCGGCCCCACCAAAGCCGCCGCCGCTCTCGAAGGGAGCAAGACCTTCGCTAAGCAGATCATGCGAAACGCGAAAGTCCCCACCGCCGATTACGTGACCTTTGAGGATCTGCGAGCCGCCAACGATTATATCCGGGAACGATGTGGCGGCGGCCGATTCGCTTCGGCCGACAGACCGCTGCAAATCGGTGGGGCTCAGGAAGGAACAATCCGTAAGACGAACCCGACCTGGGAACAGCCGATCGTCATCAAGGCGGACGGACTGGCCGCGGGCAAGGGCGTCCGCGTTTGCCATACTGAAGAAGAAGCCCTGGAGTTCACCAGAGCCTGCCTGGTCGGCAATTCCTTCGGAAAGGCCGGCAGTCGCATTATCATCGAAGAATGCCTCGTCGGCGAAGAAGCCAGTATTCTGGCCATTGTGGATGGCAAGACCATCATCCCGCTGGAAGCCAGTCAGGATCACAAAGCCGCCTACGATGACGATCGCGGTCCGAACACCGGCGGAATGGGGGCCTACTGCCCCACCCCGGTAATCGACGAAGCGATGATGGACGAAATCACGCAGAGTGTGTTAATTCCCACCGTCCACGAGATGAAGCGGAAAGGGGCAACGTTCAGTGGCGTGCTTTACGCCGGTCTGATGATCACCCGGCAGGGCCCCAAAGTGCTCGAATTCAATGTCCGCTTTGGGGATCCGGAAACGCAGCCCGTCCTCATGCGTTTGAAGACGGACCTGTTTGACGTCCTGTATTCCGCAGCGATCGGAAAGCTCCGCGAACTCCCCGATCTGGAATGGGATCCGCGACCAGCCGTCTGTGTCGTCATGGCTTCCCGCGGCTATCCGGGCGAGTACGAGAAGGGTTTCCCCATCCGCGGTCTCGAAAAGTCGAACGACAGCGAGAGCACGAAGGTCTTCCACGCGGGCACGAAACGCAAGGATGACCAGGTCATCAACTCAGGGGGACGTGTTCTGGGTGTGACGGCTCTGGGACAGAATCTCGACCAGGCCAAACTCTCCGCTTACGAACGGGTGAAAAAGATTCGCTGGGAAGGCGCCTGGTGTCGGAAGGATATTTCCGACAAGGCTCGAACCCGGGTGAAGACAGAAGAATAACACGGTCCGCCTGTGAAATCTGACGTGCGCGGACGACGTGTCGTTCCCCGGCTGTCTACAATAGCAGCATGCATATTGCCTTCGTTACTGCCGGTGGAGCCGGGATGTTCTGCGGGTCCTGCATGCAGGACAATGCACTCGCGCGTGCGCTGATGCAGCTTGGCTGCGAAGTTTCGCTGATTCCGACGTACACGCCGATCCGCCTCGATCAGGAGGATGTTTCCGACCAGCATGTTTTTCTCGGCGGCATCAACCTCTATCTCGACAATTTGATTCCGTTCTGGCGGTACCTGCCCCGCCCGCTGGTTTCATGGCTCGATCATCCCCGGATCCTCAAATGGGCCAGTTCTCGAGGCGTGGGAAATGACGCGAGCACGCTCGGCCCGATGACGGTGGCGATGCTGAACGGTGCCCGAGGTCCGATGCGTCGTGAATACCAGGATCTGGTTGATCACCTCCTCGATCGCCTCAAACCTGATGTAATCGTCTTCAGTAATGCTCTGCTGAGCGGCATCATGCCCTTGCTCCGCGAGCGATTCTCCGGACCGATTCTCTGTCTGTTGCAGGGAGACGATCTGTTCCTGAATCAGCTGCCGGGCAAGTACCGCGATCGCGCGATCGCGGCGATTGGCGAGAACAGTCGATCCTTCGCGGCATTTATTACGCACACACGTTTCTATGCCGACCTGATGTCGCAGTTTCTGAATCTCGACCGCGACCGGTTCCGGCAGATTCCGCTCTCGATCAATGCCCGATTTACCGATCCTCCCGACAGCAGCCGCGGCGCAGAGAGTTCGCTGCCACGGATTGGCTACTTTGCGAGAATCGCTCCCGAGAAAGGGCTTCATAATCTGATCCTCGCCGCCCGGGAACTTTACGCTGAAGGGATCTCATTTGAACTCCACGCCGGAGGATATCTGGGCGAAGCACACCAGGACTATTTCGAACGGATCCAGAAGGATGCGGAGTTCCTCGGCGACCGTTTTCGCTATGTGGGAAGCCCCGACCACGAGGACGCGAAGTTCGAGTTCCTTCGTCAGCTTACGGTCTTCAGCGTCCCAGCCAGCTACGAAGAACCAAAGGGGCTTTACATTCTCGAAGCGATGGCCGCCGGCGTGCCCGTGGTGCAACCGAGTCGCGGCAGCTTCCCCGAACTGATCGAATCGACTCAGGGCGGGCTTCTTTATCCGGCTGACGATCCCAAAGCTCATGCGGCGATGCTGAAGCGCTTGATTCAGCCCGGCGAGGAGCGCGATCGGATCGTTTCCAAGGCTGCCAGAAACGTCCGTGAACTACACAGTTCAACGCAGGCCGCCCGCTGTCTGATGGACGCTTGCGAAGAGCTGTGCGTTCGACTGTCCACCCGGGAGTCGCTGGCCGGTTGAGCGGACGATGAACTTAACCCAGCGTCCTCTGCCGCCGGGTCAGACAGCCCGTCTGCAGCACCTTGGCGAGCGTAATCAGTCCATCGCACACCGGGTGGGGATCGAGAAACCAGAAGCGACTGCCAGCGTCGAGTCCGGCGACCGAACGAGACGTTCGCATCCCCTGGGCAAAGTGCTCTCGCAATGACTGACGGAACCGAAGCGGGTTTTGTGGAAACGACGTTCGCAGGCTCGCTTCCTTCTCCAACTCTTCGCCGAACACGAGGCTTTGCCGATTCGAATCACGGAAGGAGCTCAACCACCGCTCCAGAACCTGCCAGGGAGGAATTTGATGTCCACTTCCATCATAAAAACCGACGCCCTGCCCATCGGGATGGATGACGCAGAGGAAATCGGCACGAGTCTCATCGAACATCGAGAGCAACTCGTCCGCCGTCCAGTCGGCGAAGGCGACCGAAATCAGCGAACAGGAGTCGTCGATCTGGCGACTCAGGTGATTCAGATACTCAGCGACGATCGAATTGCTGGAAGCAACGAGTACGGTCTGAGGCTGGAGGCCAGTGAATTGCGAACGGAGTAGCTCGAGATATCTCTTCCGTCCCGGAAATCGGACCAGCCCGCCATCGCTGCGGGCCCGGCGAGGCAGTTTTCCTGAACCTCGTTCAAGAATCGTGTGAAGACTTTCGGCTGAGAGCGGCAGACCGCCGAACCGGAAAAGATCCATCCCTCCAATCGAAGCTGAGTCAGATTCGGCAGTGATGTAGATCCCGGCATCCGCCCGAAGGTGCTCGACGAGCGTTGAGGTTCCCGCCGTGGTCGAACTGCCGACATCGATCACCCGGCACCCCTGCTCTCTCAGAGCTTCGGTGGTCAGCGCGGTCATCTCGAATGAATAGCCGTGCAGGTCGTGGCTGACGACCACGCTGGGACGCGGTGATTCGTGTGAGGTTTCCGCTCTGGAATGAAACTCCCAAAGCGTTTCCGTAAGCCCGGAGACGACCTGACGGACCATCGAGCGGTTGAACTCGTTGTGCATCTGTCCGCGCAAACCATCTGCGGGGAGAGTTCGAGGGCGTTCCCGGCGATTCCACCAGCCGTCCAGTTCCGACTGTGCTTCGGCGGAAAATGTTTCCACTTCCTGTCGATGCGGACACAGCTGACACTTGGCGAAATGGGCCCGCAATCGAGCCAGATGCACCGAGCGTGTGATGGGCTCTGACTCGCCGGGACAGCAATAGTTGGCGTCATCAGCGGTCCAGGCCTGAAGCAGGCCATATTGATCCGATTCCGACGCACCGGGAGCGACAATACAGGCTTCTGTGTCGCTCAACCGCTGTTTCTGCTGCGTCATCCCTGACCTCCTGTCCAAGAAGAGGTCGATTCTAGTCGACGAGAGAATCGGCGGAAATGGGAATTCAGCGGGTCGCCGACGGCGTTGAGGGGGGCGTCATCGGAATCTGCGGCAGACCAGCCGGTTCCGGGCCGTAAGCGTTGAGGTCGACGGTGGAAGACTGCTGAGCCAGAGCATTCTTCAGCTGTTCATAGAACCGTTCCACGGTCCATTGATCGGCGGAAATCTGGGGAATCTGTCGCACAATCGCCAGCGGTAGCTCGCGGGAACTGATCGTGCGAATCTGCCCGCCATTCTGGGACCAGTCCGAGAAGCTGAGGGACGACATTTCCTGATCGATCGATCCCAGACCGCTGATCGCCAGAAGTGAACTCCACCCGCCGTACAGGTTGTTCTCGCCATCCCACCACAGGAGTTGCGTGAGAGTTCGGTTGTCGAGACCGCCGGTGAGCTGGATCATCGGCTGTTCCATCAGACTCATCAGCATGCTGTCTTCCACACGGAAATGCAGATCTATCGGCTGACGCGGCATTGTCATACTCAGGTCTGCCCGAATCAGACCGTAATTCAGCAGTCCTGTGACCCGGGAAAGCTGGACGGTCAGTTCGTCCCGGCTGGTTCGGGTATTCTTGTCGCCGGTGTAACGCACCAGAGCCCCCTGGAGCGTCATCAGACAGCGACTGATTTCCAGCAGAGAGTCGTCCGAGGCATCGGTCGCAATCAGATCAGCTGCTCCCCGGATGAAGCAGTCGTCGAACTGCACACGCCGCTCCGGTTCGCCTGAGGCCGAATCCTGATTCATGGCATCGATGGCCTGCATCGCCGATCGAGTCATTCGCACGACGGACGTTTCAGCCTGATTCCTCGAGTCGATTGTAATCGTTGACTGTCGACATCGAAGCTTGGCAGCGCCTTCAACCACAAACAGCGACCAGGGCTGCGACTGCGGTTCAGGACACTCGACCTGCAGATGAACGTTGTTCAACGTCAGCGAACCACCGTTGACGGCGATGAAATCTCGCGTGCGTCCGCTGGCGGAAAATCCAGACGTATTGAACTTGAGCACGAGACTCGAATCGGCTGCTCCTCGAATCGTAATCGCTTTGTCGAGAACGCGAATCTGACGCAGTTCCTGCACCATGATGGAACCGCGCACGCCGAGGAATTCGACCACGCCCCCATCTGGAACCTTTTCCAATGCCGACTCCAAATCGGCAGCCGAACTGAGGATGTCTCCCTGATTGCCAATCACGCGGTAGACCGCTTCAGTTGCGGGAGCCGAGGAAACCGTAGTTTCAGTCGCAGGGGGAGGATTGGCCACGGGCGTTGACGCGGCCTGATCGCTGATATCGGCCCGCATCACGCCCAATTGCTCTTCCGGCAGTTCGAACTGATCCCAGTCAATCCCGCTGTTCGAGTGGCTCCAGAGTCCCTCGAATCCCGGGCTGGCGGCGGCAATCTGATCGGTAATGGGAACGGGAAAATCGGGAGAGATCTTCCGGACGTCGTCAGCGGTCAGCCCTTCGATCGGGGACTGCAGATCCAGAGCGTTGGCATCAGCCGGCGACATGATCGGACTCGCTCCCCCGGCCAGGGATCGCGGAGCCATAACTTCGGCGGGAGGCAACCCGTTCGGGAAGAAGGGAGCAATGTCTTCATTCGCCCCCAGAAGACCCTGGCTTGCCAGTTCCGGTGTGTTGATCTCGCTTCGCTCCAGAGCCCAGCGGTCGAAGACGATCGCCAGCATACACGCCGCAGCGAAGGTGCCGAGCCACCACCAGAAGACTCGCTGCGGGATAAACCCGTTTCGAGCCTCTGTTGCCGCGTGCCAGGTGAGTCCATCTGGATGGACAGCGCGCAGCCCGGACTGAGCCGCCATCGCCAGCAAATCTTCGATGAGTGCCTGCGGCGACCAGTACCGGTCATCCGGATCGCTGGCCATCATTTTCTTCACGATCCGCGACAGTTCTCGCGGAACGTTCGGATTCTTGTCACGCGGGTCCGGAGACGGTTTCCCCTGGTGATCGAGCAGCTTCTGCAGCACGGTTCCTTCCGCGTAGGGCGGAGTCCCGGTCAGCATGTGGTAAGCCGTGCAGCCCAGCGAGTAGATATCACTGCGGACGTCAACACTGCGGGGATCCCGTGCCTGTTCCGGTGAGATATAGTCGAACGTTCCGAGCGTGGTGCCGGAAACCGTGAGATCGAGTGACTGTTCGTCGAGCCGCTCTTTACGAGCAAGCCCCCAGTCGACCAGCTTCGCCCGACCTGCCGAGGTCATAATCAGGTTAGAGGGCTTGATATCCCGGTGCACGACGCCGGCTGCGGCGGTGTGTTTGAGAGCGATGGAAATCTGCAGCAGGAGATTGATCGTCTCGAACGGGTCGATTGTCCCGCGACGCCGAATCATTTCGCGAATCGTCTGACCTTCGACATACTCGAAGGCGATGTAATGCAGCCCGTGATCTTCGCCAATCGAATAGATGCGGGCGATATTGTCGTGGTCGAGTCGCGCCGCGGCTTTCGCTTCGTTCTGAAAGCGACGAATCGAAGATTGGTCGGTTACTTGTGTCGGGGAGAGAACCTTGAGGGCGACGGTGCGGTCCAGACGTTCATCTTTCGCCTTGAAGACAGCTCCCATTCCTCCCTGACCGATCCGACAATCGATCACATACGGCCCAAGATGCAGACCTTCGGGCAGTGTTCCTTTGTCTTCCCGTCCCGCCACTTCAGGGAACAGAATACCGAGCGTGGACAACTTCGACGGACTGTCGTGGACTTCCGGAGCCGGGGCGGTGGAATCGTCTTTATTCGTACGGATCACCGTCACAGGGTCCAGACCCTGACCGCGGTAAGCTGTACTCGGGATGTCATGGGCTGATGACGCCATGCGGAAAAGACGATCTAACAGCGAATCGAAACTGAGAAAAACACCGTCAGCAGGTTGCTCAATACTATAAGACGGCAAACCGCCTCGCGATGTTCAGTCAATCTTCCGGTGAACAGGAACCTGATGCCGGAAATCGGTACGCTTCAGAGAGTTGTGATGTATGGCGCACCTTCAGATTGAGAATGGACCGATGGTATTATACCAGCGCCTGAGGGGAGAAAAATACGATTCCGCCCAATTTTGTGAAATGCCTTACCATTCACGCTGCGTAGAATCAGTAATAACCTACGTCCTCTTAAACGTACCCGCTCTGCGGAAACTGCCCCAGTCCGTATGGCCTTCGAAATAATCGCTCTTAAAGCGAAGGAGAAACTTTGATGCTGTCGCGACTCATGCTTCTCGGAAGCCTTGTTTGCCTGACGGGATGCGTCGAACAGGCCCCGCCTGCTCCCGTTTCCGAAGCTACCCCCGCTCAGGAAACGACCGCCCCAGTTATGATCCCGGCTTCCTACTCCGCTGGGGAAACACTGACGGTAAGCGTACCGGACATGCACTGTCCGTTCGTCTGTTATCCAAGAGTGAAGGACACGCTGGCTGAACAACAGGGTGTCGAAAGTGTCGAACTGGTCGAACAGAAGGACGAAGCTGCCATCGACGATCCACGGCTCATTGTGAAGCTTAACGGCGATTTCGATGCCCAGTCGGCTGTCGAAGCCCTGGGGACCGTCGGATTTGACAAGGGAGTCGAAATCTCCGCCAACTGATTCCCTGCCGACTTCCCTGAATGCAAAAGGAGCCGTCCAAGCGGCTCCTTTTTTCGTGCACACTCGCTTTCGCTCGCCTTACTCAGCGATGCAGTACAAATGAGACATCGTTCGCACGTAAAGCCGATTTCCGAGAATGGCTGGCGTGGCCATGCAGCCTTCGTCCAGCGGGTTCTCCGAGATTCGCTCAAAGCTATCGCCGGGTTTGTAGACCGTGCTGATCCCTTCCTGGTTGAACACGTAGATCGCCCCGTTGGCGTACAGCGGCGAGGCCGAATACTGCCCGGGGAAGCGTTCCTGCCAGACTTCTTCGCCGGTCTCGGCACGCAACGTCGAGGCAATTCCGCTATCGCTGACGAAATACAGATTGTCGCCGACGAGAAGGATCCCCGGCTTTTTCGGGATCTGCCGATCAGCGGTCCAGGCCACGTGCGTTTCACTCACATCGCCGGATGCTCCGCCGGTCTTCACGGCGACGAGCCGTGATTGCAGGAAGCTCGTGCAGACGAATGCCATGCCCTTGCCAAAGATGGGCTGCGGCACGGTCGAGAAGCCGAGTTGTCCGTAGCTGGCCTTCCAGAGTTCTTTCCCAGTAGCCGGATCGTAGCCGTACAACCAGTTCGCTCCCGGGGAAACCAGCTGGTCTCTGCCATCGATTTCGTGAATGGAAGGCGTGCAGTAAGCCTTTTGAAATTCCGGCTTCGGATCGAGTTCTCCCGAGCGCGGCGTCTTCCAGGCCAGGGTTCCATCGGCGGCATTGAGGGCGGCGATGTATTGAGCATCGATGCCGTCGTAATGCATGATCACCAGGTCGTTCCAGACGACGGGCGAACTTCCCGGTCCGTTCTGATGATCAACGTGCAACTCCTGATTCGTCCAGACAAGCTTGCCACTGCCGATATCCACACAGCAGGTGCCGTAGTCTCCGAAATGACAGAAAAGCCGATTTCCGGAGATCACGGGGGTCGGTGAGGCGTAGCTGTTGGTGGCATGTTTCGGGTTGGCGGAGGGGAACTTGAAACAGATCACCTCGTGCAGCAACTTGCCGCTGTCGACGTCGAAAGCGAGAGCCTTGAGGGTGAGCGGTCCGCCGAACTTGATGCCGCGGGGATTGGTCTTCAATTCGGCCAGCTTGGCTTCCTCCTCTTCCGGAGAGAGAGCTTCAACCAGAGCGGTCGTGAGCCAGATTTTCTCCTCGGAAATGACGGGGGAAGAGAATCCTTCCCCTGCGACCGGCACCTTCCAGCGGATGTTGGTTTGCTCATCCCAGGTGGTCGGGATCCTGGCGTTGGGTGCGTGTCCGTCGCCGTTCGGCCCACGCCATTGCGGCCAGTCTTCAGCGGACTGGAGTGTCGACGAAAGGGTGAGAAAGCAGGCGATCGCGAAGCAGCTGAAGACAGACGTTGAACGAAGCGACATGGATAGTCCGTTCTATGAGACAGCGGAAGGTTGTTCGAAGTGAACTGGCGGGGCCGTTCGGGATTCAGGCGGAGCGGGTGCAAATTGCTCGGCCCGATAGACAATCAAAATAGCTTTATCTATTGTTGACATCAATCAATTCTGATGAAAACGGCTTCTCTCCCCGGTCCGTGTTTCCGTTGAAAGGCTTTCCCAATGACTGCTCCTCAGTCTTCGCGTTCCGCTTCTGATGTCTCCCGCCGTCAGTTTCTCAAATCAACTGCCGTTGTCGCTGGGACGCTCGCAGCAGGTTCCGTCGTCCAGGCCGCTCCCTTCTTCGTTCGTACGGCCAGGAAATCGAAGGATGGAGAAGTCATCATCGGCTCGGGCGAGCACACATATCGCTGTCTGCATCATTGGGGGAACGACGCCCTTCCGGCCGATCACGTTTACGGCAATGCGTCTCATGGCACCGCGGTCGATTCGCAGGGACTGATCTATATCACCCATTATGGCAATCCGGGATCGGTCTTTGTCTTCGAGCCGAGCGGACGGTTCGTCAAATCACTGGGCGACATTCACGCCGGTCACGGACACGGCATCGATATCCGCAAAGAAGGCAATGAAGAGTTCATTTATCTGTCGCCCAGCGAAAGCACACTCGCCTTCGCTAAGCTGACACTCGATGGTGAAACAGTCTGGCAGCGCGGTCAACAGGAGTTGAACAAAGACAGTGGCGTTTACGACAAGCCGGGTACGCGTTATCGGCCGACGAACGTCAGCTTCCGGCCCGACGGGGGCTATTATCTGGGCGATGGTTACGGCAGCAACTACCTGTTCGAATACGACAGGAACGACAAGTTCGTGCGCGCTATCGGCGGCTCAGGCAACCAGAACGGGCAGTTCGCCACACCCCATGGACAATGGCTCGACGAACGGGACGGGGCTCCGAAGCTGGTTGTCGCCGACCGGGCCAACAAACGTCTGCAGTGGTTCGACCTGTCAGGAAAACACGTTCGCACTCTGGATGGCTTTCTCTTCCCGGCCGATATCGATGTACGTGGCGATCTGATGCTCGTTCCCGATCTGCATGCCCGGATCACAATCCTTAATGCCGACAACGAACCGGTCGCCCAACTTGGTGATGACGAAGCCTGGCGGACCCAGGTGCTCGACAAGAACACGAAGATGCGCGCCACGCCAAAACTGTGGCAGGCCGGCAAGTTCGTTCATCCGCACGACGCGTGCTTTGACGATGCGGGCGATATCTACATCGCGGAATGGGTGGTCGGCGGCCGCGTGACTAAACTGGAAAAGGTCAGCTGAAACCGTGCCCAGAACTGACGAGAAGTTGCGAAACGTTCAGGTTACGGACCGACTCTGAAAATCGAAAAGGCCATGCGATTCCGGAATCGCATGGCCTTTCTTCGCTCGTTTATTCTCGAGGGATCTATTCGTCGCTCGTTGTCACGTCATCAGGCCGGTAGACCCAGGTCGGTTCTTCATCGAAGCGGAACTCAAGGGAATTCGGATCAAACTCGTCGCCCGGACGCCAGAATTTCTGCTGGATGGTTTTGCGTTCGAGCTGGAGCTGGCCATCCGGTCCGGGAACTGCGCGGTAGCCGTTCGAGAAGCCGCCCATGTAGAGTGTGTAACGGTCGACTCCCGGATCAATGCCAGAGAAGATTGCGACACCGAACAGAGCATTACTGTTGTTGGGGGCTTCCTCTGTGGCTTCGGGAACCGGTTGAACGATCGTTACCGAGTTCTTGTAGGTCCGTCGTTCCTTGGCATTAATGGCGGCCTGAACTTCCGGCAGGATCTGATCGTGCAGAATCTGTCGTTCGTCGGTATCAGTCGCCACCAGCGTAAATTCTGGAATGAAGTATGGTGGATTCGGCTCCGGATCAATCCGGTTCTGCGGTTCGGTTTCGCGAACCGTCGGGGCAGGAACCGGCCGGTTCATCGCCCGGTAGCAGAGATAGAGATACAGCTGCCGTTCCATCTGGCCGGTTTGCGGATTGGGCTGATCAACCCAGATCACCCGCAGCGGCTTCATGTCGACTTCCATCACCCACAGTGATTTCTGTCGGCTGCGTTCGTTCCCCTGCGTCGACGGGGCCACGTTCTGAACAAACCCTTCGTTGCTCTGTGCCTGCACACCCGAAGGCATCGCGAGCGACAAAACAAAAAGAACTGGAAACAGTCTGAACAGCTTCATGAAGAACCTCACAGGAGGAGCGTCCGGCAGCGGTGAGGCTGCCCGATAAGAGTGGAGATCAGAACAATGTCATGCCGTGTCGTGGTTTATCGACGGTTTGTCCCGCCGGACGAGCATGCGATCTGGCGACTCAGCCCTCTGTATCGGGTTCATCGTCAACTCGCCAGAACAACCGACAGAAACTGAACTTCGGGCCATCGGCCTGACTATTAAACTTATCATTCGAGGAACTGTCTGGTCAATATGCGGCCGGAAACAGAGCCTCTTCCAAAGCGGATTCGGCACAGACAGGTGCGGTTATTCCGCCTTCGCGACCGGTCCCAGGAACTCGAAATTCAATTCGTATCAGTATCTGTGAGACGTCGTTCTACGGAATCAGCGGTCTGAGCGACCGCCTGAATACTCTTCCGCAGCTCCTCGGCGTCGACTGTCCCCCGGGGATAAGTATCGAGCATGACGAAGTGCGCCAGCCCATCGATCTCGCGAATGGCGAGCCCTCCGTGTGAAAGCTCGGAATTGAGCCGGAGTGCCGATTCGTAAAACGTGGGAGTCGCCGGACAGCAGGTGCTGTAGATGAGCAGCAGCTGCCGATCGGAACGATGAGAGCTGCTTTCGACAAAGACTTTCTGCTGGCGGCCATCCGGCAATTGGACGGTCAGACGATACTTCTCTCCGCAGCGAATCCAGGAGATTTCGGGATCGTGCCCGAGGGCCTCGCGAAGCAGCGAATCGACGTCGCGGAGTTGCCCGAGAATCGATGAGAGCAGATGCCAGGCCGCGGTCCCATCCTGAGGTCGGGAGAATGGATCCCGCGACATCATCATCGAGACGCACTCGGCGATGTTCAATGGAATCTCTGGTCTCAGCTCCCGCAGCGACGGAGCCTGGCCGGAAAGGACGCGATGAACCACCTCGTCGGCTGTCTGACCGCCATACGGCAGTCGTCCGCTCAGCAATTGATAAAGCGAAACTCCCAGTGAGTAGACGTCGCTGGCCGGGGAATGTTCGCCATACTGCATGACCTCGGGAGCCAGGTAAGGCAATGTTCCCACCACCTGGCCGTCGAGGGGAAGCACCGGCAGATCGAGCCGCCGGGCCAGGCCAAAATCAGCCAGTTTCACCGTCCCCCGGTCCGAAAGCAGAATATTATCGGGCTTGATGTCCCGGTGCAGAATTCCATGACGATGAGCATAGTCGAGTCCACTGCCGATCGAAGTCACCCATTCCAGCGCTTTTAGGGGTGGAACCGCCCCCTCCATCCGCAATCGATTCTTCAGCGATCCTCCGGAAACCAGCTCCATTTCAATGTAGAAGCGTTCCCGTTCCGAGCCGACCGCATGAATGGTGACGATGTGTGGATGAATCAACTTGGCGGCGATTCGTCCCTCCTGCTGGACGAACTGAGAAAGGTGATGCGAACCGCGAGCCTGCGTTGGCGCACTCACCTTCAGAGCACAGGCCCTTCCCAGTTGCGAATGCCTGGCGAGATAAACCCGCCCCATGCCGCCTCGTCCCAGCAGGGCGTCGCAACGGTAAATGGAAAAGCGGCGGCCGATGATCTCGTCGAGATCTTCATCGTGGTGATGCAGCTCCGCGTCCGGGAGTTTTTCATGCTCGGAATCGCTGAACGAATCGAAGATTCCCTCGATTATCTCCTGCCCGCGAATGACGGTCTGCTCGAGAAGTTCGTTCCGTTCCCGCAGTCCTTCGACAACGTCGGACGCCTTAACAGGATTGAGTTCGGGCGATGATGAGTCGCTCTTCACGGCGGATCCCCGCTGACGGCGGATTGGTGCAAATCCCGAAGTGATCGGGCCTTCTGACATCGTCCCGGCTGGCCCCGACCTGCGGACTGGTCTATCATCCTACCAGAATCCAACACCCAATACCGCACAAAAAAACACGATTCGCGAGAGTCCGGCAGAAGCTGCGACGATCGCTTTTGAGTTGACCTCTTCTGATTGTCCCGCTGTGTTCCCGATCCTGCAGACTCTCGTTTCGACCGCCTTCCTGGCCGTGGTCCTCGCCGGATTATTCCGCTGGGGAAGCTGGGCCGGTCGTCTCGCCATGAGGAAACCGATCGGGACGCCGCAGTGTTTTCAGAACACTGGAACGACTGCTCCGCACATCCCCCCTGCTCCGATTGCCTTAGGGGTGATCTGGCTGACTCTGCAACTGATCCAGCAATACGCAACTCCTGCCGCCGCCGCTCAAGGTCCCGTGGAAACGACGACACCTCGACCGGAAGCACTCATACTGGTGACGATTGTCATCCCCGCTGCGGTCAGCGTTCTTCTCCTCGCTCTCTGGAACTTTTCGAGCCGGGGCACGCCGCTGGCTGAAGCTCTTCGACTCCGTTCAGCATCCCAGGCCCTTCGAAACGGAGTCGAGGTGTTTGTACTGGCTCTGCCGCCGACGCTTCTCCTTGGCATCGTTTCCCTGCTGTGGAAGACCGAGGAGAATCAGCATCTGCTGCTGCAGATCATCCAGGAGAATCCCGATCCGGTCCTGCTGTCGATCATCGTTCTCGCGGCGGTTGTTGTGGCCCCGATGTTTGAAGAATTGCTGTTTCGTGTGTTGCTGCTGAATGGCTTTGTACGGTTCTTTCAGCGAGCCAGACTGTCGACAAAAGCCACCGAACATCTGAGCGCGATACTTGTTTCGGTACTCTTCTGCGTCGGTCACGGAGTTCACGATGCTCTGCAACTCATGCCGCTCTCACTTTGCCTGGCCTGGTGCATGCTGAGGACACAGAGTTACTGGTCGGTCGTCGCGGCTCATGGGCTCTTCAACGGCAGTATGCTATTGATGTCGATCTTCATCCCGGCGGGGTAAGCGCTGGAGCTTCGACGTCCAGGGCCGGTGAGCCCTTCCGGCAAATTCGGGCCGCTCAGAGACCGGTTCGACGCGATTGAGCCACAAAAAAAGGACTCGCAGGCAAACCCGCGAGTCCTTTTCATCGTTTTCAAAACCGTGGTCGATCAGGCGGCAGCCGAATCATCCAGCGGGACAATGGCCTTGTCGCCGCGAACCATTTCGGCCGTGAGGACGTACTTCTTGCCGTGGCCGGCTTCCGGCAGATCGAACAGCACGTCGAAGATCACACCTTCGAGAACCGATCGCAGGCTTCGGGCACCGGTTTCCCGCTGAGCGGCGATCTTGGCGATCTCGTGCAGAGCTTCCGGAGTGAAGTCGAGCGTGGCGTTTTCCATGCCGAAGAGCTGCTGGAACTGACGCACGATCGAGTTCTTCGGCTCGACGAGAATCTTCACCAGATCTTCTTCAGCCAGCGGCGAGAGCGTGCTCAGCAGGGGCAAACGTCCCAGCAGTTCCGGAATGAGCCCGAACTCGAGGATGTCGTCGACTTCCGCCTGAGCGAGCAGTTCGCTTCTCTGACGCTCCGTGTTCGCCTGGCTCCCGGAGTTAAAGCCGATCATCTTGCGGCCCATCCGCTTGGCGATGATATCTTCCAGACCGACGAATGTTCCTCCGCAGATGAACAGGATGTTCGTGGTGTCGACCTGAATGTACTGCTGCTCCGGATGCTTGCGACCACCCTGTGGCGGGACGTTGGCCACGGTGCCTTCGAGCATCTTCAGCAGCGACTGCTGAACGCCTTCGCCGGAGACGTCGCGGGTGATCGAGACGTTCTGGCTCGTCTTCCCGATCTTGTCGATCTCATCGATGAAGATAATCCCCCGCTGAGCGGCTTCGATATCGAAGTCGGCGGCGTGGAGCAACTTCAGCAACAGGTTTTCGACATCTTCACCGACATAGCCGGCTTCGGTCAGCGTGGTCGCATCGCCAATAGCGAACGGCACCTGCAGATGGCGGGCGAGCGTTTTGGCGAGCAGAGTCTTACCACAACCGGTCGGTCCGACGAACAGGATGTTCGACTTTTCGATTTCGATTTCCGACTCGTCGTTCTCCATGTTCATCAGTCGCTTGTAGTGGTTGTGCACAGCGACAGAGAGCACTTTCTTGGCACGGTGCTGACCAATCACGTACTGATCGAGGTGCGACACCAGTTCTCGAGGGGTCGGCACCCGCTTGAACAGAGACTGAGAACCGCCTCGACGCTTGCGTTCCTGGCTGAGAATGGACTGACAGAGGTCAATGCAGTTCTCACAGATGAAAACGTCTTCCGGGCCTTCCACGAGCGGTCCGACTTCGCGGTAGCTCTTGCCGCAGAAGGAGCAGTTGGCGTGCTTCTTGGTCCCCTGTCGTTTTCCTGCAGTAAAATCTGTTCCGGAGGTCATTCGCAATCCTTCAAGGCTGTCGATCGTGACATATGTCTCAGATCGTGAGTCGGTTCTATCCTGGAGTGGAACTGAGTCTGCTGCCTCCGATTCAGAGTCCTCAGTTCGCGTGATTGACCATCGACCATTCTAGTCGGGCGTTCGTTTTCTCTATCCCTTGAGAAGGAAAGCTGGTTGGCTACCGCTTTCCGAGAAGTCTGTTCCGCAACGCGTATACCAAACCGTTTCCGTGCGGCCCGGATTGTAAAAAGGTGAATCCGGGAGTCGCGGTGGAGAGGAATCAGGAAGTCTTATCGTCCGGCGATTCAGGAGTGACGGCCGGAACTTCCAGCGGCAGTTCCTGACGGTGGATGCGCGTTGTGAGCTGACCTTTGATGGATCGGAATTCCTCAGGCGACAATTCGCCTCTTCGTTTCAATTCCAGTATCTGAGAGAGCATCTGATGATCAGCGTTCGCAGTATCGTCATCATCAGTCAGGATGGATTTAATCCACAAACTCAATCCAATCAGCAGAGCTACGACGACGGCCAGAATGACCCACTGCGTCATCGTGGCCTCGAGCAAATCAGTAAAGTTGGGGGCGGCGAGCAAGTGCATAAGCTGTCGTGGCACTTTTCGACCCAGCGGTCGAAAGCGACTTCGCCTTGACGAAAAGGTTTCAAATTTTTTGGCGAAGATTCACGTAGAAATTACCAATCCGACCCGGTTCGTAATTATTGCGGAGCTCGACGGGAATGCAATCCCGAAATCTCCGGAGGCCTTCGCCGGCACCATTGGCATCGAGCCGGCGAATCGCGCCGTGGCATTGCCGATTTCGCAGATTCCGATAGATTAGGAACTGCACGACAGGACCACGTGAGACAGATCGTTCCGCTCGCGGAACCGCAAGATTGGCAGAAATATGGATTTTGAACAGCGGCTGCAGAAGGCCATCGATCGCGGACAGAAACAACGACAGGACGCTCAGGAATCCCAGCAGGCAAAGCTGTCGACCGAGGAGGAACGTAAGTCCCTGCATTCCTCGGCCCGGCTCGAACTGACCGAACACATCGACGTTTGTCTGC
Organism: Rubinisphaera margarita; assembly: GCF_022267515.1. Lineage (NCBI taxonomy): Bacteria > Pseudomonadati > Planctomycetota > Planctomycetia > Planctomycetales > Planctomycetaceae > Rubinisphaera > Rubinisphaera margarita. The sequence continues at coordinate 152,653 of NZ_JAKFGB010000012.1, read as the reverse complement.
ACAAACTGGTTGACCACTTCCCCGGCTTCGAATACGAAACCGTCATGAGTGAGAAAGGCTGGGGAGCCCGCATCCGCCGCGATGATATCGAAATGAACCGCGGCTCGGCCGATCGGCTTTACAGCCACCTCGAAATGGTCGTCCGGCCCTACTCGAAAGCGGCCCTTATTGACCTCACCGCCAAGGGTACGATCCGCAATAAGGAGATCTTCGCCCGCAGCCATTTCCAGCGGCTGACCGAGCTCGACCTCGATTCGTTCATGAATCTGATCGATCTGTGGGTCCTGGAGTTCGCCGAAGCCTATTCGGCACAGGGCTGACTGGCATAGCCAATACAGAACGGATGTCCACAACAGATTCCTCTCCAAACTGGCCGAAGTGCTGATCCATGACAGAACGAATGAAAGTTCTCTTCACGATCGGATCACTGGCAGGCGGAGGAGCCGAGCGGCAGGTCATTCAATACCTGCGATATCTCGATCGCGCAAAGTTCGAGCCGATTCTGTACCTCCAGCAGCGCGAAGGACCGTTTCTCGCGGACATCCCGGACGATGTCGCGGTTTATGTGTTCGAAGAGCGGGTGAACGTCCCGCGGTGGAAGTTGCCGGGCTATGTGCACCGCCTGCAGAGCAAGGATCTCGCCGATCTTGTGCAGTCCGAACGGATCGACTGTGTTTTCGCCCTGACGATTTATTCCATACTCATCGCGGGAGACGTGCTTCCGGATTTGAAGTGCCGCTGGATCGCGAGTAATACCGCTGATCCCCGCCGTGACCTGAAGAACGAGATCAAACGCTTCCGCACGGTCAAACGCTGGCTGCTCAAAAAAGCTTTTCACAGCGCCACTCGTGTGCTCGCGGTTTCCAATGGGGATCGCGAAGGAGTTTCGGTCTGTCACGAGGTTCCGCTGGACCAGATCCATGTTCTGCATAACTCGGTCGACCTCAACGAACTCGACCGCATGTCGGCAGAGAACCTTCCGGATTACTCCGAAGACCAGTTCCATGTGATTACAGCCGGGCGGCTCAATCATCAGAAAGGCCACCGGTACCTGATTGAAGCGACACGACGGGCGATTGATGAACACGGGCTCTCCCGGATCAAAGTCCATATCTATGGCGACGGCGAACTTCGGTCCGAACTGGAATCGCAGATTGAGAGACTCGATCTCACCGAGCACGTCGAATTGCCGGGCTTCACTTCGAATCCGTTCTCCGCGATGAAAGCAGCTGACCTGTTTTGCCTTCCTTCGCTCTATGAAGGCTTTCCTCTGATTCTTCTGGAAGCTCTCGCCTGTCGCGTCCCGATTGTCGCTTCCGACTGTCCCAGTGGTCCGAAAGAAGTGCTTCAGGGCGGAGAATACGGCGACCTGGTCGAACCGACCGACATCGACGATCTGACACAGGCCATTGTCGCCGTGGCGCATGATCCGCAACGACTCCGGGAACGCACCGAAGCCGGCCGAAGGTTCGTTGAGTCCAACTTCGACGCTCCCCAGATCGTGCGCCAGCTTGAGCAGCATCTGATCGAAGTCAGCGAACAGGAACTTCACTGAACGTCGATGGCGATCCTCGGATCGATCCGATACCCTTGAACTCGCATTCTGTTCACGTGATCCGAATAGGGAGGGGCCGGATTCATGACGATTCATCGTGGAATCGCCAGTTGCACGCACGAGCTGTCGCTGATCGTCGCCGTATTTTGCAGCCTGTTGACTCAAACGTTGTCCGCGGCACCTGACGCTCCGGCGTCCCGTCCGAATCTGCTGATCATCCAAACCGATGAACATCACTACGGAACGCTCGGCTGCTACGGCAGCACGATGTACGGTGGTGAAGGCTCGCTGACGCCGAATCTCGATCGGCTGGCGGCAGAAGGAGCCCTGGCGACAAGTTTCTATGCGACAACCCCGGTCTGTTCGCCTTCTCGCGCCAGCCTGATGTCCGGCAAGTATCCGCAGGCGACGCCCGTCGTGCAGAACGACATCGAAATGAGCGGGCAGATCACCAGTTTTGCCGATGTTCTCAAGTCGGCCGGATATTCGACCGGCTACTGCGGCAAATGGCATCTCGATGGCGACGGCAAACCGGAATGGGCCCCGCAGCGAAACTTCGGTTGGAGCGATAACCGGTACATGTTCAATCGCGGCCATTGGAAAAAGCTCGTCAGCACTGAGAACGGTCCGGCCGTTGGCGGCACCGACAATCGTGGCCGCCCTAATTACAACCTCGACAACGCCGACGAAAAGACCTTCACGACGGACTGGCTGACTGATCGGACGATCGAGTTTATCGAAGAGAACGCCGACCAGCCGTTCTGTTATATGCTCAGCCTGCCGGACCCTCATGGTCCAAATACCGTTCGTGCTCCGTATGACACGATGTACTCCTCCGCTGACGTAGTGATTCCTGAATCGCTGACAAAACGTCCGCGGCAGATTCCGATCTGGGGTTATCCGGATCGGGGCGTCTCTGCAAACAGCCTCCGACAGTTCATGCCCAAATATTTTGGGATGGTGAAATGCATTGACGACAACGTTGGCCGACTGATCCGGCTGCTGGAAGAAAAACAGATTCTCGATGAGACGATCATCGTTTTTACCTCCGATCACGGCGACCTGTGCGGAGAACATGGCAAGATCAACAAGGGGAATCCTTACGAAGGCTCCGCTCGGATCCCGTTTGTGATTCGCTATCCGAAGAAAATCCCGGCCGGAACCCAGGTCGACGAAGCACTCTCGTGCATCGATTTCTTCCCCACGATCCTGAACCTGATGGAGGAAGAGTCGTCGGTGACACCGGATGGCCGTAATGCTGCAGCACTCTTTACCGGCCAGAACGCAGAGGACTGGAACGACATCGCGATCCTTCGCAGCACGCAGTCCAATCAGTTATGGCTCTGCGCCGTTTCCGATGAATTCAAACTCGTTCTCTCCTCGCACGACAAGCCCTGGTTCTTCGACCTGAAGGAAGATCCACAGGAGTTGACCAACCGCGTGGGAGATCCAAAGTATGCGACTGCCGTAAGCCGGCTGGCTGTGGCGATTCGCGATTACGCGAAGGAACACAACGATCCTTACGCCCGCAATTCACGCATCCGCTATTATTTGTCGCAACTCGCTCAGGAGCCGGAGCTTGTCGAAGTCGAGTTCTTCATTGCTGAAGCGAACGCTGCCGAAGGCCTCACGCCGAAGGTGCTGCAGGACGCGACGCGCGAACAGATCTATCTTCATGCCGAGCCCTGTCTGAGCAATGCTCATATCGCCAGGGCCGTAAACGCTCCCGAAGAACGCGGCATCGCCATGACCTTCACCAAAGAGGGGGCGAAGATCATGCGAACTGTTTCCGGAGACAATATCGGAAAACGATTGGCGATTCTCGTCGACGGGAAACTCATTATGGCTCCGTACATTCGCAGCGAGATTTCGGAGCAGGCCGTGCTCACCGGGAATTTCACGCCCGAGGAGATCACACGGATCCTTGCCTCATTGAATGCTCCGGCCAACTGACCACACATCAGTCGACGCCGATCGGTGGGCCGTGAAAGATCAGAGACAATCGTCCCCGCTGGATTGAGACACGCGTCCTGACTCGATAAAACTTCTGAAGACCACCGCACCATCGAACAGACACCACTAGCCTCATCCCGCGTGGATGACACAGGAGACGATAATGAAAGCCCCGATTCGCGTCGCAGTCACCGGAGCAGCCGGTCAGATCGGCTATGCCATGATCTTCCGCATTGCCAGCGGGGAAGTCTTTGGTGCGGATCAGCCGGTCATTCTGCATCTGATCGAACTGCCACAGGCCCTCGCGGCTCTGGATGGCGTCGAAATGGAACTCGACGACTGTGCATTCCCGACTCTCGCTGGCGTGGTCAAGCAGTCGAGCGATGATCTGGAAGCCGGCTTCGCCGACTGCAACTGGGTCCTCTGCGTCGGCAGCGTGCCGCGAAAAGCCGGCATGGAGCGGGGCGATCTGGTTCGCATCAACGGCCCGATCTTCACCAGCACCGGCAAAGCCATTCAGGCCGCAGCCGCGAAGGACGTGCGGGTTCTGGTCGTCGGAAACCCCTGTAATACCAACTGTCTGATCACGATGGCCAACGCTCCGGACATTCCCCGCGATCGTTTCTTCGCCATGACTCGACTCGATCAGAACCGGGCCGCCACACAGCTGGCTCAGAAAGCGGGCGTGCCCGTCGCCGACGTCTCGAATGTCGCGATCTGGGGGAATCACTCCGCCACCCAGTATCCGGACTTCTATCACGCCAAAATCAACGGCAAAGCCGCGACCGACGTGATTACCGACGAAGCCTGGCTGCAGGGAACGTTCATCGAAACCGTTCAGAAGCGTGGAGCCGCTGTGATTAGCGCTCGGGGAGCATCGAGTGCGGCCTCGGCTGCCAACGCCGCCCTCGACACCGTGAAGAGCGTGATCCGCCCGACCGCCAGCGGCGACTGCTTCAGTGCAGCCGTCTGCAGCGACGGAAGTTACGGCATCGATGAAGGCCTGATCTTCGGTTATCCGCTGACCGGCGACGGCAACAGCTGGAAGATCGAAACCGGCTGGGAACACAACGATTTCGCCAAGGGCAAGATCGAAGCCACGCTGCAGGAACTCCGCGACGAACGCGATGCCGTGAAAGACCTGCTGCCGTAAAATCAGTGCAGTCTTTCGTAAAGCCGACCTCAGCTTCGGGCAGTTGCAAACCTCACGTTTCCTCTGCCCAAAAACTGAACACCCGCATAGATCCCCGTGCGATCAAGATTGCGATAACTGGTCGGTCCGTTACTATTTTTCGGAGATGACACTTCCGGCTGCCGCTGATCGCGGCTGCCTCCCGTCAGCGGTCAATCCTCTGAATCAAATTCCAGCGTGATGGAAAATGAAATAGCCATGCCGGCGAAAAAAACAAAACTGGCGTCCGGGACGAAGATTCGCCTGAAGCCGGGCAGTGTCATTCCTGAAGTCCCTCCCGTCGACGCCGATCAATGGACCGGCACCGTGGTGGAAGCCAAAGGACGTGGTGAATCGCTGCAATACATTGTGGAATGGGACGACGAAACCGAAGCTCGAATGCCTCAGGAATTTATTCAGGAATGTGAGAAGACCGGCCTGTTCTATAAAATGGCATGTCTTCCCCACCAGGACGTTGAAAGCATTCAGTAAGGTCGAATTCCTATGAACACCACCACTTCCCTCGATTCGGTCCATCACATCGCCATCTCGGTCGAAGATATCGCCGAGGCCGTCAACTGGTACCGTGAAACCTTCCGCTGCGATGTTGTCTATCAGGACGATACCTGGGCGATGCTCCAGTTCGCCAATCTGCAGATGGCTCTGGTCGTTCCCGGTCAGCATCCGCCCCACATCGGCTTCGCCATTCCCGACGCCGAAAAGTTCGGCGAACTGAAACCCCACCGGGACGGCACTCGCTCGGTTTACACGGCTGATCCGTTTGGCAACGTCGTCGAAATGATGGACGATCAGTCGATCTGAATCCTGCTGTCAGGCTCCGCTCTGCAGACGCGGAATCATCGTCGGAAACTCGTGTGTCTTTTATCAATAAAATTCTGGAGATTGCAGAGCCGATCTGGCCGGACGATGCCGAACTTCCTCGGTCGTTCCAGTCTCTGGCACCGATCTACGACTCACATAATGGAGCCTTCGTATTCGAAAGCAGCCTGTTGATCCTTCCAACTGTAGGGACCTTCGAATTGCCGGGGCTTGTCGAATGGAATGCGCCCGACGGATGGCGTCAATCCTATCCTGTCCCAGATGACCTGGCTTTCTTCGCCATGGATGTGTTCGGGGTTCAGTTTGGTGTCTGCGATCGGGGAGTCTTCCGCCTCGAGCCGGAATCAGGTGAACTCACCGCTCATGCGGGTGATCTTGAAGAATGGGCTTCAAAGATTTTGGACGACTACGAAGTCGAAACTGGCTTCCCGATTGCTCACGAGTGGCAGGAACTCCACGGAAGTCTTCCGGTGGGCGTCCGATTACTTCCGCAGCAACCGTTTATTCTCGGCGGGGAGTACGCTGTCGAGAATCTGGTTCCCTGGCCCATGAGCGGAATGATGGAGCAATTCATCAATCTGTACAAACAGATTGCGGAGCTGCCTGACGGTCAAACCGTTCAAATTACTGGCTGGCTGGAACACGAAGGATAGAAGCTTTTCGATTTGCCCGAAAAGCCTTTAGTCGTCGAGCCGCTCGATTGCCTTGAGCACCATAGCTTCGGTGATCTGCCCTGCTCTTTCGGGAGCGACGAACAGGCGGACCTTCTTCACGTAGTCGTCGAACTGGCGATGAGCCAATGCTTCGACGACTGGCGAGACCGAAGCCAGCGGGCGATAGCGCTGTTCTTTCGTGAACAGCACGTCGATCTTGAACTCGACCTCCCGGCGCGGCGGCGGAGCATCGATGAGGAGTTGCAGCGGTTCCATGGGAGTCGCGAGTTGTTCGCTCAGCAGCGATTGCAGGCGGTCCATTCGCTGGACCAGTTCCTGATACGGACGATAGGCCAGCTTTTCGAAAATGGGACTGTGGTCCACGGCCGAGTACTCGGCGATTCGTTTGTAGATCTGCCGACGGGTCCCGAAGAGCCCTTCGATGAGCGGTTCGCAATCGGTGTCGCGTGCGGCGGTCCGCATCTGATCGACCGATTCCGATTCCCGCTGGCGGAAGAACGCCTGCAAATCGATCCGCTCCCGTAGTTCGTAGAAGCAGCGGGCGAACATAGTGGTTGAACTGCGGACCGCGTGATGCCAGTAGACTTCGCTGAACATCACGTAGCGGGCAAAGACCATCAGTTCGGCTGCCGTCTTGCCCTTGGACGTAATCGCCAGCCCGTCTCCGTGCTCGTTGACGGTGAGTGAGTTGATCAGTCGATTGCGGTCGAAGTTGCGACCATAGGGCACGCCGGCGTGCAGGCTGTCGCGATCGAGATAGTCGAGCTTATCGATGTCGATCGGCCCGGAGAGAATCGACCGCAACAGTTTCCTCGTCGGTGAACTCTTTCTGGCGACGAGGATATCGAGGACGTCAGCCGGGTCGATGTTCCAGACTTCCTTCAGGACGCGATTGAGTTCGGTCTCTTCGAGCAGAAAGCTGCGAGCGAACTCTTCGTGATCCGGAATCTCGGCCAGAGCCATGTCTTCAATGGGATGGCAGAACGGCCAGTGCCCCAGATCATGGAGCAACGAGGAAACGAGCAGCAGTTCGGCGTCCCGGGTCGTACACAGTTCCGTGAACCGCGAGTTTCTGCTCAGGTGCCGAAGGTAACGGACCGCGTTGTGATACACGCCGAGCGCGTGTTCAAACCGCGTATGGGTCGCCCCGGGATAAACGCGGGACACCAACCCGAGTTGACTGATATACTGCAGCCGTTGAAACTGGGGAGTATCGACAATCGCCCGAACCCGATCGGTGAACGGGACATCCTGTTCGCAGGGAATGCGGATGATACCCCGGCCCGATTGTGACGCGGTGATTTCCGGCAGCTGTCCGATCGTCAGGCTCGACATCGGCTAGTCCCCCATCATCTCAAGCATCTTGTCGGTCGTTTCGGGATCGACCTCGCGGCAGGCTTTGCTGATAGTCTCGTCCCAGTACATTAATCGTGACTGCCAGACTTCTTCGTTCATCCCTTCCGGACAGAGATGCTCGAACTCTTTCACGAGCAGCACAAAGCGGAGCAAATGGCGGAAGACGACGCCTTCCTGCTTGGTCAGATCGCGGCCGGTGACGTAGTTCTGAAAGTCGCCGCCAAATTTGAGCACGTCGCCCACGATCCAGACCGGCATGATCTTTACGCCGTGAACGCCGGGAAATTCCGACTGAAACAACATGTGAACTTTGTCGCCGATCGGTGGTGGGTAGTCTTCATACAGAATATCGCGAGGATCATCGGGCGGCTGCTGCCAGATGCGATGACTCGGCAGTTGCCCCTGCTCGACGAGCTCGTGATCAACGACGCTTCGCGCCAGTTCGCCGGAGACCAGCAAGTCAACTGGCACGCGAACATCCCGCAGCATCGAGCCGGGAACTTCGAGCACGCTTTCGAGAATCTGAATCTGTTCGAACTCGTCAGCCTTGCCGAGCAGTTTCAGCAGATAGCAGCCGTAAACGGGATTGATGCTGCGGAACTGCAGGAGTTCGTCGAGTCGCCCCAGTGGAACCGCGCGCCGCGGGATCCATTGGTCTTCAACAGGCCCCGCTGACGCCTTGCCCGGAACTTTCTTCGGCGTCTCCTTCTTCTCCGGCTGGATGGCTTCCTGCAGCAGTTGACCGAACAGTCCGATGCCTTCACCAAAGCCGTCGTCATCCGTTCCCTGCTTCTGCTCTTCTGCTTTCTCTTTGACGACTTTTGGTTCCGGAGGGGGAGGATCGAGTTCGATGAAGTCGCCGGCCCAGAGCGTCTTCAGCATGCGGAACAGCTGCTTCTCGGCCTGTTCTCGAGCTTTGCCTTCGAGCATCCGGCGCGACACGAAGTCCCGCAGCCTCTTCACCTCGGGAGAATCCTTGATCAGCCAGGCCAGCATTCGCCAGGGGAGATGTCCTCGACTGCTGAGATTAGCCGGCGGCGCATTGCGGAGTTTCTCGAACTGGTCTTCGTTCCAATACTGCCGATTGCTGTTTCGCGTCGGCATCTTTTTCTTCATCCGCTTCTTGGCTTTGATCAGATTCGGGTCTTTGGTGTCCTCGGGAATCTGGTCGTACTTTTCTTTGAAGCGGAGAATCTTCACGTCGTCTTCGTCGGGGATCGCGAAGACGTAACCGACTTTGTCGTACTGCGGCCGCCCTGCCCGACCGAACATCTGATGAGCCGAGCTGGCATCGATCAGTTTCATTCTGCCTGGTGGCCCCTTGATCAAGGAAATCAACAGAACCGAACGAGCGGGAAGATTGATCCCGGCAGCGAGTGTTTCGGTGCACATGCAGACCGAGAGCAGCTTTTCCTGGAACAGCTCCTCGACGATGCGACGGTACTTGGGCAACACGCCAGCATGGTGGACACCAACGCCCCGCATAAGAATGGGCTTCAGTTTCGGGCCTGCGCCCTGCGACCAGTCGTACTGTTCGAGCCGTTTGGCGAGCTCGGCCTGCCGTTCTTTCGTGACGAGCCGTTTCCCTTTCAACTGCTCGGCGATGGACCAGCATTGCGAGCGGTTGAAACAGAACACGAGGGCCGGGACGTAGTTGGTCGCCTCATCGCCGGCGGCCATGATTTCGAGTTGCTCGTCGAGCATCTGATCGGGCACCCAACGGAAGTTGAGTGGCACCTTGCGATCTTCCGACTGAATCAGCCGCAGTTTTCGGCCGTGCTGATTGCGGAGCCACATCAGAAACTCAACGGCGTTCCCGACGGTCGCGGACAGCAGCATCAGCTTCACATGAGGCGGCAGAAGACCGAGCGTCAATTCCCAGACGGCGCCGCGTTCGGGATCGTTGAAGCTGTGGAACTCGTCCATCACGACCGCGAACGTTTCGCGAAAGTCATCCGCTTCGGCTTCGAGCAGTCGGTTGAGCAGAATCTCCGCCACGACGACGAGCACTTTGGCCCCCGGGTTGACCTTGCGATTGCCGGTCACCAGTCCGACGTCCTCGGCTGCGAACCCCCAGCGGAGAGCGGCTTCCTGGATCTCCTGGAACTTCTGCTCCGTTAACGCGATCAGGGGCGTGGTGTAGTAAGCGACTTTGCCGGTCTGCAATGCCTCGAAGAGGGCGGCTTCAGCGATCAGTGTCTTTCCGGTCCCGGTCGGCGCACAGACGAGGATTCCTTCTTCCGAAGTGAACCACGTCAGCAGTGCTTCCTCCTGAACCGGATACGGCTCGTACGGAAGCTGTTCGAGATACGCGGTCGCCAGTTCGTCGCGATCAACTGCCTTGCTCATGGGACGACCGTACTTCCTGTCTCGTGGTCACTGCGGTGAGCGTGAGGAATGGACGTCTTCTTCCTGATACTCACGCATGGCGCGGCTTCTTGGACTTCGTCACCCAGCCGACGTGACGGCCGGGCCCCTCTGCTTCGCTTCCGTTCCCAGCTTGAACTAGACCGGAACCGCGACCTGGTCCTGGCGACGATCAAGAGCAGCTTTGATGAAGCCCTGGAACAACGGGTGGGGAGCGAGAGGCTTGGAATGAAATTCTGGATGGAATTGCACGGCGACGAACCAGGGGTGATTCTCGACTTCGACGATCTCAACCAGTCCGCTGTCGGGATTGGCCCCGGCGATTCGCATTCCGGCCTGCTCAATCGCTTCCCGGTATTCCGGATTGAATTCATAGCGATGACGATGCCGCTCTGAGACTTCGGCCTGACCATAATGCTGTGCGGAAAGGCTGCCTTCCATCAATGTGCAGGGCTGAGCCCCGAGTCGCATGGTGCCGCCCTTGTAGACGATCTTCTTCTGCTCTTCGAGCAGGCAGATCACCGGATTGTTTGTCTCCGAATTGAATTCGGTGCTGTTCGCATCGTCCAGACCGACAGCATGGCGGGCGAACTCGATCACGGCGCACTGCATCCCCAGACAGATCCCGAAGTACGGAATCTGGCGCTCGCGGGCGTAACGGGCGGCGCGAATCTTGCCTTCAATGCCCCGCATGCCGAAGCCACCCGGGACAAGAATGCCATCAACACCACGGAGCAGGAGTTCCGGATCTTCTTCCTCAAGCTCGTCGGCGGAAACCCGCTTCACGATGACCCGAGCCTTGCTGGAGAAGCCGGCGTGATCGATCGATTCGTAGATCGATTTGTAGGCGTCGCGATGCTCGATGTATTTTCCGACAACCGCGATTGTGACTTCGTGCTCCGGATGCCGAATGTTGTTCATCAGCTCCTTCCAGTCATCCAGCTGACAGGACGCGGGGGGCAACTGGAGTTTATCGCAGATGAGACGATCGATTTTGTTCTCGGCCAGACCGAGCGGCACTTCGTAAATCGAGAGGGTCTTGTCGACTTCTTCGATAACGGCGTTCTTCTCGACATTACAAAACAGTGCGATCTTTTCCGCGTTGTCTCGTCCCAGTGGCCGTTCCGTGCGAATGACGAGTACGTCGGGCTGGATCCCGATCTGCCGCAACTGCCCGACACTATGCTGCGTCGGCTTGGTTTTCAGTTCGCGAGCCGCCTTGAGATACGGCACCAGCGTGAGATGAATGAACAGACAGTTTTCCTTACCGACTTCGAGCGGCACCTGCCGAATGGCTTCGAGGAACGGCAGTCCTTCGATATCGCCCACTGTGCCGCCAAGCTCGGTGATGACGACGTCGATATCGGGCCCCGCCTGCGAGAAGATCGCTTCCTTGATCTCGTCGGTGATGTGCGGAATAACCTGAACGGTGGCCCCGAGGTACTCACCACGACGTTCCTTGTCGAGAACCGCCTGATAAATCTGACCGGTGGTATAGTTCGACGATCGAGACAGCGGGCTGCTGGTGAAGCGTTCGTAATGGCCGAGGTCGAGGTCGGTCTCGGATCCATCATCGAGCACGTAGACTTCGCCGTGCTGGTAAGGGCTCATGGTTCCCGGATCGACGTTCAGATACGGGTCGAGTTTCTGCATCCGAACCTTAAGGCCGCGACGTTCCAGGAGTAGGCCGACCGATGCTGAAGTGAGACCTTTTCCGAGAGAACTGACCACACCTCCGGTCACGAAAATAAACTTTGTCATCGCCTGCTTGCTCTGGGGAGGAAGGAAGAAAACCTGATGGGAGGGCGCAGCCGGACGCGGTCCGACCGAGATTCCTGCGCACTCATTCGACGAGCGGCATCACTCAGCGTTTAGTGTATCTGTTTGCCGCCGCTCAGACCAGCGGTTGAAACCGCCGAATCGAAAAGTCAGTTTCTCGCCTGAAAACGAGCCACAAATGACTCGTAATCGGCGGGGGTATCAATGCCGCGTGATGCGTCCGACACAACCGTGACGTGAATCTGGGCTCCCGCCTGCAGGGCCCGCAACTGCTCCAGCTGTTCAATCGTTTCCAGCGAAGCGGCCGGCATCTTCACGAATGCCTGGACGAATTCGGCTCGATAGGCGTAGAGCCCGATATGCTGCAGCCAGGGTGTCGGCTGATGAGGGCTGGCTTCTTCAAACCATTCGACCGGATCGCGATCGCGGGAATGCGGAATTGGCGATCGGCTGAAATACAGAGCCGCTCCGTTCGAAGCACAGACGACCTTTACACAGGCCGGATCGAACAGCTGATCGACACTTTGGATCGGGTTCGCCAGCGTTGCCATTTCGTATTGTTCGTTCTTCTCCAGCGCTTCGACCACCCTGTCGATGTGCCGGGGATCGATCTCGGGTTCGTCTCCCTGAATATTGACGGCGATGCGGCAGGAGTCCTCGAGATTCTGCAGTGCGACCGCGATTCGCTCGGTGCCGTTGGCGCATTCGCCCGTCATGGAGACTTCTGCTCCGAAGCGTTCGCATTCCTCCGCGATTTCGGCGCTGTCGGTGGCGATGATGAGACGATCGAGCCGCTTCGCTTTCTGAGCCGCCTGCCACGTGTGTTCGAGCATCGAACGCCCGGTCTCCCTCAGCAACAGCTTTCCGGGGAGACGCGATGACTTCAAACGAGCCGGGATGATTCCCACAACATCCATTTGTGATTGTTCCTGTGATCGATCTCTGATTCGAGCGAGCAATGATGGGGTGCCATGTTTCCGTCTGAACGGCCGCTGACGGAGAAGTGATTGACAAGGACACTCAGGACAAGCCCCCTGTTGCTTCGCAGCACAGAAATGACTCTCTGTGTCACCCTTCCGGAGTCGGTTCGATTCAACGGGGAAAGCGGCAACCGGCGGCGATTGTAGCAATCGCACGGGCGGCCCGATATGATCTTACAGCAACGAAGGAGAATGCGTCGATCCGATGACGCTCGCAGGACCCGATGTCGATTCGATACCAAGACTGACGAGGAACACCGATGAAGCTTTGCTTTTCACTGCTCGGCTCGCTTTTGCTGGGCTCACTCCTGGCCATGCCGGTTCAGGCGGAACAGAACACACTGACCGAAGCCGAGAAACTGGCCGGCTGGGAATTGCTGTTCGACGGCAAATCAGCCGATCAATTTCGGAATTACCAGGCCGATGGCCTTAGCGACGGCTGGGTTGTTGAGAACGGCGTCCTGACCCGCAAGGACAAAGGCGCGGGCGACATCATCACGAAGAAGCAGTACGACTCGTTCGAGCTGTCGATTCAGTACCGCATCTCGGAAGAGGGCAACAGCGGGTTGATGTTCCACGTTCAGGAAACGGAAAAACGTCCCTGGCAGACCGGGCCGGAAATTCAGATTCAGGACAATGTCGACGGACACGATCCTCAAAAAGCTGGCTGGCTGTATCAGCTGTACAAGCCCGCCCGTGCTCCGTGGCAGAAGAAAGCCGAAGACGACGCCGGTTTGGACACCGAGCAGATTCTCGATGCCACCCGCCCCGCCGGCGAGTGGAACGAAATCTATCTTCGCGTCACTCCGAATCAGTCGGAAGTGATGATGAATGGCGTCAGCTACTATCGCTTCCAGAAAGGAAGCGACGAATGGAACAAGCGGGTGGCTGAGAGCAAATTCTCCGCTTACGAAAATTTTGGCAAGCCGACGACCGGTCACATCTGCCTGCAGGACCACAACGACCTGGTCTCGTTCCGGAACATCAAGATTCGCGAACTTCCCGCCGAGAACGAAGTTCCCGATCCGAGCCACGGCGAGTTGAGCGTCAAGCCGGTCAACGCTTTCCCGGAGCTCACCTGGGAGAACTGGGACGCTGTCGATGAAAAGGGCAAAGTTCGCCCGCTGCGTCCGATCGTAATCACCCACGCCAACGATGGCTCGGGCCGCATGTTCGTGGCGACTCAGCACGGGACCATTCACGTCTTCCCGGAAGGTGGCAAGACGAAGCAGACGATCGAGTTCCTCGATATTGAAGAACAGGTCGCTCCTTACACCGCCCGGGGAGCCAACGAAGAAGGCTTCCTTGGACTGGCGTTCCACCCGAAGTACAAAGACAACGGCAAGTTCTACGTCTACTACACGTCGGCCGAAAAGGCTCACACGTCGGTCGTTTCGGAATTCAGCGTCTCCAAGACCGATCCCAACAAGGCCGATCCGAAGTCGGAACGCGTCCTCTGGACGCTGGAGCAGCCGTTCGCCAACCACAACGGCGGAACGATCGAGTTCGGTCACGATGGATACCTTTACATCGGCCTGGGTGACGGCGGCAGCGCGAACGATCCGTTCGATAATGGCCAGGACAAGAGCACCCTGCTCGGCTCCCTGCTCCGGATTGATGTCGATTCCAAGTCGGACGATCTGGCCTATGGCATTCCCAAGGACAATCCGTTCGCCAGTAAAGATGGCCAGAAGGAAATCTACGCTTACGGATTCCGCAATATCTGGCGATTCAGCTTCGACCGTGAAACCGGCGATCTGTGGCTGGGCGATGTGGGCCAGAATCTGTGGGAAGAGATTGACGTCGTCGAGAAGGGCAAGAACTACGGCTGGAATCGTTACGAAGGAACCCATCCGTTCGGCAACCGCTCGATGGAAGATGCGGACAATGCCGAGATGCCGGTCTGGGAATACGATCACCAGGTTGGTAAGTCGATCACGAGCGGCTACGTCTACCGTGGCCCAAGCGTGAAAGATCTGACCGGCAAGTTCGTCTACGCCGATTACGTGACGGGCAAACTGTGGGCACTCGATTACGATGTCGCCAACAAGAAGCTGAACGGCAACTACAGCATCGAATCGGACAAGATGCCGGTCCTGACATTCGGCGAAGACGAAGACGGGGAGTTGTACTTCTCGATCGAAACCGCCAACGGTCGCGGCATCTACAAGTTCGCCAGCAGCAAGTAACTCGGTAAAAATCTGATCACGAGAACGCTGGGATCCGCCTTGGGTGATCCCAGCTTACTTTTCAGAAAGCGCAACAAAAAAAGCATCGCCAGAAAACCTGACGATGCTTTTTTAATGGAGTGCGGACGAGAGGAGTCGAACCTCCACTCCCGTAAAGGAACACGGACCTGAACCGTGCGCGTCTGCCAATTCCGCCACGTCCGCAGAGCAAGGTGGGGCAAGTCGCCCAACACCAATTTATGAGCGATATCGCTCAAAGGCAAGGGAAGTATACCGAGATCTTTTACTGAGACAAGTATCGGCGAGATCTGTTCGGGCCTGCGGAGAAAATTCGTTGTTTTTCACGCTCGGCGACAGGGAAACGGCATCTTCCAACTGAATCCGCTCATTCGGCGGAAAACCTGAAATTCAATCAAAGTCCACACCACTTCGGCGCGGACCGGAAGGATCAACTCGATGAAACGTCGTCAGGCACTCTCCACAATCCTCGCCGCCGGATCGACCTCACTGTTTCCCGCTCGATCAACCAGGGCGGCGAAGGTCTCCGCCAATGACCGGATCCAGGTCGGCGTCATCGGACTCGGCTCGCGAGGCTTCAACCTGCTGGACGATCTGCTGGCGCAGCAGGACGTCCAGATCAGCATGATCAGTGATCTCTACAACGAACATTATCGGGATCGCCAATGGGGAAAGGGCCCACGATATGGTTATCAGCCGGCTCGAGAGAAGATCCAGCAGCATGCGGATAAACACCGGAAGAGCGGGCGCGCTCAACTGCCGGCCACATTGACTACAACGCAGGCGGCCTGGGATCCAGCGTCGATCGAGAATCTGGATGCGGTCGTCATCGCCACTCCCGATCACTGGCACGCCCTTCTTACCCTGTTTGCTCTGAAGAATGGCAAGGCGGTTTATTGCGAGAAACCGGTCACGCATACTTTCGCTGAGGGCCAGGCCGTGTACCGGGAAGTTGCGAGTCAGAAGGCCGTCTTCCAGACCGGATCTCAGCAGCGCTCCGAAGACGTTTTCCAGCGAGCGGTGAATTTGATCCGGAATGGACATCTCGGAAAAGTCACGCGGTTCGAGGTCGGTCTGCCGCCCGGTTATGACCAGGCTCAGGATGATCCGACTGTGAGCGAACCGCCGGAAGGGGGATCGTACAACGTCTGGTGTGGACCGGCAGTTCCCCTGCCCTACATGCGGGCCCGGCATCACCGATGGTGGCGCGGGCACCGCAATTTCGGCGGCGGAGTATTGATGGACTGGATTGGCCATCACAACGACATCGCTCACTGGGCACTCGGCTACGAGACTTCCGGCCCGGTGCGTGTCGAAGCGAAGAACTGGGTCATCGCTGAAACACCGGTCTACAACACCCCGTTTCATTACGAAATCGAAAGCACGTACGAAGACGGCACCGTGGGGCTCATCTCCGATCGCTTTCCCGTCGGAACCCGATTCGAGGGCGAGAATGGATGGCTGTTTGTCACGCGAGGCAAGATCGATGCTTCAGACAAGAGATGGCTCGCCAAAGATTTCCAGTCCGGCGAGAAAGATGTCCTCGCCTCGCCCGGACACATGCGAAACTTCGTCGACGCCGTGAGGTTCGGCAAACCGACGATTGCTCCGGCCGAACAGGCGCATCGTTCCATCACGCCGGGCCATCTGGGTTATGTCTCGCATGCCCTTCAGAAGCCGCTTCAATGGGATCCGGCTCGAGAAGTGATCGTCAATGATCCAGCCGCCGACGAACTGCTCAAAGCGTCCGCGGACCGGGAACGGTCTGCCTGGGATTTTCTGCTGAAGCGTTGAGGAATTGATCACGGGCTCCGTCTCGAATTTTGGCCGCTCGCCTGTAGAATACACTCAGCGACGCCCGACATTCCGGACACGAGCCCTTGCGATCAAGGAGAATGCTATGGCCCACACTTCCGAACAACTGACCTCCAAAAAGTGCGTTCCCTGTGAAGGAGGCGTGCCGAAACTCACCCCGGAAGAAGCGGACGCTCAGGTTCGACAGCTGGAGGGCTGGTCGATCTGTCACGAGGGCGAACGAATTCGCAAGGAATGGAAGGTCCGCAACTTCATGGCCGGAATGAACTTCTTCAACGAAGTGGGCGAGGTTGCCGAAACTGAAGGCCATCATCCTGATCTGCGGATCTGGGGCTATCGCAACGTCGAAATCGAGATCTGGACGCACGCGATCGGCGGACTTTCCGAGAACGATTTCATCCTCGCCGCGAAGATCGACCAACTGCCCGTCGAGCTGCAGGGGAAATAGTCACCGGCGAGAGCGGAACGTTTTGGCGAGCCTTCGCGTCGAAGCGAACTCTTCGAGCCAAACGCGGGATGCGACGCGAACAAAGCGGTTACACGATCAGGACGCGGCTCTACTCGCCGTCGGGATCACCCAGTTCGCGGAGATACTGCGAGAGTTCTGTTTCCAGTTCCAGCAACTTATGCCAGCTGGGCCAGGGAACCTGAGCGGCCGCTTCGTCCGACTTCTGCTCGCCTTCGTCGACATTCTTCCCCCGCGACTGCAGAACCTGCAGGATCCTGTTGTGGACGTAGGCCAGCAGATCAGAGAGTTCACTGCGAGAATGAAGCGTGGTGAGATCCGGCAGCGGGGGACGGCCTCCGGGAAACGGTGCGGCCGGGTGGCCGTGATCATCGAACAGCCCCATGGTATCCAGGCTGGCCGCCCCATGTTCGTCCTGCGCGACGTCGGCATTCACGCCCGGCAAGGTGTTGCCGGTATCGATCAGACGATGCTGTTCGAGCGATTTGCGATGGAGTTCGTCGCAATGTTCAGTAATCTCTTCCGGGGAGCCGTAGAGAAGGACACATCGGCCGATCGTAATCAAATCGCCTGGACGAAGCACCGTCATCTGCACAGGCAATCCGTTGACCCGAGTGCCGTTCGTGCTTTGGAGATCGGTCAGAATGATCCGGTCCCCATCCAGCTGGACCTTCACGTGACAGCGACTGATTCGCTCATCGTTGAGCTGGATCGCGTTTTCTTCTTCGCGGCCGATCGTAAAAGGAACCCGCAACCGCGGGTAACATTGTCCGCGTTCGAGCCCCTGGATGATCTGTAACGAAATTGTTTTCATCGGGTTGGCCTTCACGCGTTCTCAAAAAGCGCCTGCACGCCCAACCTGGCTTCCTTGATCAGCGACGAATTCGGCACGCATACCGAATGCTGGACGGGCGTCCCAGAGAACCCGATTGAAGCGACAATCGGCAGATTGCAGACATTAACGCTGAGAGTGATGGTCGGATCATTGGCCGAACTCGACTCTGCCCTCTGGACTGCAACAGAGTAACCCAGAAAGCAGCGATCGGCTACTCCGCATCCGGGTTTTTCCGCAGCGAGACGGTCCCGGAGAAGCTTCCAGCCAACTCAGTTCGAGATCAACGACTGCGAACGAACCAGCGGCTCCTTCGGGACGACGACCGTTTCGACGGCCGGCGTGGCCGTTTCGACCATCTGATCGAAAAAGGCCGTCAGACGCTGATCATACTGCTCCGGATTCCGTGAGCGTGCCCCGTTGTGAGCCGCTCGCGGCACCAGCCAGAGATCTTCGCACTGCGTACCGAGCATGCTCTGAATCCGCTGCGAAATCGTGGTCGGCACATAGCTGTCATTCATGCCGGCAACCAGCAGGACCCGCTTCCCGCGCACCTTCGTGAAGGGGTCGGACGAGTTCAGGTAGCGACAGCCTTTCCGAAATTGCTGAGCCCAGAACGCGGCTTTGAGCGTAATATAGATGTGCCACATCGAGCCCCGCATATTGACAATCCAACCGGGAACAATCAGTCGGACCCAGCGGTGAATATAGTGAGCGATCAGCAGATCGTTGGTGTAGGCACTGTCCGCGGCGATGAAGGTGATATCCCGCAGAGAGGAGGCAGCCATCAAAGCGACCGAACCTCCTCGACTGACGCCGAACACACCAATCGGCAAGTCGCTGAACGCCGCCTGATCACGGACCCAGTCGAGAACCGTCTTCAGGTCTTCAACTTCGTATTCGGTGACCCAGTGCAGCGAATCGTACTTTTCGAGACGATCGCTCTCGCCCTGATTCCGGAAGTCGAATGAAACGACGATATAGCCGGCGTCAATCAGCCCCTGGCAATATCGCACGGCTGACCAGTGGCTGGCGATCGTTTCCGGACAGAAGACCACAACACCCCGGGGATCTTCCCCTTCCGGATGGTAGATACTGCCTCGAAGCGTCAGCCCGTCGCGGGTCGTTGCTTCGAACGGAGTCGCCTGCTTCTGAGGCTCCGCGGGTTCAACACGGAATGGCGGCATGCGATCGAGCAGTTCCATCCCTTTGCGACCGTAATACAGGCGGGAAGCCAGGTCAGCAACGACGAACAGCACAAGAGCGCCGATGAGGATCTCAAAAAACATATGCCTGTCCTAAGGCCGATCCCCGACAGAGCCTCTCAGCTCCGTGGGTTCTGCTCACGTCAAATGGCCACTGGAATCCAGTATGGCCGGGAAATTCCAGGTTCCCGCTCCCTGTTCAGATTCGAGGCACGCTCGGTCCGAATCAAGGGCCGGCTCGTAGCGAACGGTCCCGCTCATCCCAGCTTAACACACCCGTCCGTCAGTTCATTCTAACCGCTGAACTTGCGGAGGATAAGTGAGACGTTCTGACCACCGAATCCAAAGCTGTTCGACAGAGCGAAATTGACTTCGGCTTCCCGGGCGGCATTGGGCACATAATCCAGATCGCAATCGGGATCAGGTGTCTCGTAGTTCATTGTTGGTGGCAGCATATTATCGCGGATGGCCATGAGGCAGGTAATTGCTTCGACACTTCCGGCGGCAGCGATCAGATGGCCCATCATACTCTTGATACTGGAGACCGGCGTCTTCGGAGCTGCGGCTCCCAATGCTCCCTTAATCGCCATGGTTTCGACCTTGTCGTTAACGGAAGTGCTCGTCCCGTGCGCATTGACATAATCGATCTGGTCGTTGTTCAAGCCCGCGTCCCGCAGAGCCATCGTAATGCATCCGATCGCTCCCCGCCCCGAAGGATGAATGTCGGTAATGCGATACGCATCGGCCGTGCTTCCGTACCCGGCCACTTCGCCGTAGATTTTCGCACCGCGCTTTTTCGCGTGCTCAAGCTCTTCCAGGATCAGCATGCCGGCCCCTTCTCCGAGGACGAAGCCATCACGATTCTTGTCGAACGGACGAGACGCATGCTGGGGATCGTCGTTACGGGTAGAGAGAGCCGTCAGCAGGTTGAAACCGGTCACACCAAACGGGTGAATCATGCTGTGAGCACCGCCGGAAAGCATCACGTCGGCTTCACCACGTCGGATCAGTTCGGCGGCTTCGCCAATCGCCTGGCTCGAAGCGGCACAGGCGGTCAGACAGTTCAGATTGGGTCCCTGAGCGTTGAACAAAGCCGCCAGATGGCCGGCTGGCATGTTCGGTTCCTGCTCGACTTCGAAATACGGATTGAGCTCCTGCAATCCGATTTCGGTGAAGCGTTCCAGGTCGATTTCGCCATCTTTTTCAGAGCTGGAGATCAACTTCATGAACAGCGGGAAATCCTGCTGTCCTTCCCCTGCTCCAAGGTAGATGCCGAACATCGTCGGATCGAGATCCAGCTCCATGATGCCGGAATCTTTGACGGCCTGACTGGCCGCCCCAATGGCGAACTTGGTGTTGCTCGTGGACCATTTGTAGGTTGCGGGATCACTGACATAGTCGCCCAGGTTGAAGTCTTTGACTTCAGCGGCGAACTGTGTCGGGAACGACGAGGCATCGAAATGGGTGATCGGCCCGATTCCGGACTTCCCCTGCAACATCGCAGACCAGACCGTTTCGACGTCCTTGCCCAGCGGCGTCACACACCCAATTCCCGTGACAACGACACGTCTTTTCATCGGATTGCCAGCAATCACTTTTGCCCCTTCAGTTTGGCAGTTCGCGGAGTCGACCAGTCCCTGGGTCGAATTACTTCCGCCATTTTAAGTAGCCGACTGCAGCCGGCAACCACTATTCACTCCGCAGAGTCTAACAAGACCGCCATTCAGGCGTCTGCATTAATCGCTTCGCTGACGCCGTCGACGTCCAGAATGCTCATCAATCCCATCGAGAATACGAAGTTCTTCTGATCGACCGCCTGGGCCATCGAAGAATCCATCGTGTCGAGATGGGCAAAAATGATCTCACCTTCGGCCACCAGCCGATCGCCCACGTGCGCTGTGCAGTTCACGCGGCCACCTTCGGCGTTAGCTTCAAGCAGATCAACATGATACCGCAACTGGTCGCCCGGACAGGCATAGCTGGCGAACTTGATCTTCGGGACTTTCGCCAGAATCACGATGTGATCGAACTTGAACTTCTCGCCCAGCAGGATTCCTCCAGTCTGAGCCAGCCCCTCGACGATTAATGACGCCGGCATGACGGCGAAGCCGGGAAAGTGATCGTGCAGGTGTTCCTCGGCAAGAGAAACGTTCTTGATCGCCGTGGCAGACGCACCCGACTCAAACTCCACGAATCGATCGACCCAGAACCAGCGCATGTTTCAGTTTCCGCAGCAGCAAAGTTAGAGATAAAAAAGGGGCGAAGCCGCCCCAGCGGCCGTCGCCTTCTCAGGCGACAAAACGCGGTCGGATGAAGGCACGCGACGAACCTGGCGGCTGATTCGACTCAGCGCCAGGTCAGTTTCGACGTGTCGTCCATTCTGTCCAGGTTCGCGCAACCTGCATTATTCCCGCGTTGCTGCTGCACGCGACCATGCAGGTCCGCCAGTCAGGCGCTGAGCTTCCGTTCGATGAAGTTGCAGATCATCTGAACGGTGAACAGATTCTGAATGTTTTCGACCTTGGGATCTTCGGCGAGCTGATCGACGTCGGCGTGCGGCATCTTGGCACGCAGTTCGTTCAGACCGGCTTCAGTGACTTTTCCGTCCTGAACGAATCCCGAATCAGCAGCGGCGAGATTCTCGGGGAAGAGTTCTCCGCGAGGGATCTTGATGTCGAACGCCTTTTCAAGGCGGAACACGATGTCGAGAAAGTCGATCGATTCAGCACCGAGGTCGCCGACCAGCGTCGCTTCCGGCGTGACTTCATCGTCATCGACTCCGAGAGCGTCAATCAGCGTTTCCTGTACTTTTTCGTAGATTTCTTCGTTAGAGGGCATTCGTAAACTCTCCCGAGGACTGCCAGATGATTCAGTTGGACTTTCACGGATCGTCAGCGCAGACCGATAGTCCTTGTCTGCGTCGCGGCTACACGCCGTACCAGAACCATTACGACCACTGAAGGCAGTCGTCTTCTTCGCTCACTCCAGTAACCAGCCAGGGACACGATTTCAGCGGTGAGCGAACTGAAGACCGTGAACAACCCACATTTTCGCCGCGGCTTCCAGCCAGACGGCATTTCTTCGCCCCCAGCCTCCGCATTGGTCCTCGCGGAGTCTGGCTGCGAATCCAGATTGTAACAGTCGGGAAAACGAAAAACGAGTTTTCAGATCCCGCCGAGCGTCAAACCTCCGTCGACCGTGAGGATTTGCCCGGTTATATAAGATGCCTCGTCGCTTGCCAGGAACAGAGTCGCATTGGCAATGTCTTCCGGTTTACCCAGTCGACGCAGAGGAATCGCTTTTTTAATCTCGGCTTCGGCCGCATTGCGGACCGCAACAGTCATGTCCGTTTCAATAAACCCGGGGGCGACCGCATTTACGGTGATGCCGCGGCGTCCCAGTTCGGTCGCCATGCAGCGTGTCAGCCCCTGAACGCCGCCCTTGCTGGCGGCGTAGTTGGCCTGTCCCTGATTCGGGAACTCAGCGGCCACGCTGGACATGTTGACGATTCGGCCGGCCCGCTGAGACATCATCGGTCGCGTGACGGCACGGCAGAAGTAGAACACGCTGTTCAGATTTGTATTGATCACGGCGAGCCAATTTGCCGGATCCATCGTTGCCAGCAGACCATCTTTCACGATTCCCGCGTTATTCACGAGAATATCGAGGCGGTCCCACTGGTCGATCAGTTTTTCGACCAGGGCATCGACCTGAGCCTGATCGGAGACATCACACTGATGGGCAGTCACGGCCTTGTGGCCTTCGCCGGCCAGCGTCGAGACAACGTCTTCGGCGGCCTCTTTGTTGGAGTTGTAGATAAAGGCGACTTCAGCACCTTCACGAGCGAATCCTTCCACAACCGCCCGGCCAATTCCCCGACTGCCTCCGGTCACCAGAACTTTTTTGCCTTCAAAACGCATCCTGTACTCTCCAATTTCAATATCTGTTCGCCTGCCCGTCTCTCGGCAGGTCTCCTTGGATTTCACAAACTATTCTGACCGGGGGAACGGTGAGGGCCTTCGAGGCGTTGATCCACTGGTAGGATCTCTACGATCAGTCGACCATTCCCGCCCCTCGCTCCAGTGAAAGCGATCCTGCCCGACGGACCGACGGGACCGCGGAAAACTGGGGCGACTCTGCGGCTAGTTCTGCGACTGCAACAGGTAAGGCTCGGAAACCCGCTCAAGTTCCGACCAGGTCGCCTTCATATGTTCAACCAGACGGCGGTCGTTCTCCGCGAACCGCTCATCCCGCTCTCCCAGATTAAACTGCTTGAGCACCAGTCGGGCGCTGACCACTTCCGTGTCGCGAACCTTCCCCTGGGCCTTAAAGGTCCACAGCGGACCATCTTCCTTATGCTTTGATACCGTGACCTGGAGCTGGTCGCCGGGAGCGACGAAACTCTTGAATCGCAGGGCTTTGGCTTCGTCGAGCAGAATCGTGCTGTAGGCGAAGTCCGTTCCCAGTCGCATCACCCAGGCACTGGTCTGGACGAGCGTTTCCAGCATCATCACGCCGGGCATGACAGGGAATCCGGGGAAGTGATCGGCCAGATACTCTTCGGCTCGCGTCAGGTTCTTGACGATCGTCATTCCGGAGCCCGGTTTGAGTTCTGTCACGACGTCGATTAATGAAAATCTCACCAGGTTCTCCGCGGGATGACCCTACACATGTCGAGGGAATCGAGTTACATTTGATTTGCGACACAATAGCCCTGCTGACCAAGTTATTTCAATCGATATCCCATGAGCTGTCGGAAATTACACCCGATCACAGCGGTGAAACCGATCTGCCCCTGGCCTTTACCTAAACACCTGCACACCAGCAATGCCGCTGAGTCAGGATCTCCCCAAGATTGAAGCTGCGATCGCTGGTAATGCCATGAGACAGACGTTCCCCTGTTGTTTCCGCACACCTTGCCTTCTGGCCTCCATTCTGGTCCTCTGCCTGGGACTCTCAGGGTGCGGCGGAGAGGACACGTCCAGTGTTCCGCCCCCTGCTCCACCGAAGCCGGCGGCAGTCGCACCGCCTCCCGTGCCCGTTGGTGGAAAAGAAGGCGGTGGTCGAGAAGGCGGCAATCGGAACGTTCCCAAAGCGCCTCCCAAGCCCGCAGTTGTGGAGGTCGACGATGCCGATCGGGAGAACCTGTTCATCGAGCAGCCCGAAGGTGGCAACTACCTGGCGATGGCCGACGTCCCGGAGAATCGGGGGCTCAATCCGAACTACATGCAGGCAATTCCGCGTCCGACCGACGTTCTTCCCAACGAATTCCGAATTGAGGAATCCCCTCAGGATGCGAGCTCGGGCCGTAAAGGTCGCTTCACGCTTCCCCAGCGGTTCGTGGAACTCCCCGAATTCGGATACGACGCCTCCGGCTGGCCGAGACGGATTCGCTGCGAAGCCGATCAGTCTGTGATGGCCTACATTCCGGAGGGCGTTTTCATTCAGGGCAAGAACAACGCCGATGCGAATGTCAGCCCGGAGATTTCCGCCTATCTATCCTCTTACTATATCGATATCCACGAAGTCACGAATGAGAACTTCCGCAAGTATCGTGAGTTCATCTCTCAGACGAGCGACCGGGGCCCTCAACCTCCGTTGAGCGAGAACGCGCCGCCGGAGCACCCCGTCGCCGGCGTACTCTGGCGGGATGCAGTGGCATACCTGGAAGCCATTGGAAAGACACTGCCCACCGAAGCGGAGTGGGAAAAAGCCGCTCGTGGAGCCGGCGGGTTCGATCATCCCTGGGGATTCGGTCGAGCCGCCTGGCATGAACCACGGCAATTGATGCAGAAATCCCCGGTGATGAGTTACCCGGCGGACCTCAGTCCGTATGGCGTCTTCGACATGGCCGGAAACGTCAAGGAATGGTGTGCTGACTGGTATCACGCTGAAGCTTATAAAATGGCCGTTGACGACTCCGGCCAGGTTCCCCGGGACTGGCAGGGTCCGCAAAGTTCGGAACCGAAGTTCACGCGGGTCGTAAAAGGGAATGGCCCCGACTGGACCGTGTGGCATCGCGAAGGGCTCGGCATGAGCGACCGCGATCCGCAGGTCGGCTTCCGTGGTGTACTCCGAATTCCAGCTCCAGCCGCCCCGTAGGGCGTCCGTGGCGACGACGCTCTGGCCAATCGTCAATCAATACAGTCCGCTACCGTGACGCACCAGCGGCCTCTCGACAGGAGCGTGTCGAGCGATCCCCTCCCCCTCAGCTGCTCGCGCTGCGATAGCGGCCGATCGACCAGAGGAAGATCCGGCGTGAGATGAAGAAGAAGATGATCGTCGAGACCACCGACCAGATGGCCAGCCAGGAGGGTTCCAGAGTCATCGAGAGCAGAATCCGTGCAGGAACTGTGACGACGAGCAGGATCGGCAAGGCGAAGCTGAACAACATCCGCAGTGCCTCGGCGAGCGCCCCTCCCGTATAGATCTGCTGCGGATAACGGGCGAAGACCGTGACGTAGAACCAGAAGTCGTAAAGCCCCTGATTCCTTCCGAACCAGACACTCGTGCTGGCCAGAATGATCATCAGACAATAGAAGAACAACACCCCGGTCCCGATCAGCAGAACATACATGATCGCATTGACGGCGCTGACGGGACGTCCGAGCGTGATAATGGAATAGGCCAGGAGCACACCGGCCAGCAGAATCTGGTTCATCATTGCCAGATTCAGTTTCTCAACCGAGATCAGAAACTGGGTATCGATCGGCTTAAGCAGAACGAAGTCGAGATTACCCGTCCGGATCAACTCGCTGAAGTTCGCGCAGTTCGGCATGAACAGGCTTTCGATGATCGCATTGATCAGCATGCCCGTCGCCATGAACCCGAAGTACTCGGCTCGGTTCCAGTCGGCTATGGAGTCGACGTTCCGGTAGATGATCTCAAAGAGAATCAGCTGGGCGGCAAACCAGAAGCCGCGTGTGATGACCGTGATCAGAAAGTTGCTGCGAAACGACAGTTCGCGGACGACCGAATTCTTCGCGCAGCGGAGCCACACTCCGAGATAGTCGGGACGAAATCGTTCCGGGCTCGACTCAGCCGATGGCATGACTTCACTCAGGAAAGATGGACCTGACCGTCTCCGGCGACCACTTCACCGAGACGGAAACATTCGATGGACTGACCCGAAAGAGTCTGCTCGACCTGATCGGCGGCTGCCGGATCGATCACGAGAACGAGTCCGATCCCCATATTGAAGACGCGGAACATCTCGTCGGTGGCGACGCCCCCCAGTTTCTGCAACCACGACATGGCCGCCGGAACCGACCAGCTGTTCCGCTGCAGGCGGGCATCGACCGAATCGGGGAGCACCCGAGCCAGATTCTCCTGCAGCCCTCCGCCAGTGATGTGAGCGATGGCGTGCACGTGAGGGCGCATGTCCGGCACGTCGAAGACCGACTGCACCGACTTAACGTAAATCTGCGTCGGTTTCAGCAGCGTTTCGCCAACGGTGGACTTCAACTCGGGAACATCGTCGTTCACGGTCAACCCGGCGTGCTCAAAGACAACTTTGCGGATCAACGAGTAACCGTTGGAATGGAAGCCTGTTGACGCCAGTCCGAAGACGACATCGCCCGGCTTCACCTTCTCGCCGGTGAGGACTTCGTCCCGTTCGACAACGCCGACACTAAAACCGGCCAGGTCAAAATCGCCCCGGCTGTAAAGATCGGCCATGATGGCGGTCTCGCCGCCAATGAGCGCCATCCCGGCCTGCTTGCAGCCATCGGCGATGCCGGTGACGAGAGCTTCGGTCAGCTGAGGATCGTCGTGACTCATCGCGACGTAATCGAGGAAGAAGAGTGGCAACGCTCCGGTGCAGAGGCAGTCGTTGACGCACATCGCGACCAGGTCGATGCCGATCGTATCGAAGCGATTCGCCAGTTGAGCGACCTTGATCTTGGTGCCCACACCATCGGTGCCCGAGACCAGCACGGGGTCCCGATACTGTCGGCCTTCCGAGAACAGGCGAAACAGACCGGCAAAGCCCCCCGGGAGCGGCATCACGCCGGGTGTTGTGGTCCCCTGCACCAGTTTGCCGACACGACGCATCGACTCTTCGTAAACGTCGAGGTCCACTCCCGCGGATTTGTAATCGAGTCCGGACACGTTGATCTATTTCCTGTAACTGTGCCGTAGTACTTCGCGGGTTGCTAAATACCCAGCGGGCTACGACGTTGAAGTTCCCTCGCCCCCTTTGGGGAAGAGGGTTAGGGTGAGGGGGAATACGGGTTCCATGATCCCCAGGCCGTTGAAGTCAACTGAACCGCACGTCGCCGGTTGTTCGCCCCCTCATCCGCCCTTCGGGCACCTTCTCCCCCGGAAGAGGGCGAAGGGACATTAACTGATAGACGCACCCTGCTTGAGTGAACCTACACCTCGAAGCTGTCGGCATCGACGTAGGCATCGATGACGGCTCGTTCGCCTTCCTTGCCTTTCTTCGAGTTGCCGTGCTCCATGCCGACAATCCCGTCGAAACCTTTGCTGTGAATGTGCTTGAAGACGTTGCGGTAATTGATTTCGCCCGTTCCCGGCTCCTTGCGGCCCGGGTTGTCGCCGACCTGGAAGTAGGCGACTTCTTCCCACGCATGGTCGATGTTCGGGATCAGATTGCCTTCGGTGATCTGCTGATGATACAGGTCGAAGAGAATCTTGCAGCTGGGGCTGTCGACCGCTTTGCAGATCTGGTAGGCCTGCGGAATCTTGTGCAGGAAGAGTTCGGGATGATTCGCAAAGTGATTGAGCGGCTCCAGAACCATGATCAGCCCGGACGGCTCGCAGATCTCCGCACAACGCTTCAGGCCTTCCACGACGTTGGCCGTCTGATAGCCCATCGGCAGCTTGTGATCAAAGATCCCCGGAACAACGGTGACCCACTTGGCGCGAACCCGTTTAGCCAACTCGACCGACTTTCGAAGGTCTTCGAGGTAGACGTCCTGAAATTCCTTCTTGCCGGAAGCGAATGTCGCATCCTGGAAGCTGCCGGTCGCGACGAAGACGCCCATCTCCATATCAAGGCGTTCCAGCGTCTTCGCGATCAGATCCTGCTCTTCTTTCGGACGGGACAGCATCCGGTTGTCTTCGAGAGCCCGGAAGCCTTCCTCGTGCATGAACTCGAGTTGAGCGACCAGATCGTCGCCGGCACTCTGGCGGAACATGCCGAAGTGGGGAGCATACTTCAACTTGAAGCGGCTGTCCGATGACTTCGACGAGTCTTCGAACGCTCCAAAGGTTGATCTGGCGGCCAGCGTTCCACAGGCCATGATTCCAGCAGCGAGCACTTCCCGGCGTTGCATCTCAGTTCTCCTTGTCTTCAACTTTTAAACCGCTCTACTGTCCCAGGCCCATCAAATAAAACGCTCTGGGAGCAGGAGACTGCAGCAGTTCCTGCAGAATGGATCCATCGGACCGCATCTTCGCCGTCCCCATGAGGACGTCGACAATATTGGGAGGATAGTCGTATTCGATGACGCGGATGTTTTCGTTGCCCAGTTCGCTGGCGAGCGTGGCAATCGTTTCGTCCAGAAAGCTGATCTGATCAATCATGCCGCTGGCCATTGCCTGATCGGCGGTAAAGACGCGGCCGGTTGCCAGAGCCTCGATTTCCTCCCGGCTCAGGGCCGGACGTCCTTTCTCGATTACGCCGAGGAATTTCTGGAACGCGTCGTCCATAATTCCGTCCCAGACTTCGCGGTCCCGTTCCGAGAGCGGGCGAAACATACTGAGAGAATCTTTGAACTCCCCGGTTTTGAGCGGTTCCGATTTGACGCCGATGTTGTCGGCCAGTTCCGTCAGATTGTAATGCGGAATGATCACGCCGATCGAGCCAGTCCAGGTTGTTGGCTCGGCGAAGATTTTGCCTTTCTCGCCCGATCCCATGGCGATGTAATATCCGCCAGACGCCGCAATTCGCCCCATCTGCACGTAGATCGGTTTCGTCTCAGCGAAAATACTGAGCTTGTGATAAATCTGATGACTGTCGGCGACCAGCCCGCCGGGACTGTCAACGACCAGAACCATCCCTTTGACGTCGTCGTCCTCGGTCGCGTGGTCGATCTGTTCGATGATCTGCTCGGTGAACGGGGGCATGATCGTAGTGTCCACCCGGATCACCGCGAGCTTGTCCGTGGCTGTTTTATCCCCAGAATAATAGCGTTCGAGCGGCCCTTCCATGTCCCCGAAGTAGTTTTCGCTCGACGAGAGCAGCGTAAAATTCATCAGAACGGAAAACAGAAGCAGGAACACGAGGAGACGCATTCCCCAGCGAGACCGCGTCGTCGACTGAGCCTCGATCACGAGACGGACGACTTGTTCTCCATTCCGCGCGGTGACTTCCGACGCTTTGCTGCCGGAATCTGGTTTCTCATCAGCCATGGTCTCTCCGTAGGAATCAGAAGCCTCCGTTGAGCGGGCTTCGGACTGCGTTATAGGCATTCTGCAGGTCGACTGCAATCATCGCATTTTACGCAGAATTCAGTAACCGGGCCCCCGCTTGAGGAAATTCGAAGGTTTTTCTGAAAAATCTCAAAAACGGCGTCCCGCTTGCGACATCACTCCCGCTATGCGACTTGGGGAACAGGAGAGCGGGCGTTAAGCGTGGAATTCTCCGTCGTTTCCTGAGAACGATCGACTGAACACGTAAGAAGGAAGGCGAAGCAATGAACATAAAATCAACACTCGCAGTGGTTGCGGTGCTTGGACTCGGACTGGCGTTGACCCCCAGTTCCGCACAGGCCGGCGGCGTGACCTTCAGTTTCGGTTATGGCAATCATGGCCATGATCATCATCACCATCACGGGTATGGAAGCCGGTACGGACATCGGGGGTTCTACTCCCCTTATTCGCGTGGGTACGACTACGGACGTGACTACTACCGTCCCAGTTATCGATACCGCGTCCCGCACTACGATTATCATCCGGGACGACTCGAACACCACGGGGATCATCTGCACTACTACCCCGGCCACTATCACCTGCACCGGTAAACGTTGACGCGTGATTCGGTGATCCAACGCATTCGGGCACCCGCCTGGATGCGTTTTTTTTTTGCGCGGCCGCCCTTGTGTCGCATCCGCTCGACCGACGAGCGGTGTCAGATCAGCCTCTTTGAACAGTTTTGAAGAAAAGCGGGAAAGTCATGTCCCCACACCAGACCCGATTCCGCTTTGCGACCAGAGGCGGATCGAAACATCGAATCTCTCCTCTTAACAAAATTGCGAATTGAATTGGGCCATACGAAAGAAGGCGAATGATGACTATTAAAACTCTGATCGCAGCCGTTGCCGTTCTGGGACTCGGACTTGCGTTTTCTCCCTCCGCCCATGCAGGTGGTGTGAGCGTCAGCTTCGGATACGGGAACTACGGCGGCAATTACGGGAACTTCTCGTACAACAACCGGAACTACAACCGCAGCTACGATCGGCATGGACACCATGACCACCACGATCATGGCAACCGCAGCTTCTACGGCAATAACCGAAGCTATCAGAACTATGGAGGGTACAACTCGTACGATTACTCGCGTCGCAGTTCTTACGGACGGAGTAATGCGGGTTGCCAGTTTCAGCCGCGGGTCGATCATCACGATGGTCACCACGGTCGTCGCTGGTAAGCATTAAGAGTCCACGGTCCCCCAAATCCAGCCAACGCCCTCGAATTTTTCGGGGGCGTTTGCTTTTGTGTTTTTTGCCCTCTGCACTTGCTCCCGCCGCACGAAGCGGTTGTGATAAGGAGAGCCAGTCTGCTCATCCGCTCGCGAACCGCTAACCACTCAGGACCTTCCCTATGGATTCTTCCTCGCCGGGTTCAATCAGCCTGATGATCGATCAATTGCAGCAGGGAGAAACGGCTGCTCAGGCGGAACTCTGGAATCGCTATTTCGAAAGACTTGTTCCCCTGGCCCGGAAACGGCTCGGCGGAGCATCGCGGCGGGTCAGCGACGAGGAAGATGTCGCGCTGAGCGTGATGAACAACTTTCTGAATGGAGCGGCTCGCGGGCAGTTTCCGCATCTGAAAGATCGCGAGAATCTCTGGGCTCTGCTCATTGTGATGACCCAGCGCAAGGTCACCGATCAGGTTCGGCATCAGCACGCAAAGAAACGAGGCGGCCGCAATGTTCGCGGCGAGTCGATCTTCATGAAGGCGGGCGATGCGGGAGCGAACGCCGGCTGGGACGTTTTTCTGGGTGAAGACCCGACGCCCGAGGTCATGCTCGCTCTCGACGAACAGCATGCCGCTCTCATGGAAGAACTGGGCGACGACACCCTGCGCGAAATCGCCCGGCTCAAGCTTGAGTCGTACACGACAGACGAGATCGCGGAGAAACTGGGCGTGACGTCGCGAACGGTGAAGCGGAAAGTCGCGCTCATTCGCGAGAAATGGCTCGCTTACGGCGATGCGGCGTTCGGCCCCGCCGAATGATCAGATCGTGGGAATGACGACGCCACGATTCCTTCCACTGTCTGGTTCCAGTATTCTGCAGAAGTACCGGGGAACGCCGTTCCCTGCTGAGTGGCCTCTGTCTGAATCCTGCTGCTGATGAACTTGCGGACTCTGTTAATCCCCGGGGAAGCTGATCGTCTGGCCGTCGTTCGCCGGCCCGTCATCGTCGTCATGCTGCTCAGTCTGCTTATCGGAGCCGGGACACTTGGATTTCGCTATTTCCGGGACTCGAGCTGGTTGGAGTCGGTCTATCTCGCGGTGGTCACGCTGACCACTCTCGGCTGCCGCGACCCAGCCAACAACCCCACGACCATGGCGTTCGTGGTCGTGTATCTCGGCATGGGTCTGGGACTGTTCAGTTACAGTCTTTTCACGCTCGGGCAAAGCCTGCTCGATCCGCAGTTTCGTCAGTTCTGGAAGCAACGACGTATGTTGAACCGCATCAACGCTCTGAGTGACCATCACATTGTCTGCGGATTCGGCCGGATGGGCTCGACGATCTGTCAGTACCTCGACCGGAAGAACAAGCCGTTTGTTGTCATCGACACGAATGTCGATGCGCTGGAGGCCCGCTGTGCTCCCAACAACTGGCTCTACATCGTCGGCGACGCCACGGATGACGTCCATCTGCACCAGGCCGGAATTGCCCGCGCCACCGCACTGGCCTCCGTGCTTCCGTCTGACTCCGACAACACCTACGTCGTTCTCTCGGCTCGCATGCTCAACAACGATTTGCAGATTGTCGCGCGAGCGAGTGATGACAAAGCGATCGAAAAGATTCAACGAGCCGGAGCCACGCGGGTGATCAGCCCATTCAGCAGTGGCGGCATGAGGATGGCCCGCTTCATGCTTAACCCGTCCGTCGAAAGCTTTGTCGAAGTCACCGACGAACACGACTCCGATCTCGAACTGGTCGATATTCAGGTCAGCGAAGGGAGTCCGCTCATCGGTCAGCGTCTGGCAGAAACCCGCCTCGCCGAACGCGGCGTCATGGTCCTCGCCATCCGCCGCAGCACCGGAGAACGCCTGATGCCTCCCCCCGGCCCCACAGAAATCCAGGCCGGCGATAACCTGTTCGCCTTCGGCCACTCCGACAAAGTGGCCACGGTGATCGCGGAGTGTGAGGGGACGTAGGCTCACGATTCTTCCTCGTTCGTGAGTCCATGTACGGACGCCAGCGATCAAATTGAGGCGGGAACCTTTGCCAGAATTTCCTGGATAGGACGAGCATCGCTTTCCTCGAGAGAAACAATTAACTGCTTCGTCGTGGTGACCACCTGAAGAAGGACATCTCGCATATCGGCGTGGACACTCCAGAACGATTCCGGAACGTCGAGCACGGCTTTCAGTAAATCACCGGGATAATAATTGGAATCAACCAGCGGGTCGTCCAGCAGTTTCTCCAGTGCAAGCGGAATCAGAATCTGCAAACTGATCTTCTGGCCAATCATGATTCGCAAGTCTCCGGCGGTGAACTCCGCAAGCGGAACACCCCGTAACCGGTGGCAGGTCTGCACAAGTTGGGTGGGGGAATCGGGCTTATCCCAATCAAAGCGTTCCAGTTCTTCCAAACTCTTCCGACGGTCAAACGTGATCTTCAATCATCACTCCCCAATAATTCTCCCCAGCACCCGCTTCCGCCGCTTCCAATCAAAGTCGTAGTAGGAAATGTGTTCCCCAGGGGCCGACGTGGAGTTGGCCGTTGGTGGTGCGCGTCGGCGTTGTCTTCGCCGGTGCGGTTGTGGAGGTAGCCCCCGTTTGCCGGATCACTGCCGGGGTTGAACGGGACGAGTTCTTCGAGCCAGCGTTCGTAGTCGGCGTGCAGGCCCGATTCGTTGCCGTTGATGAAGACCGAAGCCGTGATGTGCATGGCGTTGCCCATCCCCGATTGGGATACTCTTGATCTCCACCCGGAAACCGACCCCGCCGACCCCAAAACCACGGCGACCGAAGAACATCATACCCGCAGAACTTCGAGATGTTTATGCCGAAGTCGTCGCCAAGGCCGCTGAACTACGAGATCAGGGGAAGACGCACATGGAAGTCTGCGAAGCCCTGAACGACCTTGGATTCAGGACTCGCACCGGCAAGCCGTGGCGACATCCCCAGCAGATCGTGAAGTTGCTGCGGTCATTCGTCGTCAAGCCCGACGAGCTTCAACGACATGCTGACCGCATCTCCTTTGTAACCCCATTTCACCAGAACTGAGGCAATCATCTTTGAGAAGCGAGATAGCCCATCTTCGGCAGTAGAGACCGCGTGACCGAGTTCATCCGGCTTCACTGCCCATCGCTCAACAGGATCGTTGGATTCATGAAGTTCGCTGAGCAGTAACCATGGTTGCCGAAACTTCATTGACAACCACGGATGCCCGATCCACAGCGTCTCCCAATGTTCGCCCTCAAAAGCCACTGCTGCTTTCCAATTTGCAATGTCACCGAGATCGCTACAACAAGTCGGCTCGACAATCACGCCGCTGTCCTTTGAGCATAGAGTAAGGCCACCGTTCAACACCGGCCTTGAGTCTGGATCATCCAAGCTCGATAAGCCACCCCATTCATCGAAAACGACACCAAGATACTTTTCGAGTTGCGACGCCGAAAACTCAGCCGTTGCAATGTGCCAGGAACCGGGAAGGATTGGGTTGATCTCTGTGATCCCCGAGTCAGCCAGAGATGCTCTCCAGTAGTGATCCCACGCATCGGGCATATCTCTGAATGATCCCTGGGGAGAAGTGCGATTCTCCGTGGAGAAAGAAGAGGGTTCTAATTCAACGACAGGCTTGAGTTCGATCCCGTGCAGTTCAACGATACTGGACATTGCTATTCCCCGATCACTTTCACTAGCACCCGTTTGGGCCTGCGACCGTCGAACTCGCCGTAGACGATTTGCTCCCAATGACAGCCCCTTCGCGGCCGTTTGGAGAGCGGCCCTGCCTCCTGTTCGCAAGGGGCTTCACCCATCCGTTCAAGTTCACTCCCCAATAATCTTCACCAGCACCCGTTTGCGGCGTCGTCCATCGAACTCGTAGTAAAAAATGTGTTCCCAGGGGCCGAGGTGGAGTTGGCCGTTGGTGATGGCGACGACGACTTCGCGGCCCATGATCTGGCGTTTGTGGTGGGCGTCGGCGTTGTCTTCGCCGGTGCGGTTGTGGAGGTAGCCCCCGTTTGCCGGATCACTGCCGGGGTTGAACGGGACGAGTTCTTCGAGCCAGCGTTCGTAGTCGGCGTGCAGGCCCGATTCGTTGTCGTTGATGAAGACTGAAGCCGTGATGTGCATGGCATTAACGAGGCACAGCCCATCCTGCACGCCACTTTCGGCCACCAGCTGTTCGACATCACGATGCAGCGAAACAATCGCCCGCCGCTGCGGGATATCGAGCCAGAGTTCTTTGGTGAGAGTTTTCATGATGCGGGAGATTCCTTCTGGGGCGGTGTCAGTTCAGTTTGACGTCGACTTCGTTGCGGTCGTTCTCCGAAGGGAGAAGCGCCGGGACGAAACAAGCCGCCAGAATCCCGAACTGGACAAAGCGGAACAAGCGGTTCGCCAGCGAGATCGAGCCTTGCAGAGACGTGAGCACCGGAACGGTAAACTCGTCCTCAAGCAACTGGGCCTGCCCTGCGCGATCAGCCTGTTCAAACTTCGCGGCGTTCGCCAGACGGTGAGCATTGATCCGTTCCAGTTGCGGATCAATTACTGCCATGTAGAGATAAACGTGAGTCAACAGAGCGGCTCCGAGAGCAATCGTTGCCAGAGTCATTGCCTGCCGCGGCCGCCCTTTACGAACCTCGTAGATATTGGTCGCCGGGATCGCCAGCAGAGCCGACCAGAGCGCACCGACGAGAAGGCTCTCGTCCGACATGACAAAGTACGAAATGAGAAATGCAGTCGCGGCCACCAGGCAGGCAGCGAGAACATTTGCCTGTCGGTTCTGACGCCGATCGAGCGCGAGGCGGCCATAAGGATCGAGCCGCAGGACCAGATTGAAAAAGGAGTCGGACAGCCAGGACAGCAGGACGAAAGCCAGATACAGATAGAGCATCGGCGTGACAAGCACTTCGGCTGGGCCGAGCGATTCGCGGACGCGGGACAGGAAATTGACGACGAACCAGGCGCCGAAGATGATCAGCATCTGCGTTCGCGGCGAGAAGTTCGACATCCAGAAGAAGTACTTCAGCACCTGCCGGTAAACGATGTGCCGCGATTTCAGCGACTCGATAATGCCGGTCCGCGCTCCGTCCATATTCGGATCAAGCCGGAGGGCTTCACGGAAATGCTCCAGAGCCTGCTTGCTTTCCCCCTTCTCCAGGAGTTCCCAACCACGATTCGTGTGCGTAAAGGGATCTTCAGGATTACGATTGAGTGCCGCCTCCAACGCTGCGCTCGATTCCCGGCGACGCCCCATCCGCCGCAGAGCCAGCGACTGCAGATTGAGCGCTTCCTCGCTTTCAGGATTGAGCTCCAGCGCCGTCTCGGCAGACGTCAGACTTTTCGCCCAGTCCGACATCTGCAGGTAGATCAGAGCCTGTGTGCAGTAGAAGTCGGGTTCGTCCGGATTGATGCGGATCGCTTCGTGGATAGCTGACAGAGCCAGCTTCTTCTGCTCGAACTTCAGGAGTATTCGAGCATGAGCGAAGTGAGCGTAACCCAGTTCCGGATCGTAGGTCAGCGCTTCCCGAACCGACGCGAGCGCTTCTTCTTTCTGATCCAGAGCGGCGAGGAGTTGACCACGGAATGCTAAAGCGATCGCGTCGTGCGGTTCTTCCCCCAGATGCCGCCCGATTTCCGTGAGCGCTTCATCAGGACGACTTTGAGACCACAGCAGTTGAGCCCTCTGAAAATATTGAGACATGAAAAGTTGCCGTTGAAAAAAACAGGACGAACAGAGATGTGAAGCAGTTCCGCATTCCGGGTGGAGCCCCGTCGATACGAGATTCGATGGCGGCGCGATTCGCTCTAACGAAGGTACTCGACAATGTCGTCGTACATGCCGCCTTCGTTGGCGTATAACGCATGGTTGCGTGCGGTCGCGAACCATTCCTTGACGGTCGGTTTATGACGTTGAATGGCCTTTTGCAGATCGGCCGTCTGCAGCGGTTCGGGAATGCCGGTTTTCAGAGCCGCCTGCAGTTTTTCTTCCACAGCCAGATCGACAACCGCTTTGAGATCGGCTCCTGAAAAGCCCGCTGACTTTTTAGCAAGTCCATTGAAGTCGAGATTCTTCTGAGGCTTTCCCTCACAGAGCAGCTTCAGGATTTCGGCTCGGGCCTCCGGATCGGGTGGCGGAACGAAGATGATCCGATCGAACCGCCCGGGTCGACGAAACGCCGGATCCATATGCCAGGGAGCGTTGGTCGCGGCGAGGATCAGCAGGCCGTCGTTGTTGGCTTTCACGCCATCGAGTTCTGAGAGGAATTGGTTGATCAGCTGCCGGCCCGCACTCTGACGCATGTCTGACCGCCGGGCCCCCAGTGCATCGACTTCGTCAAAAAACAGAACGCAGGGCGTGTTTCTGCGGCCGGTTTCAAAGAGTTCATGCAGATTGCGTTCGCTGTTCCCGATCCACATATCGAGCACATCGTTCAGACCGATCGAGAAGAAAGCGGCATCGATCTCCCCTGCAGTGGCCCGCGCCAGGTGGGTCTTCCCGCAGCCCGGTGGTCCATAAAGGAGAATGCCTCCGCCGACCTTCTTTCCGTAGGCCTTGTAGAGCTCGTGATTGGTCAGCGGGTAGATGATCTTGAGCCGGATCTGCTCCTTGACCTCGTCCATACCGCCGACGTCGGAGAATGTTTGCTGAGGCCGTTCCATCTCCGGGACGATGTCGGATGGAGACTCGGACATCATTCGCTGCCGCCCCTCAACGACTTCGTCGTAAGTCGACTCCCTGAACGAGGAAATTCCGAGCCGTTCTTCCATCGCTTCATCGCATGCGTCCGGATCGGCTTCCACGGCCAGTTTGTACTGCGCGACCGCATCGGCAACCTGGCCATTGCGTTCCAGTGCCCGAGCATACATGAGGATGGCTTCGGGCGGCACATCCGGCTGCTTCACGAGTTGCTCGAGAACGACGAAGGCTTCACTGTGCTTTGCCTGTCGGGAAAAGGCTCGAGCCAGTCCGAGCTGGAGTTCCACGCTCTTCGGAAATCGCCCGAGTGCTTCTCGATAGGCCTGCTCCGCGCCGGGACCGTCTCCATTCTGCAACAGAAGATCGGCCAGCGTTCGCCGGAGAGGGAGGTTGTCGGGGGAAAGTCGAATTGCTTCGCGCAACGATTCAAAAGGATCGGACGAGCCGGCCATAGATGTAATCACCAAATGGGAGAAAAAATCGAACAGGCGTTATGATGCCTGAACGCGTGTAGGGAGACAAGGATTGGAGAGTGGATCGCAGGAGAGTTGCAATTTGACAGCCCCCCTTTACGAGAGTTGCCGGGCCACGTGGCGGTTCGACATCACGATGCCTGTGAACTGTGGCGTGGCGAAGGGGAGGAAGAACGATTGACCGATAACCTCATGATGTCGGATGCGAGAATTCCGAGCAAGGTTCTCATTAGCGGAATGGGCACAGTTTTTCACAAGCATGCCCACGCAAGCGTGGGTATGGCACCCGGTTTGAAGAGCTTGCGATTTGTAAGCATGGGAGAACCTCTCACAAATCTTTCACCATGGGTCGCAGGCGACATCAATCAGAAACTCCGTGAAATGATCGGACTTCCTGATAAATTCGCTACTTTGCTCCATGTAATAGTACACAGGCGGATCGTCTCCTTCACTGCTGCGGATGAAGCAGAACTGGTATCCCTGATGCATGATGATTGCGATGGCATCATCCGGGAGTTGAAGTCGGCTTTCTTCCTCCGCCACAAGCTCGCGGGCGGCCAGGGTGAGTCCGAGAACAGCGGGAAAGAAGATGTCGGTTCCATAATAGAATCTCAACGCACCCCGTCCCATTCTGGCCAGAAACTCCCGGTAAGCGAGCGGAAGAGGAGATCCCGCGTCTTGCTCGACTCGTTCGATCTCTTCAGAAGTACAGCCACGAATCGTGTTCTCGGTGGCGACGCCCCGACCGATTAGCAGATCGGTCGCCCGCTCAATTCGAGCTTTGACAGCAGCAGACGATTCCATTTTCTATCGATCCAGTTTCCGTCGAAGGGGAGATCGGACAACTATCTCCGAAACACAAAAAACACCGCTCCCGCCAGACAGAACGCCGCCCACAGGTAATCGAGCTTGATCGGCTGCTTCATATAGAAGACTGCGAACGGGATGAAGACGCTGAGGGTGATGACTTCCTGCAGGATCTTCAACTGCCCGAGGGTGAGGGTCGTGTAGCCGAGGCGGTTGGCGGGGACCTGGATCAGGTATTCGAAGAAGGCAATGCCCCAGCTGACGAACACAGCGATCAGCCACGGCTTGTGGTTCAGGTTCTTCAGGTGGGCGTACCACGCGAAGGTCATGAAGACGTTGGACAGGATTAGTAGGACGATGACGCGAAGCAGGACCGACACGTCTGGACTTTCGAGAGGGGGATCAGAAACTTCTCAGACCAGGCACTGGCGGAGCCAATGGCATACGGGCGTGGAATCGTATGGAAAGGCACTGCTGGGCGAGCCAGCAGTGGCACCCGCCTTCAAAGCCAGAATAAGACCATGCCCACGCGAGCGGGGGCATGGCACCCGTTAATTGGCGGTTCCTACATTTCGTGGGCGATGAGGTCGTCGTAGGTTTCGCGGCGGCGGATGACTTTGACGTCGCTGCCGTTGACCAGGACTTCGGCTGCTCGCGGGCGGGAGTTGTAGTTGCTGCTCATGCAGGTGCCGTAGGCGCCGGCGCTGTAGGTGGCGAGCAGATCGTCCCGTTCGAGCGGTGGCAGCTGGCGGTCCTTGGCGAAGTAGTCGCTCGATTCGCAAACCGGGCCGACGACATCGGTCTTCTCGCAGCCGGGGATCGAATCGGCTTCGCAATCGGTCGGCAGCGGGACGTCGGTGCTGACGGGCCAGACGCGGTGAAAGGCGTCGTACATGGCCGGTCGCATCAGGTCGTTCATGGCTCCGTCCTGAATGACGAACAGCTTGCCCCCTTCCCGCTTGGTGTAAATCACGCGGCTGACGAGCACGCAGGCATTTCCGATGATCGAACGCCCCGGCTCCAGAGCCAGACGGCAGCCAGCTGCCTTGATGTGCGGCACGATGACTTTGGCGTACGTCGAATAAGCGGGAGCTTCGTCGTTGCGGTAGCTGAGACCGAATCCTCCACCGAGGTTGACCCAGCTGATTTCGTGCCCCTTGGACCGCAGTTCGGCAATGACTTCGCCCGCCCGCCTGGCGGCGGCTTCGTACGGATCGGTGGTGAGAATCGGCGAGCCAAGGTGCATGTGGATACCGCGAAGTTCCAGGTGCGGATCGGCCAGCACTTTGGCGGCGAGTTCGTTATGGCGTTCGATATCCATCCCGAACTTGTTGCCCTTCTTGCCGGTGGTCGTCTTGGCGTGCGTCTTGGCATCGATATCGGGATTGAGACGCAGAGCGACAGGACCAGTCACACCCATTTCGCCGGCGATACGGGAGATCGCATCGAGCTCGGCTTCGCTTTCGACGTTGAACATGAGAATGTTCTTCTCGAGCGCGGAACGAATTTCGTCATCGGTTTTACCGACGCCGGCGAAGACGACGCGGGTCGTGTCGGCTCCGGCTTTGTCGACTCGGTAGAGTTCGCCGCCTGAAACGACGTCGAAGCTGCTGCCGGCTGCGTTAAGCGACTTCAGGATCTGCAGGGTTGAATTCGCTTTGACCGAGTAGCAGATGACCGGATCGCATTCAGCGAAGGCATCGCGGAGAGCGCGGAATTCGTCCAGGAATTTGTTCTCGGAGTAGACCCAGAGTGGCGTGCCGTGCTCTTCGGCGAGCTGGGAGAGAGAGACATCTTCGCAATAAAGGTGTCCGTTTCGGTACTCGAAAGCGTTCATCGTCATCGTCAAAACTGATTCTGTGGAAGGTTGGCGAGCCCTGCGCGGAGGGCTTGTGGATGGAGAAGGAAAAGACACGGATCGGCTCGACCCGTGTCTGACAGTGGTTCTGGTCACTCGCTTCGGGAGCGGAAAATTACTTCAGCGGCGAGAAGTCGGTCGGTTCGAGAAAGAGGTTTTTCACGCCCCCCTTCTCTGTCAGCGAGCCGCCAGCGTTCTCTTCGGAATCAAGGCGGGCTTTCATCCACGCCGGATCCTGAGCGAAGTTTTTGAATGCCTCGTCGCGGGTCAGCTGATCGTCGTGCGCAATCAGGTAGATCAAATGATTCTCTGCTCCTGCCTGATCGGGCATCAGGTGAAAGTAGATGACGTTCGTGATGCCGTGCTTCTCGAAGAGACGGATGGTGTGATCACGGAAGCGGGCGTCGAGGTTCGAGAGATTTCCCGGGCTGGCTTTGTAGGTTCGCAATTCGAACAACCGCGGTTTCTTCGCCGAGGCAGGGATCTCCGGGGAGTAGTCCGTCGGAACGAGGAACTTTGAGTCGACGGTCTTCACGAGCGGTCCATCGCTGCGTGACTTCTTGTAGGCGGCTTTCCAGTCGGCATCATTCAGAAAGGCGGCCCAGCTGACATCGCGGGCATCCCGTGATGGATACGACAGGAAGTAGACGAGCTGATTGTTGTTCTCCGCTGCCGGTACGAAGTACGCGACATTGGTCATGCCGTGCTTCTCAAAAAGCTTACAGGTGTGATCGCGAAAACGGGCGAGCAGGCTGTCCAGCTTCCCCTCGTGAGCGGTGTAGGTCCGCATTTCGTAGACAGTATCGGCTTGAACCGGCTGAGCAGCCGCTCCCAGAACGAGGCAGCCCAACAGGCCAAGAACGAGCAGGCTCTTCATGTTTCGCACTCCAGAAAGGAATCGGCTTCAAGATACTTTCGTTGCGGCGGGAACTTCGGGGATTCTGTTCGGCGTCGCGCCGAGCAACACTGAATATTTGCCGAAGTAATACCGTTCGAGCAGCACCAGGTAACAGGGAACGAGTATCGGTCTGACGATAAACGTATCGAGTAGCACGCCGAAAGCCAACGCAAAGCCAAGTTGCTGCATTCCGAGTAGTGAGCCGGCCATCAGCGCGGAAAAGGTGCCGGCCATGATGAAGCCGCAACTGGAGATAATGCTTCCGGTTTTCCGCAGGGCCCGCAGGATGCTGCGCACGGGGGTGGTTCGTTTGGCTTCTTCATCGATTCGGGTGACCAGGAAGATGTTGTAGTCCTCTCCCACCGCAATCAGGATGGTGAACAGGAACATGCGGACCTTCCAGTCGAGCCCGGAAAACCCACTCGGATCGAGAGCCCAGAAGACCGCCATGGTCACGCCCATTGTCACCAGATAGGAGAAGAACACGGTCAGAATGAGGTAAAGCGAGATCGCCGGCTTTCGCAGAAGGAGAACGAGAATCGCATACACACCAAACAGAACGAGAATGTTGATCAGCAACTGATCTCTGTCGGTGACGATCTTCATGTCACGGATGCTGGCGGTGGGGCCGAGCGCATAGATCTCGCTCTCCCCCGTGAGGATCTCAGGCAGAGTCTTCTGCAGTTCAACCAGGGCGGCATCAAGCTGGGCGATGCTGCCTTCCGTGAAGGGATCCTGATTAAACACCAGATCGATGCGGGTGACATGCTCGGCGTAAGGCTGCTTTCTGCCGACGTATTGATTCATCACGCGAGCCCGGATCGCGGCTCGCCGAGCGGCGGCAAAGGCCGCGCGACTGGTGCCCGGCTCTTCAAGGATCTCCTGCTTCTTCAGGCCTTCGGGGGTCATTCCCAGGGGATAGGCGGAACTGAACACATCGATCAGTCCCAGTCGCTCCCGGTGCCGGTAGAGCCTGTCGCTGACTTCACCGATCAGATCGACCTGCTCTTCGCGCAGAAAGTTGAGGCTTTCGTTGTAGATGAGAATGTTTGTCGGCCCGAGCCGTCCGGGTGGGAAGTGCTCCTGAACCGCTCGCGTCCCGACCACGCTGCGAGACTCGTCCGGGAGTTCCGAGAGCAGTCCATAGCTGAGGTTGTTAAAATTCAGGACGGCGATGACCGCGAACGGCAGCATCACAAGTACGAAATTTCGCCAGAGT
Organism: Rubinisphaera margarita; assembly: GCF_022267515.1. Classification (NCBI taxonomy): domain Bacteria; kingdom Pseudomonadati; phylum Planctomycetota; class Planctomycetia; order Planctomycetales; family Planctomycetaceae; genus Rubinisphaera; species Rubinisphaera margarita. The sequence goes on along the minus strand of NZ_JAKFGB010000012.1, from coordinate 109,909 downwards.
CGGCCCGGCCAGCGGGAGATTACCGCCGCCAGATAAACCCAAAACCGCTCCATCAGGCCACTTTCCATCACACGACCGAGCAGCGAGGAACGGGCGACCCAACCGTGCGAGTCCCCGGGGTTCTCCTGAGGAATGTTCGGCCAGAAGGCCCAGCGACCGGTGAGCCTTAAAAGGGCGGGCGTGAACGTGACGCTCGCCAGCAGGGCAATCGTGAGACCGACGGAGATGCCGATTCCAGCCTGCTGGAACTTCTTATGCGAGGCGAAGATCATCATTCCGATGCCAACGATGGAAGTCCCGGCGCTTCCTGCGAGAGGAGCAGCCGTGTAGGCCAGCGCTCCGTTTACGGCATCGCGATAGTTAATCCCCTTCTCCAGTTCCTCACGGTAACGGGCGATCAGAAAAAGGCAGTAATCAATCCCCGCCCCGTATGTCACCACCGTGACGTAGATATCGAGTGAATCAAACAGTCCGATGACATTCGCAGCCGCGAGAGTACTGAGAACGCCAAGCGTAATTTTGATGACAACGAAAACGGTCACGAGGGGGAGCAGGGCCAGGATCGGAGACCGGTAGATGGCCAGCAGCATCAAAACGACGAGCACCATGGTGGCCCATTCGGTGGCTTTGGCGCTGTTCTCGGCTTCGACATTCATGTCCCGTCCGACCGTCGCCGTGCCGCTGACCGACAGTTCGAGTCCGGGGGGAATCTGACTGCGGAACTCGGAATCGCCGTATACCAGATGCTCGATGTCGGCGATGATGTTGCCGTTGCGGGCGTCGAGAAAATCGTTGGGCAGTTCGACCAGTACCATGGAGGCCTGGCGATCGTCGCTGATCAGCAACTGTCCGAGCAGCCGGTCGGAATAGGTCACGACGTCGCCTGCGGATTCCTCGACTTCGAGTTCTTCTTCCTTCTCTTCGGCGGCTGGATCGGACGACTCTTCAGGGCCTTCGGCAGCACTGTCCTGAGCGAGGAGATCAGCCGAGTGGCGTTTGAGGATTTCCTCAAGCCGTTTGCGGAGATCGTTTTCGATGAATTCAAGATCGCTCTTCTGATCTCGGTCTTCTTCAGCGAACTCTTCTTTGGAGGTGAGCCCATCGGGTCGCGATGTCCGTCGGACCGACACGACGACGAGACTTCTTAACAGATCTTTGTCGAAGGTCTGCCGAAAGAACTGCTCGGCTACGAGCGACTGGGAGCCAGCCGGGAGAAAGTCGAATTCGCCGGGCGTGACTTCCTCTTCGAAGGGAGGAGCGACCGCGATGGCGAGAAACATGGCGGCGAACCAGAGAATAATCCAGCCGGGCCAATAGTCCGCCACAATCTCGAAGAGCCGGTTCATCGCCTCAACTGTTCCGATCCGAATGCACGAAGGGGTGTTCAAGTCCTGGGCGAACTTTCTCACAACGGTAATTCCGTCTGCTCTCAGCGACTCTTAAGGAGCCGGAGCGCAGACGGGTCCATCATCCCCTTCAGAATGGATCGTAGTTTCAACGACGACCGAGCCGTGGTCAAGGAAGAGAGCCTGAACAGAACAGTGCGTTTGGGCAACTATTTGAGCAGACTGCGCTGAAGCACATCGCGAGCCTGATCGAAATACGACTGCCAGACGATCTCCGGCTCGCCATGTTTCAGGCAATCCCGCACCTTCTGCAGTGTGTTACGGGCCATGTGCGGACAACGGTTGCAGGCACAGGTTTCGCCCGTGCTTTCCATGATGCCCGGCACAGGGATGAATTCGTGCTGCGGAGCAATTTTCTGCAGCGGGTGAATCATCGCGGATTCCGTGGCGACGAGAAACTTCGTCGGTTCACTGATCGAGGCGACGTATTGTCGCATCTTTTCGGTCCCGCCGATGAAGTCGGAAACTTCGAGAATATTCTGCGGACATTCCGGATGCGCGATGATGATAGAGCCCGGATTGTTCTTCTTGGCACGGATCAGATCCTGCAGGCTGAAAATCTCGTGCACCATACAGGAGCCCGGCCAGAGGAACATCTTTCGACCAGTCACTTCCATGAGATACCGGCCGAGGTGCTGATCGGGAACGAACAGAATTTCCTGGTCCTCGGGAACCCGTTCAATGATTTCGCGGGCGTTGCCGCTGGTCACGATCCAGTCGCAGAGGGATTTCACCGCCGCCGAGGTGTTGATGTAAGCGACGGTCTGAAACTGATGCCCTTCTGCCCGCAGTTTGTCCTGATAGGCCTTCAGGTCGGGAGCCTGGCAACTCTCCGCCAGAGAGCATCCCGCCTGCAGATCGGGCATGAGGACGGTTTTTTCGGGGCTGAGAATCTTGGCCGATTCGCCCATGAAGTGGACGCCGCAGAATACGATGGTCGGGGTGTCGATCGACGCCGCATCGCGAGCCAGTTTGAGACTGTCTCCGGTGTAATCGGCAATGTCCTGAATCTCACCGTCCACATAGAAATGGGCCAGGATACTGGCGTTCTTTTCTGTCTTCAGTCGTTCGATCTCGTCCATCAGATCGAGCGGGTCTTCGTAGATTTCAGGCGTCTGGTCGACAATCGGCAGGGGCATGGCACTTTCTCGGATAGCGTTTCGGCAAAAGGGTTTGCACAGAGATTATATTCATCGGACGTTCCGCTGGCTACAGGCCAGCGGCCGGCTGACAAGGAGCAAGTGATCCGTTACTGTTTATGCGTCTTTTCACTGGTCGACACTTTGCTACTTCGACAGGTTCAACACATGCTTCACAATCCGCTCCTCCGCCGCATCCTGGCGGTTGCTTTCGTCTTCACTCTCAACGTCGCTCCTTCCACGTCGGTTCATGCCGAGGAGGGAAAAACAGCTTCGAAGAAGGCGGATCGTCCGAATATCGTCTTCATTCTGGCCGACGACGTCGGCCGCGAAGTTCTCGGCTGCTATGGCGGGGTCGATTACCCGACCCCGAACCTGGATGCTCTCGCCGACAGCGGGGCCCGGTTCACCCATGCCTATTCGATGCCGGTTTGCCACCCAAGTCGGACGACGCTTTTAACCGGTTGCTATCCGCGGACGATCGGGAATCCGAAATGGGGCAGCTTTCCGGCCGAACTCGAAGGCAAGACCGTCGCCCAGGCTCTGAAGCAGACGGGTTATCGGACAGCCGTCGCCGGGAAATGGCAACTGTGTCTGCTGAAGAAAGACCCGAGCCACCCTCAGCGGCTCGGCTTCGAACAATCGTCGTTGTTCGGCTGGCACGAAGGAGCCCGCTATTACGATCCGCTGATTCACGAGAATGGTTCGATTCTCGAGAACACGGATGGAATGTACGGACCGGATCACTACGTCGATTTCCTGCTCGACTTCATGAAGGACCATCGTGAAGAGCCCTTCTTTGCGTTTTACTCGATGGCTCTCTGTCACGACGTGACGGACGACATCGAAGAAGCGGTGCCCTACGCGCCCGGCCGCGACCGTTACGACAGCTTTTCCGAAATGGCCGCTCAGATGGATCGAAAGATCGGCGACCTGATGACCGGGATGGAGAAACTCGGCCTGCGTGAAAATACTCTGGTTCTATTTACCACCGATAATGGCACCCCGTTTCGGACAATCGCCCGCTACGAAGACGGCAAGTACATTCGCGAGCCGGTGTCGTCTCAGTATGAGGGCATGGACGTTCCCGGAGGAAAAGGATCGTTAAACGACTGGGGGACGCGCGTGCCGACGATCGCCAGCTGGCCAGGCGTCATTGAACCCGGTCAGGTCTGGGATGATCTGGTCGACTTTAGTGACATCCTTCCCACGTTCATCGAGCTCGCGGACGCAGAACTTCCCGACGGCACGCTGGACGGCCAGAGCTTTGCCAGCCGACTCACCGAGAATCAGCCCGGGCCCAGACAGTGGGCCTACGCTGAGAGTCGCGGGAATCGATACTTCGCGAAATCACGAACTCGCAAGCTTTATAACAACGGCCGCTATTACAACACCGAGAAAGATCCCTTTGAAAAGACGCCGCTCGACGTGACCAGTCTTCAAGGGCCAGCTCTTGAGGAGTACGAAATGCTTCGCCGTACGGTGGAAATGCTGGCCAGCGAGACCGACACCGAAGAGCCGGCGAGCGAGTAGCCGTGTCGACCGGCATGGGACTTGCATAGATTCCCTGTGGAGCGGCGGAAGTTCCGCCGAGAGATGTTTCACTCAAACTGGGAGTCACCTGTGAATAGCCTGAAGAGATTCTGTAGCCTGATCCTTGCCCCTGTCCTGCTGGCTGGCGTCTGCCTCGGCCCGATGGGATGTGAAGTTGAAGAAGAAGTCCTGGACGTTGAGACTCCGGGCACGGAACTGGAAGTCGACCAGGAGCCTGATGGCGCACTGGATGTTGATGCTGACTAAGACGAACCCGTCTTGCAGGGGCGAAGCAAATGCTTCGCCCTTTTTTCGTGCGCGTTGAGTCAAATCTTGAAGTCTCACCTGCCGCGACTTAATCCAGTCTGACCGAACAACGACCGCGCGGGCTGAGATTCCACAAGACGTTCACCATCTCCGCCCGCGCCCCGGGAACACCGGTGTATCAGCGGTCGGGGACAGCGCCGGTGGAACTCTCTGAAACTCCGTTCGTTACGTGTCGCGAAGTCGTTGGCATCGGTCGCCCTCTCTTCACCCGTCTAATCGGCACGGAGTTTGCACATCTATTGCGATTACTAAGTTTCCCGAGATTGGACGGCCTTCGCAGGCATGTGTGCCTCGCGTCCCGGCCGTGCGAAACGGGCTCATGCAAGCGGGTATCAACGAGGAGTAAGTCACAATGAACTGGGATCAAATCAAAGGGAACTGGAAGCAATTCAAGGGACAGGCGCAGCAGAAATGGGGCGATCTGACGGGCGATGACCTTGATCGCGTCGATGGCAAGCGAGAAGAGCTTGTTGGCGTCGTGCAGGAGCGATACGGCATCGCAAAAGACGAAGCCGAGAAAGAAGTGAAAGACTTCGAAAGTAACTGCCGCTGTTAGTCAGGTACTGACGGTATATCGGCGGGCACGTAGTCTTCTACGTGCCCGTCCTTTTTTTGGGAGTCAACTCGAGAGGAGGTGGAGCGATGCCGTCGCAATGGTCGAAAAAAGATGAGCGCCAATACGAACATGTGAAAGACAGTGCGGAAGACCGCGGGCGTTCCGAAGGACGGGCCAAAGAGATTGCAGCACGAACCGTTAACAAGCAACGTCGTAAAGAAGGACGTACGCCGAATAAAACGACAAGCGGTAAGGGAAATCCCCGCACCGACCTGGAAGACCGTACGGTTGATGAGCTTCACAACATCGCGTCTGATATGAAGATCGAGGGCCGCAGCAAAATGCGGAAGCAGGAACTGATTGAAGCGATCCGCGACAAACGGTAGCCGAAGACGTAAAATACGATGAGTTCGTAGCCGGACTCTGTCTGTTGTCCTGAGCGCACACTCCCGGCAGCAGCAGGTCCGGCTGCATTTTTTGGAGTTGAGCCTCGTTTCCCCGATAATACCGGACTATTGAGAGACGTTCAAAACAATCTTCCCGCAGAAGCCTCCTTTCTCAATTTTCGCGTGAGCGTCGCTTGCCTGGCTAAGCGGGATGGAATCAGCGACGTGAATTTTTAAGTGTCCCTCGACCGACAGCCGAACGAGTTCCGACAGATCCTCTTTTCGGGATCGGGCCAGCATCACCCTCCCCTGCTTTTCCAACGGCAATGTGGTCAACGAGACCACCAGCCCCCGCAGAGATGGTTCGGTTGAGACATAAGTTCCGTCTTTGGCCAAAACCGGACGGCTCGCCTTGAAACTGCTCTTTCCGGCGGCGTCAAACACAAGGTCCCAGCTTTGCTTCAGGCTGGTGAACTCGTGGCGACGGTAGTCGATGAACTCCGCAGCCCCGAGGGAACGCACAAAGTCTTCGTGGTCGCTGCTGGCCACGCCGGTTACGACCGCTCCATCCGCAACCGCAATCTGCACCGCCAGCGATCCGACTCCGCCACTGGCCCCATTCACGAGAACAGTCATCCCGCTCTTGAGATGTCCGTACTCACGCAGAGATTGGAGAGCCGTGGACCCTGCTAACGGCAAAGCAGCTGCCTCATCGAAAGTCATCGAGTCGGGAATTTCAACCACACTCGAATGAGTGCAGACCGCGTATTCGGCATATCCACCACCGTAGACATGATCGAGAAACGCAAGAACCCGTTGCCCGACCTGGAAGTTCGCCTGTGAACCGACCTGTTCGATCACTCCGGCGACATCGTACCCCGGGATCCGCGGGAACCCGCCGGGCAGCAGCCACTTCATCTCCCCGCTCCGCAGCCGCGCATCGACGGGATTGATTCCTGCCGCTGCGACACGAATCAAGACCTCATCACGGGCCGGCTGGGGACGTTCTCTTTCAACCAGCTCGAGAACCTCAGGGCCTCCGTAATCTTTGTAGACGACTGCTCTCATGATCCCGTTCCTCCGTGTCGCTGCAGTGAACTTCTACTCTTCCAATTCTCACTGAAACAGCTTCCTCCGCAAGGCGACTTCGTGTGCAGACCGCCTAAATACAAATAGACATCAGGCGGATAAACGGGGCTCATATCAGGAAATTTCCTAGCGCCCACCTATAAGGACTTCTTTTCCCAACTTCTGGAATTTAGGGGATTGTGCGGCTTCGCGCAATCATTACAACCAAAGTGGACTCCGATCATTTCAGCATGTGATTCGAAGTTCCGAGGAGAGTTCTCTGGTCGCGTTCAGGGGAACGAGATCTTCGTCACAAATTTGCAGGAGAGCGGTAATGAATCTATTTAGCCGAATCGCAGGACGTCGCATCGATCGAATTGTTCGCCGTCGACGAGCTCATAAATCGTGTCAGTATTCCAGCGAAGCCCTCGAGTGTCGCACGATGCTGACTGCCTACGTCGTCGACACACCTCTGGATGTTGTCGCTGCCGACGGGATGATCAGTCTGAGAGAAGCCATTCTCGCTGCAAACAGTAATGTCGCGGTCTTCGATGCCCCGGCGGGTACGGCGGTTGGGGATTCGATCTCCTTTGACTCCGGACTGGCTGGATCGACTATCTCCCTGACGGGAGAGATCGACATCTCCGAAGACCTGACGATCACGGGTACAACCCCTTCGATCACGCTTGATGCCGGCGGCATCTCGCGCGTCTTCGATATTTCGACCGCCGATAATGTCTCTCTCAGCAACCTCACTTTGACTCAGGGGTCGGCCGATACCGGGGGCGCGATTCGCGTGACGGGCGGCGGGATGCTTTCCCTGAACAACCTTGTGTTCCAGGCGAATACCGCGACTGGAGCCGGGGGGGGAGCCATTCACAATATCGGCAGTGACGTTGTCATTACTGGCGGTAGTTTCACCGGCAATATTGCCTCCGGAGCGAGCGGCAGCGGGGGGGCCATCAACAATGACTCGGGAGGCACGCTGGACATCACAGGGACGAGTTTCAGCTCGAACCTGGCCGTTCGTGCCGGAGGCGCCATTGAGGATAACTCAGGCGGTGGCATTACTATCGATCAGTCCTCCTTTACGTCGAACGACGCCGCTGTGACTCTGGTGGGTGGTCCGGGTAACGGGGGCGCCATTCACATGACCGGCAGCGGAAATGTCACGATCACGGATAGCACCTTCATGATGAATGAAGCCGCCAACGAAGGGGGCGCGCTGTGGAACGGCACCGGTCGCATGATCGTCGTCGATTCGACGATCGGTCAGAACGAAGCCCACGGCACGGGCCCGCTGAATGGCGGGGGCGGGATCTTCAACCTCGGTGGTCGACTCGCGTTGACTCGCACCGATGTCTCGATGAACGTCGCTGACGGAACAACCGCCAGCGGGGGCGGGATTCTCAGCCTCAATGGCTTCACGAGCATCGCCGATGGAGCGGTCACCGGTAACGTTTCCAACCGCACCGGCGGCGGTATTCAGGTGGAAGCTGGCCGTTTGACGCTGGATGGTGTCAATCTGGACAACAACATCGCTGGTCCTCTCGATCTCTCGACTCCCGGCACCGGGGGTGGACTGTTTGTCGGCGGAGCGACCACGGTTCGTATCGATGGCGGAACGGTGACGGGCAACGCTGCGGTCACTGAAGGAGCCGGCCTCTGGTTCCACGCGCTCGCCTCGTCCACGATCAACGGAACAGTCATTTCCAGCAATACCGCTTCGGGTGATCTGTTGAACGATGGCGGTGGCGGGATCTACACCAATGGTGGCACGCTGAACGTGCTGAACGCCACGATCAGCGGCAACACCTCCGATGGCCTCAGCGGCAGCGGCGGCGGAATCTTCTCGGCAGCGGGCCGAGTGAATATTTCCAATACGTCGATCGTCGGCAACCAGGCCAACCGCGCCGGTGGTGGTATCGAGGTTGTTGACGGCACCGTTCGCCTGACCAACGTCAATCTCGACGGGAACTCAGCTGGCCTGCCGGGTGTCCCGAATCCAGGCAACGGCGGCGGGCTGCACATCACCGGAAGCAGCAATACCGTTGTCCGGCTTGATGGCGGAACTGTGATGAACAATACCGCCAGCCTCGAAGGAGGCGGACTCTGGAACCAGATGGGAAGCACGCTCACAGTGAACGGCTCGACTGTGTCGGGCAACGTAGCTCTTGGAGCAGGTGCTGATGACGGTGGTGGAGCGATCTTCAACAATGGAGGAACCGTCAATGTGCTCAACGCGCTCGTTTCGGCTAATCTCGCGACGGGTGCTTCAGGCAGTGGCGGGGCAATTCTATCGACCGCTGGTCGTGTGAACGTTTCCAACACCTCGATCGTCGACAACCAGGCGAACCGAGCTGGCGGTGGAATTGAAGTGATTGACGGTCGCATTACCCTGACCAATGTCAATCTCGACAGCAATGACGCCGGCCTGCCCGGTGTGGCCGCTCCTGGAAACGGCGGTGGTCTCCATGTGACGGGGACGGCCGGAACTCTGGTTCGTGTCAACGGCGGGACCGTCAGCAATAATACGGCCGTCAGCGAAGGGGGCGGACTCTGGAATCAGAGCGGCAGTATCCTCCGCGTCAACGGAACGGTTCTGGCCAACAACACCGCCTCGGGCAATGGAGCTGACGATGGCGGGGGGGCCATCTTCAACAATGGCGGCCTGACCGTCGTCACCGGAGCCACTCTGACCGGAAACGTTGCGAACGGAACTTCCGGCAGTGGGGGAGCCGCCTTCTCGACCGACGGAACGTTGACCTTCAATGGCAACACGATGATCAACAGCAATGTCGCGAACCGTGCCGGGGGCGGCGTTGAGGTCGTCGATGGCCGGTTGAATATTCTCGGCAGCACGCTGTCGAACAATATCGCCGGCCCCATCGGATTCGCCTCTCCGGGCAACGGCGGTGGAGTTCACATTAGTGGAGTCGCAGGCACCGAAGTCCTGATCGACAATTCTAACATCCTGAACAACACCGCGGCCAACGAAGGTGGAGGAATCTGGAACCAGACAAACGCCGTGATGGACATCTTCAACACCAATGTCCATGACAACAACGCGTTTGGCGAACTGACGATCAACGGTGGTGGCGGCCTGTTCAACAACAACGGCGGCATCATCGATATCGTCAACAGCAGCTTCCGTCGGAATGATGCCTTCAACGGTAGCCGCGGTGGCGGACTGTCGCTGAGCACCGGTGGGGTCGTCAGTATCGATGGCGGTGAAGCGGTTGACAACATCACCAACGGACTCGGTGGGGGCTTCTACAACGATGGCTACCTCCGGATCTTCGGGAACATGGACGTGATTGACAACATTGCCCTCAACGGCGGTGGAATCTACACCGATGGCAATGGCCTTACCGATCTGGCCAACGCCAACATCTTCTCGAACGACCCGAACAACCTCGCTGGTCCGGGAACGGTCGATTAAGTTTCGTCTAATTTAAACGCTGAGTGAGCAACATCGCGGTCAGTCATGGCCGCGATGTTTTTTTGTTGGTCGCCGGGACTTTCTCTTCGTCCGGCGATCCGGCGATTGCCATTCGGCTCAATTGGGCTACATTGAGGCGCAACAACTGACAAATCGATTTACCGCAGGAACGATGAGCTTGGAAAAACAGAACCGTTCGAAAGGAATGCTCATCCGGGTCGTTGTCTTTGCGGTCTTTCTGGCGGCCGCTCTGGCGGGCTACTGGTTCTTTGGTGACGACCTTTCGCTGAAGTCTCTGGCTGACCGCGAAGCTGAGTTCCGGCGGTTTCAACAAGAGCAGCCGGTTCTGATCTATGCCTCCGCATTTGTAATCTACGTAGTCATTACAGGGCTCTCCATCCCCGGAGCAGCGGTTCTCACGCTGGCATATGGCTGGTTCTTCGGGCTCCTCCCCGGCGTTCTGCTTGTCAGTTTCGCTTCGACCGCAGGAGCCACGCTCGCGTTCCTGTTAAGTCGTTTTCTCTTTCACGATGCGTTTCAGCGCCGCTTCGGAGATCGACTCGCGAAATTCAATGACGCCTGGGACCGAGACGGCCCCTTCTTTCTGTTCACGCTCCGGCTGATCCCGACGGTTCCGTTCTTTGTCATCAACGCCGTGATGGGACTGACATCGATCACCACGTTGACATTCTGGTGGGTCAGTCAGGTCGGCATGTTACCGGCGACGTTCATTTACGTTTACGCCGGGTCCAGTGTGCCTTCACTGGATGTCCTGGCTGAAGAAGGCGTTCAGGCGATCTTCTCTCCGACGCAACTGACGCAGATTGTGATTGCGTTCGTACTGCTCGGCGCTTTCCCCCTGGTCGTTCGCTATCTGTTTCGTTTTCTGACCCACAAAAAGCCAGAGCGGCTCACGGATGTCTGATCGTCTCCACACGGAAGTCTTTGAGTTATGAATGAGTTCGAGCCTCTCCTGCCCGACGATGAGCACAATCGCAAACTCGTCGGTCACGTTCATCCTTCCGACTGGACAAACCCGCAGCCGGACCGCCCGTATCATCTGGTTGTGATTGGAGCGGGCACTGCGGGACTCGTGACCGCAGCTGCGGCTGCCGGACTGGGAGCCCGTGTCGCGTTGATCGAACGCCAGCTGATGGGAGGAGATTGCCTCAACGTTGGCTGTGTTCCCTCGAAGGCGATCATCCGTTCTGCTCGCCTTGCCGCCGATCTTCGCTCGGCCTCGGACTTTGGAATCACGCTGACGCAACTGCCTTTCGTGGATTTCCCAGCCGTGATGGAGAGAATGCGTCGCTTGAGAGCCGAGATCAGTCCACATGATTCCGCAGCCCGCTTTCAGGAACTCGGGGTCGACGTCTTCTTCGGCTCGGCCAGCTTTGCTGACGGCGATCGCGTTTCTGTCGATAGCCCACATGGGTCCCGCACGCTGGAATATCGCAAGGCGGTCGTCGCGACCGGCGCTCGGGCAGCCGCTCCGCCGATCCCCGGACTCGATTCAGTCCACTATCTGACGAATGAAACAGTCTTCTCGTTAACCGGGCTGCCCCGACGGCTCGGGGTGATCGGCAGCGGTCCGGTGGGCTGCGAGATGGCTCAGGCGTTGAGTCAGCTGGGAAGTGAAGTCGTGCTTTTCGATCGCGGCGACCGGATTCTTTCCAAAGAAGATCCCGAGGCGGCTCAAGTTGTGGCCGAGCAATTCAGCCGGGATGGGATTCAACTTGTGTTGAACAGCAAGCTGCTGAAGATTAGCGAGACTAGTGAAGGATTCTCGATCACGTATTCTCAAGGTAATGAGGAGCACGAGCTGCTCGTCGATCAGCTTCTGGTCGCCGCCGGACGGGCTCCGAACGTCGACGAATTGAATCTCGAATCGGTCGGAGTCGATTACGATTCAAACGGCATCTCGGTGAATGATCACCTGCAGACGTCAAATCCGCGAATCTTCGCCGCAGGGGATGTCTGTTCGCGGTACAAGTTTACTCATCTCGCCGATTTCCAGGCCCGGATCGTCCTTCAGAATGCGCTGTTCTCGATCGGTCCCTTCGGTCGGAAGAAGATGAGCCAGCTGGTGATCCCCTGGTGCACGTACACATCGCCAGAGGTCGCTCACGTCGGGCTTTTCGAGCACGAAGCGGCTCGACGGGGGATCCAGGTCGATGTCTACAAGCAGGATCTGGCGGGCGTGGATCGTGCGATCCTCGAAGGAGAAACACAGGGCTTCGTGAAGATCCTCACCAAACGGGACAGCGACCGCATTGTCGGCGCGACGATCGTCGCTGCGCACGCCGGTGAGATGATTTCGGAAATTACGGTCGCCATGAACGGGGGAATCGGGCTCTCGAAAATTGCCGGTGCGATTCACCCCTACCCCACTCAGGCCGAAGCGATCCGCAAGATTGGCGATCAATACAATCGCACTCGATTGACGCCGTTCAGTCAGAGGCTTCTGAATCTGCTGAGACGAATCAATGTCGGCCGTTAAAGTGGATCGCTCGACCGTATGTCTGCGTCAGAGTGCCATTTCGTCGAAACGCCGCATCTGACGCGGACAGGACGGTTACACCTTGATGGAAACTGCTCTACGGGCCGACAAACTCCTCGCGGGTCAGCTCGCCGTTTCCATCTTTATCAAAGTTGCGGAAGCGGGTCGGAGCGCTGTCTTTCTTCGACAACCCGTTCGTGTACTCTTCAAGTGTGAGCAGATCGTCGCCGTTCTTGTCCCAGCGTTTGAAGGCCCCTGCCCGGTTGGGAGTTTTCTGCTTCGACGTTGCCCGCGGGCCTTTTGTGGCGTTCTGGCTGATCGTTTCGAGGGACGGTTCTTTCGGCAGAGTCGACCGCCAGGCATCGAGGGCAGACCGCATCTGCTCAACGCGATCTTTCTGCGATGCGGCCCGATTGTCCTGTTGCTCGCGATCCTCCAGCACGTGGTAGAGTTCCACGCGTTCGCCAGTCTCGTCGATCAGGAGTGACCATGGTCCGTCCCGCATTCCCCAGGCGGGCCAGTTCGCGTCCTGCGTGTGATTCCCCTGCCATTCCCAGAAGAGCGGCTTCGTTCGGCCCCACTCATTCCCCTGGAGAGCCGGCAGAACATTCTCGCCGTCAGACTCATAGCCCTGGGGCGGTTTGATGCCCGCTGCGGCCAGCAGAGTGGGAAAGAAATCGACTGCGGTAAGAGCGGTTGATTCATCGACCAGACCAGCCGGAACATGCCCGGGCCAGCGAATCAGAAACGGCGTTCCGACTCCACCCTGGTAGAGGCTCCGTTTTCGTCCCCTCAGTCCGCCGGTGGAACCAACACTGTAATAGAACTTCTGGCCGGGTTGCTCATGGCTGACTTCGGGACCGTTATCACTGGAGAAGATCACGATCGTGTTATCGGTCCGTCCCATTTCATCGAGTAGAGACAGCAGCCTGCCGATTTGCCGGTCGGCTCGGGTGACGGCGGAATAATACGTTCGCTCTGGTTCCGGTGTCTCGGGATAAGCCTGTTTGTCTTCTTCGGTGGCCGAAACGAGATGATGCGTTTCGTGCAGCCAGACGTTCACGAAGAACGGCTCGTCTTTACTCTCCCGGATGAAACGAAGGGCGTTCTCGACCGCGGCCGTGGTCAGAAAGGACGCGGCGACGTCATCGTGGGCGGCCGCCTCCTGAACTATCTTCTGAGCGGAGGTTCCTTCGAACACGTGCCGCCCGGGACCGACATAAACGGCAGAGTCATCGTAGCCATATTCGCTCGGATGCGGAGCGTCCGCGATACCACCGCCGGTGAGATGCCATTTGCCATAGTGAGCCGTTCGGTAGCCGGCCTGCTGGAACATGCGAGGTAACGAAGGTGCTTTCACATCAAGCCAGTCGGGCATGTTGCGTTCGCGATTGGATTCATAGGTCGCGAAGTGCTGATGGACACTGTAACGAGCCGGGAAATGTCCGGTCATCAGAGCCGCTCGACTGGGCGAGCAAACCGGACTGTTGACCATGAACTGATGAAAATCAGCCCCTTCCCGAGCGAGTTGATCCAGGTTCGGCGTTTTCAACTCCGGATGACCGTGACAGGACAGGTCGCCCCACCCCCAGTCGTCGGCGTACAGAATGAGAACACTGGGTCGGTCGGCAGCGGAAACGAGCGTCGGAGTTGTGAGAAGCAGAACGATGAGAACTCTGAGCATGACAGACATCCACGGAAGAGACAGGAAGCAGGACGTTGGCTGATGCGGCTCGAATATCGAGCGCACTGAGTATACCGACCCGTGTCTCGATCGTCCTGCCGAACTGCTGTTCTCTACGTTGCTACTCCTTGCGTTCTTCTTCGGTTGCCTGAAGATTCAGCAAGGCATCGTAGGCTGCGTCGAACGAGGGAAACGGTCCCGGGTCGACGACGATGCCTCCCTGCGTGCGGGCTGCTTCTTCAGCCGATTGATTGGGATGCACATTGGCGACGGTCAGACCATTCTCAACTTCGATGATGGCGAAGGTTTCCATGGCTAGTCTCCTCAACTGAAAATCGATGTCGAATGAGGTTCCCTGGGAACGTCCTCCCTACCTCTATTATCTTCGAGTTTCGACCTTCGACAAGACGTTTGCCGAGAGAGATCGCGTTCCGTCGCCGCGTTCAGTTTTCTAGAGATTCCTCGGGTTGTCTCTCGTCGAATAACTGTTCAACAATCCGATTCTCCCCATCGACCTGGAACGCTCTGGCTTCCGGAAACAGCAGCCAAAAGGAATTATTGTCGAGGCTTGAAGAATCCAGCATCGAAACGGTCCCGGAACCTGCGAGACGTTGAGCCCATTCGTCGATGACGGAAGCCGAGCGATCCGTGCTGAGAACTTCGAGATCGAGCCCCTGCTCGGCAGCACTCTGCCTGGCGCGATCGAGCATCTGCTGTGTGTCGAGTCGCCAGAGTTCTCCGATGACGACGATCCGCGGTCGGGCATCGCGGGGCCAGGCGATCTCCTCCCCGTCGGACTTGGTGACGGTGATCATCGGCAGCATCCGTCCGGCTGCTTCCGTCGAGGGGACAGCTTGATTCGGTGTCTGGCCGATGACGATCTCAACAACATCCCCCGCCGCCGGACTGTCAACGGACGTTGATCCGTACCGCTGGTCGTGCCAGGCCCACATCTCGCTGACCCCGTCAGCTCGAACGTTCGGCATTCTCACCTGGCCATCCGCGTCGGTCCGCGATTCGACTCCCTGCGGACCGGTCACGTACGCACCTTCCGCGGGTGTGCCGTCGTCCAGACTGACCTTCACGACAACATCCACCGCCGGGACCGCAGTCAACCGCTGTGGTTCAGCGGCTCCCCCGTCCGGAACGGCGACCGAGAGCGCTCCTTCAGAAATCACCACATTGTCGAGAGGAACGAACAAGATGTAGTACGAGCCCGGGTAGCACGGAATCTCAAACCGCCCCTCGGCATCGACCTGAGCGTCTGTGGCGAGAGGAATCTGGCTCTGCGTCGACCACCCATACAATCGAATTCGCATCCCTTCAATCGATTGTGAGACATCGGACGTATCGATGGTTCCCTTGATTCGGCTGGGAGCAGAGACTCGAAATGTCATTTCGTTCTCAGCAGCAATCGTCGACAGTTCCTGCGTCTGCCGTTCAATGCCCGGAGCGGCGAGCGTCACTCGCACTTTTGCCACAGCGATGTTCAAAAAGACCCAGTCAATCTGCCGGGTTTCCCCGGTCATGTGATACTCAGCCAGGTCGACCATCTTTCCCTCCCCATCCACGGCCTGGAAGGACAATTCAGCGGCGATGGGCCCCATCTGTCCGGCCGGCGGTTCAATCGTGACCGTCAGACGTGCGGTGGAAGGCGATTCAGCCTCTTCGACTGGCGTAGCGAACGAAGCGACGTCGATGCTGGTCAGAGGAACAATCTCTGTCGCCAGCTTTCCGTCTCGTCCGACGATGAGCGCGTTGTTATTCCCAAGCGGCAAATGCGACAGCACGGGATGGCTTCTGATGTCGTCGCTAAAGACCACTCGTCCCGCGAGATCGATTTCAGATTCGCTGCTCGCGATTTCGAAGTCGCTTTGCGTCCCGGAATAAAGTGTGAGCAGTTTGACATCTGGAACGTTCGCGAAAGACTCGAGCTTCCCCAGGACTTCGGTGGAGTTGAACGTCCAGCGAGAGGCCGAGCAGATGACGACGATCGATCCCCAATGGTCGCTGAGCCGGAATGCTTCAGCCGTGTCCGCAGCTGGAAGGTTGACGGCGTGTGGCAACGTACCCGTCAACGACTTGTTGGTGACCCTTTGTTTCGACCCGCTGACGCTGATCGGTTTCATATCGATCACAATCGGATCCTCGGCCCGACCAGACTCGAGGTCGGCCACTGCGATTCCAGTGTAGTCGGCTTTCATCGAACTGCCGGGTGCGTAATGCGTGGCATTAAACCGATACCGACCGGCCGCCAGGTGCGGAATCTCGAAGTGTCCGTTCCCGTCGGAGTTAGCCATCTCGATTGTGATGTAACGATCGTTGACGCCTGAGACCGAGATCAGGCTGTGGTCGAGAGGATCGCCATCCGTTGTCAGCGTGCGACCACGAACTGTGATGCCGGGCGGGCGGTTGAGCGTAATCTGCGCCTTCTGCCCGGCTGTCAGCTCCACGTGAGTGGATTCGAGATACTGTGATGTCGAATACCGTCCGATGTGGTGACTGAATACCCGCTGGACCGCATAGCGCCCGACGCCGAGAGCGGGAAAACTGAACCGTCCTTCGCCGTCGGTTTTCACCTGGCCACCGACGCCGAACATCTCGCGCAGTTCGGGAGGGAACGAAGCGGGATACTCCCAGTGCACTTTCACCTGACCACCGATCAGAGGTTCATTTCCGATCAAAATCTGTCCGTCGAGGGACGCCGGTTCCGGCATCGGAATGACCAGGCGTTGATCGCCCTGCTCATGAGCGGCGATCAGGGCCTTGAGTCGGGGCACGAAGTGGAAGGCCCCATCCTGACGAGTAACCAGCAAGGCAGTTTCCGGATGCTCGGGCGGTGTCAGATGGAACTCGCCGCGATTGTCGCTTGTCTGTACGACGCCGGAGTATTGCCCGTTATCGAGGTACTCCCAGGCGCTCCGGTAACTCACATAATAATCGGTTCGAAACTTGTCCGACGGTGTCACCAGGCAGATTCTGGCCCCGACAATCGGATGATCAGACTCGGCTTCCACAATACGTCCCGCAAAGAGTTCCGCCTTCTCGAGTTCGATGTCGATCTTCCGAGATTCTTTATGCTCACTCGGCAGCTGAAATACTTTATCCTGATAGCCCGGTGCGCGAAACCGGTAAGCCACCTCAGCCTGCTCGGGTTCATCGATGGTGACGGTGAACGTTCCGGTGCCGGCGTTGTAGTTCCGGGAAGTCTCCCATTCGCTGCTGCTCCAGTGATACTCCGGGTTTCCGGACCAGAGCCTTCCGATCGAGATGTTGAGCCCCGCGATGACGCCGTCGTTGGAAGCATCTCTGATGTTGATCGTGTAAACGACCTCGGGCTTCAATTCGATCGTAGCGGTGTCCCCGCCCCGGAAAACGTGATTGCGGACGCTGATATAGCCCTGCTTGAGAATGTCGGTCTCTGCCGGACTGTCCGGCATGTGCGGCAGCGTGAAATTGCCGTCGGCGTCGGTTCGGGCCTGGCGATTGAAGACGCGATAGCTGCTCCAGGTATCAGTGACAATCCAGACATTGGAGAGCGGCTTGCCAGCGATGTCGACGACTCGGCCGGTGACCGGTTTGCCTTCGATCAACTGGAAGTCGAGCGAGGCTGCTTCCCCCTGCTTCGCCACCGTCGTCTTGACCTCCGGGGCATGTTCCGGACTGACCGCGTGAACAACGCAACTTCCCGTGGGAACGCCGTAAAGCGTGTATCGTCCCTGAGCATCGGTGGTCGCCTCGATTGAACGGTTCGATCCAAAACGATCCTCACCGACAGCCAAATGCACGTTCGCGAGCGGTTGTCCGGTCTTCTGGTGTGTAACGACGCCTTTGATCGTCGCCCCCGGATTCAGAATTGCATCGTACGTAGTTTCCGCTTCGGTGAGATCCACCTGAGTGTAGGGGAACGGAATGTACCCTTGTGCCTCGAAACCGGGGCGGATAGAGGTCAACGACTGTGGAAGACCGAACAGTTCGTACTCGCCCCGTTCGTTAGTCACGACTGTGGGCGAATAGCCCTCGGAGGTATTGGAGGTCACCTTCACTCCGGCGACCGGTTCGCCAGACGGCTCAAGTGCCCGGCCTTTCAGCGACTTCCCTCCCGGTTGCAATTCGACCCGCTGGATTGTCCGGGGCCATTTCAATCCCACGCGCTCCACAGCGTAGCCCCGGGCCACGACCCAGCACTGGTGATCGATCGGATCGAGCTTCGGCAGGGCGATTTTTCCGGAAGCATCGCTGGCCGGCTCAAGCAGTTTGTCTCTCATCCAGACCTGGGCGTTCTGCAGCGGTTCCCCGGACTTACGATCGACAACGACAAGTTCGAGCGGACGGTCGGACATCATCCGCAGTCGCGTCTCTTTGTTACGAGCCTGTTCCCAGGAAACAGTCTGGGGCGTCGGTGCATACCCCTCTTCTTCGACCACGTAGCGCACGAAGGCCGGCGGTGGTGTTGGTTCTTTCGCGTACAACGGATAGTAGGCATCCTGTCCGGAAGCTCGTGATCCCGGGCGACCGCCGCTGGTGTAATGCACAGCCCGGACGCGTTGCTGACGGTCGAGGAGTTCGACCCGGATCGGCGGCAACTTGGCGGGGTTCGGAGAATTCTCGGCGCGGATCACAAGCAGCGGCTTCTTCAGGTCGGGCGGCAGGAGTCGAGCCATAATCTCCCATCCCCTGACATTCTGCCCGACCTTGATCAGCAGAGAGTTCGTCCCTTTGCGGAGGGTGACTTCGTGGAGGCTCTGGTCGATCAGGGCAGCCGTGTTCTCTTCGCCGCTGCCGACGACTTCACCGTTCAGCCACGCCTTGAAATGATCGTCGTATCCAACCGAGAGAACGGCCTTCTGTTCGCTCGAAGAATTGAACTGTGTCCAGGCATAGGCAACCGCGTTATAACCTTTATCCCCGAACGTGTGGAATGCATTTCGAAGCGGAATGGCGTGATAGTCGGTCTTCTTCCAGACGTACAGTTTCGAGTTGTAGAAGAACGCATCTCCCGCCTTGAGTTCGGCTTCGTTCTCGACAAAGTCAACCTCGAGTCCTGATGCGGTCTGGTCGGGTTTTGCAATTGGACCGAGAACCTGCCAGTTCTTCAGATAGACATTCCACTGCAGCTCCTGAACGTCGGACGATGTCTCCGCCCCCTGGCAGGACGCCGAAGCCGCGAGGAAGATCAGTACCAGGAAAGGACGAGAGAGCCGGTTCATAGTGAATCGATTCTGTTGGAGACTTGTCAAACTTCGTCGATGGAACTATTCGAGCCGTTGTGGCGTGCGAATCGTATAAGCCGTCCAGCGTCCGGCTCTCTCCCCAGCGGAATTCCAAAGATCGAGCCGATCGGTCTGATGGTCTTCAATCCGCGTTTGTCCCAGGATCTGATAATAGCCAAGCTGTGTGAAGGCGACGAATAGCGTGTTCTGAACGCGAATCAGCCGCAGTCCGCGCGGCATCGCGGAAAGATCCGCAATTGCCAGAGTGTCCGAACCCTCTTGTGTCTCGCGAAGCAGGCTCAGTCTGTAACCCTGTGGATCTTTCGCTTCGAACCGAATCTGCAGAGCATCCGCCTCGGGACCGAACTGGATCAATAGAGGGGAATCCAATCTCACTTCGCCTGAGGTCAGTTTGAACTCAGCGTCAAACTCGCCATGGAATGACGGGACGGCACGCCAGCCGTTTGCGTTCCCCTCGGAGATCGCGGAGAACACACGATCAGCCGGGGCTCCGAATTTTCCGATTGACGAAAACAGATAGCTGGCCGCGTAGCCGGTGAGCGCAGAAAACCGAGGATCCAACTGCTGCCGAATGGCCTCGGAGTTGGATCGGATTCGAACATCGCTGACGATGACGCTTACCTGTCCATTTTTCATGTTGGGAGTTCGCCATTGAACCCGAACGCCCGAGAAATCGTTGGGAAGTTCCTGACTTCCGATATGCGTGAACCATTCGGAGCCGTCCGCGGCTATGAGGCTGTGCACGGTCGAACCTCTGCGAACCATCTTCAGCGTTCCGGCCGCACATTCATCGGTGATGTTCGTTCCGCCGTAATGCGTATTTCCTTCCGGCAGCGGAATCGCGATTCCCGCCGACGAAATAATTTCATCGACACCGCGATCGAGTCGAGAGCAGGAAATGCGAGTGCCCGATTCATCGAGAACCCAGAGTTCAATCCCCAGTCCTCCTCTGCCGACATGCACAGTCTCCAGCTCTTCATAGTCGAGCTCAATGTCGAAGTCGCCGTAGAGCAGCGTTTTGGTCTCCAGATAGTTGTTGGTCCATCCCTCCTGGATCTTCGGCGTCATTCGGACACCACGTCCGGGTACGAACGCAAAGCCATCGTACCCTGAAGGACGCCCGACTTTGAGGCGTTCATCGAAGGCACCCGCACTGCGAAACTCGAAGCGAATCTCTTCCTGGAACTCGTCGAGATTTTCGAGCGACTCGTGCGGCTTCCAGGCCAGTGTCTGCTGCTTCACTTCTGGTAACTCGCGAGGCCAGTTGCCCGTCCAGGTGAGATTTCGCACACGAAGGGTCGTCTGATCCGCATAATGGAACAGACCGAAAAACTCCCTGGGCCCGACCTCGACTCCACACTGATAGACTGGGATTTCGTTGAGAACCAGCGTGAGCTGCCGATTCTCGATGCGCAACTCGAGTTGATTCCAGTCGTTCGCTCTGAACGGCAGCGCTGTCTCCAACTGCGACTCGTCGACAACTTCCGCGTTCTGCGGATCTTGAGTCTCCTCGGACGACATTCCCGTGAGGATGTGTTCAACGACACCCGCCGGTGTGAGCAACCAGGACCTTGAGCCGAGCGAAGGATGCACGTTGTGCTCTTCCGGGGAATAGAAGAACTCGTAGCGGATCGTCCCGTCTTCCAGAACCGGGCGATGATAACGAAGCAGGCTCTCATGCCACGTTCCGAATTCATCCGTTCTGCGGGGCGCGAGAATCTCAGTCCCTTCCTCGTTCGTTCTCGGCAGTTGCCAGTCGCCGTGCGTACCGACAGTCTGGTCATAGACGGCGAACCAGCATCCAGAATTGAGATCGGAATGCAGCGTAATTGTGGCCGGAATCTCGGGATCCCCGGTAATCCGAACATTGCGAACTCCCCCGAGAATGCCATTATAGGTGCGGACCGCCACCCAGGGATCGGTGTGCTCGTTCGCCGGGCGTTCCGCAAGATTGCGTTCGTTCCAGTACGTGGTCGCGATACCGTTCTCCACCCGCACTCGAAACCGCATCCAGTCATTCAGCTTGGGGAGAATGGGATCGAGTGTCGTCGTGTTGATGAGTCGCGTGGGGTCGCCATATCGAAAACTGTGCCGACTGGCACTGCTCCAGAACCCGGCGACCAGCCCCGCGGTGTCACGATAGTTCGGCGCGACAACTTCACACTGCACCTGGTAATTGCCGGTGAGTGGCGACTGAAAATAAAGCAGATCCATCCGCCGGCCGCGTTCGATGTGGACTTCGCTCCCATCGAAATGCCACCGGGGCGCCGGAAGTTCTTCGTCTCTCATTTCTCGGGTCTCATGTCGCACTGGAGTCCACTCCGGCATCTGCTGCAACAGCGTTCCCGCTTCCAGCTCCCGAGCCTCTCCGGCAATCGAATCGAAGAAGGAACGAAAGCGGATTCCATCAGGACGAAGACTCCAGTTGAGATTCTTGGTGTTGCTCAGCTGCAGAATGTTGCCGAGATGTCCCATGACGTCGGTCCGAGCTTCGTCCTCATGAATGGCCCGGGCCAGAAGAGTCAGTTCCGACCACGGGATGTCGTCGGTGGTCAGTTCGGCTCGAAGCGTATCGATTGCCGTCAGCGACGACATCAGGTCATCAAATCGTTGCTCCTCGACCGCGATTAATCCGCGAAAGGCGTGGGCATCGAGCGCGAGCCGAGGCTCGGTGGGTTCAATGCGTTCCAATCGCTGGCGAAGCTCTCCGAGACGATTCGTTGCGGCTGCCGACTGAACGAGCAACAGGGCCGGCGAATGCAGGCGATCGAGAAACGAATCCGCAGCAGCAGATTCTTCCGACCCGTCTTCCTTAGCCAGTAACGGTCCCCGAAAGGCCTCCATCCGAACCACGTCAGGGAACGCCTCCGGCAGAACCCACGTCTGCAGAAACTCGAATCGGTCTTCACCGTCCAATGCTTCGGCGCGATGGAAAACAATTTCAACATCGTCGGCAAGGATCTCGTTCCCGATCAGCAGCGTGTTGACAACCGGGGACGCTGCGTCAGCGGCCAGCAGCGTGCCTCCCGGTCGCTCCGTTCCCAGGAACAGCAGCGGCATCAACCCCAGGATCCATGTCACTCGCGAGCTATGATACATCGTCATCGCTGATAAATTGGAAGCAATTGATAGGCGGGTGTGAGTGCCAGAACGGCCAGTGACGTCGAATAACATTCTCCGAACAGTTCCTCCTTGCCGATCCCCGGCCGCCAGTGTCCTTCCGAGTTCTGGACCTCCAAAAGATTGCTGGCGATCTGTGGAAAGAGTTGATTCCAGGTATCTCCGCCAACCTGAGCCACGGCTTGCGAAGTGTAGTACGTGGCCAGATAAAAGTAGCCGTTCTCAAAGAATCGAGGATATTCCCGGCTTCGCAGCCAGCGAATCGAATCGACCACGCCCGGATGATCCTGACGTCCGCCGAGAATGAGCGTTAATGTGGCCGAGGATGTGTTCGCGAGCGTGATCTGCGGGTTTCCGTTCGGATCGGACTGACGCGGCCGATACCGGAATACTCCGCTTTCGTGCTGAGAGACGTCGTCTTCGTAACAGCGCTGAACAAAGTCGAGTCCCTCATCGAAGTAGAGCTTGGGAATATTGAACTCGGCATTCCGAGCCGAGCGAAGAAACATCAATGCCCAGCCCGTCACCGACATATCGGCACTGGCGTTTGGACCTTCTGGATAACCGTATCGCCAGCCTCCGTGGTCGGAAGCCGCCCCCTTCTGCCAGGTCTGAACTTCCCGATGATAAAGCAGTGCCCGGGCCAGAGCAGCTTCGACGCGTCGGGACTGCTCGCCGGTCGTCATTCCGTAGACTTCGCCCAGCATCAGCCCGGTAATGGCGTGGTTGTAGTGCACGGTTTGAGCGGGATTCAGATGATGGCTCGGCGGAACGACCGGCAGCATCGAAAAGTAGCCTCGGCGGGACTGCGTCGACAGCGTGAAGTCGATCGCTTTGGAAATTTGCCGCCCGTAAGGTCCCTGGTCCGGGATATGCCCCCGCGAGAGAAACGCCATGACAGCCATTGCCGTGACCGCCGGCTGTGCGTTCTCCGAACTCGGAAATCGTCCATCTTCGGCCTGTTGACTCGCCAGCCATTCCAGGCCGGAGTCAACCGCGGACTCAATGCGAGACCATTCCTGCGGCGGCAACGCGTCGCTGAGTTGCGTGGTCGCCGTCATATAAGGATTCGACTTCTCCTGTCCGTTCGACTCGCTGACAGGAAAGCCGGAAAGCACAACGAAGACTCCGCAGAACGCATTGAAAACGGTCTTCTTCAAGGAATTCATTCGGTTTCCTCCTGCATCGTTCGCGAAAGCTGTTGCAGGACCTGCTGGTACTGTTCAATCGATTTGCGGTACTCCTCCGGGGGCTGATCGCCCTTCATCTGCCACAGGCCTTCGCCAAGTGTCGACAGGACCCGGTTCCACTGTTCGTCAGGAACCATCTCGCCGCGAGCCATCGCCCGGATCGATTCCTGAACCTGATCCGCTTCCGCGAACTGCTGCCAGCGGGCGGCTTCATTCACATTCTGACGGGTCTCTTCCTGAATGCGGGCGAGCTCCTGTTTGAGACGTTGCAGTCGCTCGCGCTGCTGGGAATTTAAAGTTTCATCCTTGAGCTGCTCGTCAAGATTCTGCATCGACTCGCGAAGCATCTCCTGCATTCGTTGCTGAGCCTGCTGCATGTCTTCATCGACTTCAGACGGATCCTGATTTCGATTCTCTCGCCGGTTCCTCGGCTGTTGCGGCGGTGGCATAGACTTCGTTTTCTCGGCTCGAGCCATTGCTTCCTCGTTGGCGTCTGCCAGGTCTCTGGTGGCGGCTCCTCGATTCGAGTACAGATCGGCCAGTTCTCGCAGGTTCTGCGGACGATCGGGAATGCCCAGCAGAGCATCGATCCCCGGTTCCCGTTCCAGTTGAGCGAGAAAGCGATCGAGCGTCGGATCTTCCAGATCTGCGATATTCGGATCACGAACGTCCTGCTCGTCCAGGATTTCAACAACCTTGCGGCGGATGTCATCGAAGGTTTTCTCGGCGTCTTCGAAAGCATCGAGGACATTGATTAGTCGAGCTTCCGCCTCCGGAAGTTGATCACTCTGAAAACTGAAGGTACTGGACTGCTGATGAACAGTAATCGTTTCCATCTGACGTTGCAGTTTGTTGATCAGATCGACAATCTCCTGCGGAAGCTCGATCTCTTCTTCTCGTTGAAACTCGGCTCGGAGATCGTCTTCAATTCCGAGCAGACCGGCTCTCAATTCTTCCGTCGCGATTGTGAGACGAATTTGGTCCCGGTTGACGAGATCCCCATAGTGCCGTTTCCCGATCGCCTGCATCATCTGCGCCCAGTTGACGATCAGATCTTCGACAGCCTGCAGTTCAACGCGGCGGTTGCCGACATAGTCGCTCACTTCCTCTGATGACGCGTACTCGAAACCGAGCCGGTCGAGGCCGACTTCGATCTGTTCGGCGACCATTGCCATCCGCTGGGACTGCTGACGTAACGTCGTTGCGAGCCCATCATCGCCCGAGGCCAGCCAGGTCTGTAGATTCTTCTCGACCTCTCGCGAGAGCGTTTCCAGTTCCTCAATGCGGGCAATCAGAGCGGCCTCCATGCCGTGGGATTTCTCGAGGATGAGCGGCAGCTGACTCTTGGATCGCTCCGTGAAGTGGGAAATCTCCTTGGTCAGCGTATCGATGGCGTACAGCCTGAGTTCCAGAATGACCGTCCACAGATCGTTTCTCTGCTCGGGCTCGATCCCGTTCCAGCCGCTCAACTCGCTGTAGATTTCTTCCTGTCGTTCGTGCAGCTCACTCAACTGATTTCGCAGGGACGCCCGGCGTCTCTGAATGGAACCGAGAAATCGAGACAACAGTCGCGGGTCATCGGCCAGCAACTGCGAGAACTCCCGGAACATCTCCCGACGCAAGCGTCGTACTTCGGCATAGCGCTCCAGATAGGCCTGATCGACTTCAATCACGGCCATCTTCCGCTCCAGGGGATTGCGGTTCTGAGTCGCTTCCCGCATCAAATGATGGGCCTTCTCCACGTAAACTTCGTAGAGCGTCACTCCCTCTTCCAGCGCTTTCGCCGTTTTCCGTTCCCGCTCCGCCTTGTCGTACCGCTTCAGCAACGCCTGCAGCAGCTCCCGAGCACGCGTGACGTGATGCGCCGATCGCTGCAACATCGAATCGGTCGATTCCGGTTGACGTCCTGCTCGAAAGAGAAAATCGCGTGCGGGTGTCACATGCATGCGTGAGATTTCCATCATTTGCAGGCCGACGAAGGCGAAGCGATTGTCGCGCGTGTCCTCCCGCAGTTGGGCGACATCGGTTTCAATCGAGGCAAAGTCTTCATCCAGTCTTCGCATCTGCTCAGGACGATCAGCATCTCGCAACTGATGTTCGACCAGTTGCTGCATTCCCGCTTCAATTGTTCGGAGTCGCTCTTCCAGCCGGACGATCCATTCCCGAAGACTCAGGTCTTCGCCAGCCGTCTCGTCGGAGCGAACGACTTCGGCCAGTCGCTCTGCAATCCGCAACTTCCGCCGACCGGACTCGGTCTGCTGGGCCAGCTGGTTGTTGAAGTTGACATCGACCGGCGGGCGTCCCGAATCGGCTTCCCCTGAACCGGACTGCTTCGACTTCTGACGGGCTTCTCCCGATTGAGATTCCCGTGTGTCATCGGTCGACGAACCCTTTGAACGCCCTTCACCGTCTCGTTCCCTGGGATCGGTCGTTTCAGCCTCGTTCGGACTGACTTCCCGATCCGTCATCTCGGCGTCAGGAGTCTGTTCCTTCCCCGCCGAGGAAGAACCGTCCGGACTCTCAACCCCCGCAACAGGCGGTGATCCTGGCTTCTGGTTGTTGTCCTGCTTTCCCTCACGCGGGGAATCGTCCGATTGCGGCAACGGCGGTCGGGGCAAAACCGCCGGCTGCTCCCGGCCGGAATTCGATTGAGCAGAAGCCAGCATATCTGCAGCCAGAGCATCGTCCGTCACTTGTCCGGTCTCGTTCGTGTCCGGTTTCTTTCGGCTGTGCGAGTCCCCGGATGGCGAATCGGCCCTGGCCATGGATTCTGCTGAGGGTTCAACCGTGGGTCCATTCGGGTCGACCAGTGGCTCGAAGCCGGAATCACTCCGCTTGACGCGGTCCGAATCGAGTTCGACCTCGCGGTTGTCCGAGACCCGGACGGCGTAGCTGATGTTCTCGCCAATCTCGAGATCAAGCGATTTGAGATCGAACATCACATCAACCGAAGCAGTCTTGCTCCCTTTTTGGTCTCCCAAGTCAATCTGCTGGCGGGCCAGGACCTTCGGGTTTCCGTTCTCATCCTTCTCGGTCTCCGAATAGATGACCAGTTCGGCCTCTTCGACACTGAAGTCGTCGTGAGCTTCGAAGCGAAACTCGAGCATGTCGTCTTTGGCCACAGCCTGTTCTTCAGTTTTGCCGACAACGCGAGCGACCGGCAGTTTGTCGATAAGCACGTGCAGATGACAGGAACGGGTCAACTCGTTGGTCAGGCCGTCTCGACTCGTCATGACGGGAGTCAGCTTCAGGTCTTCGATGAGCTGGGTTTCAAAGGAATACCAGCCAAGCTCGTCCGGCTCCATAAAGAGAGTCTTGCCGAGCCCATCGGGACGATCGGGAGAAAGAGTCAGACCCAGCTCAAAGGATCTCAGCGGCATACTGGGACGCATTCGGAGTTTAACGCGACTTCCCTGCAGAACAGAAAGATGCCGGGGCAGGATCGACTTGGTCGAGGGCTCCTGCTTCGCGTACTCCGGAGCGATAATCGTCAGTTCCACTTCTGAAAATTCGGGAGCGTCGATAACGGCAATCCTTTGCCAGGAGGTCGCGGCATCGCCGGCTTCGAGTCGATAACGAAACGGCTCCGAAGCCCGCAGTTCGTGCACGAACAACGCTTCATTGTCCGCAGTCGCATGCAGGCGAAGCTGATCGGTCTTCCCCGATTCGAACTCCACGAAAAGCATCCCGTGCGTTCTCAGCAAGCCAGACTGCACAAAACGCAGCTCAGTGATCTCTCCTCGCGGAAGTGGCGAGAACACACGGTCAAACGTCAGCTGCGTGGCGGTCACCTGAGTGGTCGGAAACAGGAATCGCTGCAGCAGCACCGACGTCTGCCCCCAGTTCAGCGCCAGGAACCCGAGCAGAACAATGAACATGGCAGCCACGGCAAGTAACGCCCACTTCAGTGTCCGGGAACGACTGATCTGCCGAGGATCGACCAGTCCGGCGAGCGCCACGGCTTCGTTAATGACCTGCGTGAACATTTCCCACTGAAGGGACGCGGAACGATATCCATTGGCCGACTGCATCTCCACCACTGTGGACCAGCGTTCTTCGAGCTGCGGCACATGGCGATCAACCCGGGTCGCCACTGCTCTCTGACGGAGGGCCTGTTGCAGACGTGGAATAAGATGATAACAGAACGCACCCACGCCACCTCCGAAAGACAGAGCCGTGAGGGCGACCCGCAGTCGCGTATCGGACAACGTGAACGCCCAGTCGAGAGTCATCGAGACGATCGCCGCGAAGACGAGCACTGCGATCCCGATCGCGGTCGATTCAACCAGCGCGATCGCCACCGAACGCCAGCGGATCGCGTTCAGCGATCGCTCAATCACAGTCGGCAATGCACGAGGTTCAACGATATGGGACATGGGTTACGTCCAGTTCACAGAGTCAAATTGCATTCAGGAAAGGCCGAACCATTTGCGGCAGCTCCATTCGACGCCCAGACAACAGACAATCAACCACAGATAACTCCAGCGCTGCCACAGCGGAACTCGCTGCGTCTGCTCAGTGACGATCGGTTCCAGATCAAGCAACTGCAGGATGGTGCCGATGGCGGTCGGCGGAATGACCAGTCCGTGGGAGACCTCCGCCAGCTGAGTCGCCAGTCCGCGATTACTGCGGGTGTCGGCGAGCTCCAGAGGACGATTGGCCAGAACGGTAAAACTGGATCGCGATTCCGTCTCTCCCATCGCCAGCAGCGGCTCGATTTCGGGCCCCTGCGGCTCAATCTGGTACACGCCGGTTGGCAACGGCAGGATCTCAGCCTGATACTCCCCCGGAATCCCGTCGACCGGCCGCAGAGGCACGGTCCGTTCCAGCGTCCGAGACGTCAACTGCAGCGACATTTCTTCAGAAAGAACCGGACGGCCTTCCGCATCCTGCAGTTTGACAGTGGCATAGACGGTTTCTTCCGGCGTATAGCGCGACTTCTCGGTTGCAATACGAATGAATTCAGAGCCGACGGTCATTTCCGACGCGATCGCCCACCGCATGAGCTGGCCCCAGAACCGGTAATGCAGCTGATCGCCCCGGAGAAAACGGAGGCGATAGGTTTCCGGTCCTGCCAGATAGACAATGCGTCCTCGTCCGAACGGCTGCCAGGCGAGAAACACATCGGAAACCGTGTCGGTTGGCTGCTCGTGCCCGCGTTGGACCGCGGCGATCAGCGTATGAGCCGAAGGCTTGGGGATACACCATGACGACAGATCGTGCAGCGGCGCGAACTGATTGACGAACTCCCAGGCGAGCTTCGTCTGCTGGGTCGATTCCCCAATCATCAGTGCCGCGTGATCCTCCCCTTCCCGGGTCAGCTGAAAAGCGAGATCGAGTTCGGAAGGAGGGCGGGCCGGGCCTTCGGTGACCGGAAGCCAGTCGACCAGAGGCTGCCGGCGATACTGATCAGGCATCGCATTCTGACCGGCAATGATGATGACCGTCCCGCCCCGCTGCACAGCGTACTCCTGGAGCGATTGCTGCGCACTCGCTGGAAAATGTTCCGGAGCGAGATCCCCCAGGATGACCACATCGTACTGATCCCATTGCTCCGCGGTTGTTGGAAGCGACTGAGTCTCCGCCCGGCGTCCCGTCGCAATCACCCGGGGATGAAACAGCAATTCATCGCATTCGATCTTCGCATCCCGACGGAACAACTGCGTCAGATAACGGTACTCCCAGCGGGGCATTTCGTCGGCGAGGAGCACTTTGAGATCGTTGCGGGTCACGTTCACATCGAACTCGGAGTAGTTGTTCTCTTCCGTCGCCTCTGCTTCGAGCGGCGTCACGGCAATCTGGAAGGTCTGATTGCCAATCTCAGAAAGCTGACGTTCGAACCGGACAATTCTGCTCACGAAGTCGCTCTCAAGGGCAATCTCCCGAAAATCGAGCGAGGTTCCTTCCTGCAGCAGTTCAACAAGACACTTCTCGCCGGCCAGCTCGTAACCTTCCAGCGTCACTTCGATCACAACGTCGTCGTTTCGCATGGCGACTTTGGGGGCACTCACATTCTGAACGGCCAGGTCGCGAACACGATTCGTGTTGCCAATCGGCACGACATAAATGGGCATCGAATGCGTCCGCTGCACGACGTCGCCGGGCGGATCTGTGCCGGGATGATTGTGAGCCACATCACTGAGCAGAAACATGGCCGCCGAGGCGCGTTCTGCAGGCGTTCGCATCAGCTCTTCCAGAGCGAGCGTCAGATTCGTACTCGTGCCATTGATGCGGGACTCCGATCGAGAATCGGCCTCAACCGTGCGATCGATCTGTTCGCTCCGCAACGGTGAAACCGTATCGTCAAACATGGCAAACTGAATGTCGACAGTCTCATCAACCTGAGCCAGCAGACGTTCGCGGACCTGCCGCAGACACGCCATCGCGTACTGATAACGGGATTGGGGGCCGATAACATCAGCGGTCGCTTCCGCAGAAGCCTGCTCAGAAACCGCTGCCGCCAGATGCTGCAGTTGAGCGTGCCGCTGGACGAGCTCGAACTGCAGATCGGTCAGGCTCTCCCGCCAGCTTTGCTCTTTCGGCGTTCGGCCTTTGCGAATCGCCACGAGGAGTTCTTCGAAACCGGAGAACTGGCCGGAAGAGATTGCGGTCCGTTCCTTCAGGACGCGGCTGCGAAGGTCCTCCGGAAGTGGCTCTTCACTGAGGACATCCAGCTGCGTAGTGGTCATGGCGAGGGAGTCGCCAACGCGTTGCAGGATTCGATGAACGTCCGATTCGGACCGATGAGATCGCAGTGCGATGACCGCCTCGTCGAGTTCAAGAGAAGCCTGCCCCGTGGCGGCGACCGCGGCATCGACTGCTTCCAGTGCCCTCGACGATTCGGCCTCTCGCGACGCCAGTTGCCAGCGAGCCTGATCGGCTCTTCCCGGCAGATCGACTAACGACATACTCTGACTGGCATCGATCGCAAGCGTGACCTGTTTCGGTGTCGTTTGAGTTGTAATCTGCACGCTGGTTGGAGCCAGCAACATCCAGACGACTGTCGCCAGAACAACCATCCTCAAGGCAAAGAACAGAGATGTCAGCTTTACGCCAAGAACGTACCGCTCCCGCCAGAGCGACCAGGCGAACAGCCCGATCAGCAGCAGGACCATCAGCACGGTCAGTCCGAGACTGAACGGTCCTTCCAGCGACAGGTATTCCACGTTCCGATTCATATTCGCCAGGACTTTCAAGTCGACTTGTTACTCACGAGTTCACGATCCGGACTCACAGCTTCTTCTCTCGGAGATTGCGGGTTGACCGACGTTCGAGGAGCCTCTGGCGGATCAAACATTCCCGCCGGTGCCCGGCTGGCTGGTTCGGCGGACTTGGTGCCAAACCGTTCACGGGACATCATGCCCGACAGAATCAGCTCACCGCTGAGCAGCGCAATCATGGCCAGAAAAAGGACCGACCAGACGGGAGTCTGCTGCCCCGGCTGAACCGCTTCCGATTCGATAATCTGCTGAGGCAATGTATTCAGTTCCTGCAGTCGTGCGATCTGCTCCGGACCGACCGACTGAAGATTTGACTCCGAGGGATGCCGGTTTACCAGAAAGGGAATCGGACCGCCCGGCAGTCCGGTCTGCAGCAGATACTCACCCGGCAGTGCGGTTCTGCTGCTGCGAAACTGAACGCCTTCGCCCCATGGTTCGGCGGAAAGCGAAACTTCATCGCCCAGCGGGGTTTCGAGAGTCGCGTTCAACACTTCGGCATCGGGCAGCTTGTAGGCGATTGGTTCGCCGGGCTGAAGATTGAACCGGCTCGTCTTTGGTTCCGAAAGGTACCCCAGCATGTCCTGAACGAGGACGACAAACGATTGGGAACGCGCCAGGGAACTCCACTGCAGATGCAGCGGAACGCTCTGCACGACGACGCGGCCCTGACCATAGAACCGCTCCACCATCAGCGGCTGTCCACTGTTGAGTGCAAAGAGCACCGACGAGGTGTCGGTGATCGCCGTCGATTCGAACTGGAAGTACTGATCGATCAGGATATCGCTGAGATCGAGGTCCTGTCTGACAAACGTCCGCGTCGCCGGATGGTCATCGGAATCGAGCCGAATTCGCAGAGCTGCTGCCCGATCGGAGTCATCCGGAACGGCAATGTCGGCCAGTTTGAGTTGCTGAATCGGCAGCGGAGCCAGTCCGTAGCCATCCGCATGCAGATAGTTGTTGAACTGATCGATCTCCGTCCGCGGCCCGAGTCCGATCCATAATCCGCCGCCAGCCGCGACAAACGATTCGAGCTGACGAACTGTCTGGACATCCAGCTTGTGAAAACTCGGAATGACGACCGCATGAAAGTCGTTCAGATTGAGCTGGGGCAGTTCTTCAGTCGCAACCACACGAGGCGTATAGACGGTGTGCTGTTGCAGTGGCTCCCCGTATTTCCAGCCAAGCGCCGCCTGGACGAAGTAGGCCTCCTGTTGCAGTTCGGCAAACTCCTGCTGCTCGTCCACCACGAGAATCGGAACTTCACGGATCACCTGAATCACGGCCGAGTTCTCGTCATCGGCGGCGAGCGAATCGCTGCCCGAGATGCGACACGTCACCACATACTGCCCGACTTCGGAGAAGGTGTGACGAAACAGTGCGTCATGAGAAACTTCGCCGACCAGTGAGGGCACTTCTTCTTCGTAGACCGTTTCTCCGTTAATGAGCCAACGGAGCTGGGTCGACTCCGTACTCGACTCGCCGTAGTTATGCAGCTGCGCGACCATAGGAACGGTATCGTTCTCACCAACCACGAACCGCTGTGTCTGCAGCCGATCGATGGCGACATTCGAGCTCTGCAGCGAGCCGGCATCCATGTCGATCTGTTCAAACTCAAGCGGGATCGTCGTCTGCTGCCAGGCGGCCTGAAGATCGCCCCAGGAGTCGTCCGTCACGCTTTCCCAATCTGCGGACTGAGCATCGGAATAAAGCAAAATGCGACGACTCTGCTGTCCCTGTTCAATCGGAGCCTGAACGGCGGAAAACAGAGCCGCGAGATGATCGCTCTGCCCGGCGGAGGGAAGCTGCTCGGCCAGAAGATCGGACAACATCTTCCGGGAAGACTGGTCGAGTCGGATGGGCTCGGTGGTTAGCCAGACCGGATACGGCGAGGTCAGCATGACGCGAATGTAATCACCGTCGTCCTGGGCGGCGATCTCTTCTTCCGCCTGTTGCACGGCCTGCTGAAACAGCGACTCTTCCTCGGCAGCCCGCGACATCGACAGCGAATTGTCCAGCAGGACAATCAGTTCTCCCTGAACAGACTGGCCAAACCACTGCCCGGGGAGCATCGGTCGGGCCAACGCGAGAATGAGCATGATTAACGTGAGAGCACGCAACAGCACCAGCAGCCATTGCTTCAGCTTCCGGGCCGAGGTTTTCTCCGCAGCCGCCTCCTGCAGGAACTGCATCGCTCCCCATTCGATGACAACATTGCGTCGTCGATCGAACAGGTGCAGGACCACCGGCAGAGCCGCCAGTGGCAGTGCGAACAGAAATGCCAATCCCAGAAAACTCACGGTAATTCCTCAGGAGCGTCGTTTGTTGCGCGCCATTCGCATCCGCAGGAACCAGCCGAGCACATCGGCCAGATTTTGATCGGTTGTCATTCGCAGATAATCGCCCCCCAGCCCGACGACGCGTTCCTCCAGGTCGGCCAGAAACGATTCGAACCGCTTCAGATAAGCACTTCGAATCGCGGCCGGATCGAGATGCATTGTCTGCCCCGATGATTCCAGCGAGCGGAAGGACGACCAGTGCCGAAACTCAAAGTGAACTTCTTCCGGAGCCAGGATCTGCAGCACGACCACATCGTGCCCCCGAGACCGGACCACGCGCAGGGCCCCGGAAAGCTCATCCAGATTGGTGAAGCAGTCCGAACAGAGGATGAAGAGCCCTCGCCGTTTGAACCGAGGCAGACATCCACGAATCTGCAAACCGAGATCGCCAGCGTTTGAGGCCTCGGCCGCCTGCAGCGCGCTCAGTAACGCCTGAAGATGAGCGGCGTGCTGACGCGGCGGCACGAAGTACGGGTTCTGGTCGTTGAGAATGGCCGCGCCGACTGCATCGCGCTGTTTGAGCAGCAGTCGTCCCAGGCAGGCGGCAAGCTGTTTAGCGTAATCGAGCTTCGCGGGCGTGGAGAGTCCGAACCGCATCGACCCACTTGTATCGAGGGCGAGGATGCCGTGCAGGTTCGTTTCTTCCTCGAACTGACGAATGAAGTAGCGGTCATTCCGGGCATACACCTGCCAGTCGATCTGCCGGATCTCATCGCCGGGGGCGTACTGACGATGCTCGGCGAACTCGCAGCAACCGCCCCGTGTCGAAGAGCGATGCTTCCCCGCCAGCAGGCCGTCGACAACGGTTCGTGAGAGCAGTTCCAGATGCCCGATCTGGTTCATGACCTCGGCGTCGAGCAATGCCCGTGGCGCCTCGTTCGCCGTCTGGGACGGCTGAGGTTTTCGAAATGTCGATTTCAGAAAGGAAATCATGAAGTGAGCAATTGATAAGAGAATATGTTCTGAAGCGGATCGCTCGATCGGATGACCGCGTAGCAACGCCCATTCGCGTGAAACGCTCCGTGCTACGCCTCCGGAACGGTAACCCCTGTGAGTAAACGGCTTAGATTTTCACCTGCAGCGATGCTGTGGCGTCAATCAGTTGATCGAGAATTCGATCCGCATCGACGCCGGCGGCTTCGGCGTTGAAGCTGAGAATGATCCGATGCCGCAGGACTGGAAGAGCGACCGCTTTCAGATCGGCGATCGTGGCGTGAAAACGTCGATTGAGCAGGGCTCGGGCCTTGGCGGCCATCAACAGAGCGATCGTCGCCCGCGGACCGGCTCCCCACTGGACCATCGTTTTGAGTTCGGCCGGCATCGCGTCTTCTTCCGGGCGTGTGCTGCGGACAAGGTCCAGAGCAGCTTCATAGACATGGTCGGCGACGACGACACCCCGCACGAGCGACTGCATCTCGAGCAACTGCTCGGCATCGAGCACGGTTTCGGTCTTGAAGAAGTAGTCGGTCGTCTGTCGCCTGGCGATCTCGAGCTCCTGCGCCCGATCCGGATAATGAACGTGAATCTTGAGAAGAAACCGGTCGAGCTGGGCTTCTGGAAGGGGATACGTCCCTTCCGTTTCAACCGGGTTCTGAGTGGCGAGAACGAAGAACGGCGAGGGCAACTCGTACGTTTTCCCGCAGACCGTCAACTGCCGTTCCTGCATCGCTTCGAGCAGTGCGCTCTGTGTTTTCGGCGGCGTCCGGTTGATTTCATCGGCGAGAATGACGTTCGCAAACAGCGGCCCCTCGACGAATCGGAAGATGCGTTTCCCGGTCGTGTGATCCTCTTCCAGAATCTCCGTCCCGGTGATGTCCCCCGGCATCAGGTCGGGCGTGAACTGGATCCGGCGGAAAGACATCTGGATCAACGACGACAGCGTGGAAACGAGCATCGTCTTCGCCAGCCCCGGCATCCCCTGAAGTATGCAGTGACCGCGGCAAAGCAGACTGATCAACAGCTGTTCGGAGACGTCTTCCTGCCCGACGATGACGCCGGCCAGTTGCCGTTTGAGCTCCTGCATCTGCTCGTGCAAACGGTCGACGGTCACGGCGACATCCTCTGAGACGGGTGCCTGCACCTGTCCGTGATGGTTGTTGCGAATGTCGTGTTCCTCTGCAGGTTCGGTGGTCATTTCGATTCGATTCATCATTACGTGTTCCGTAGTTAACGGGCCGTGTTCACACTCAGTTCTGCACTTCTTCGGGCTGTGCCTCGTCTGCCGATGGTTCCTTCGGCTGCGTTGTGTCCGCCTGCGGAGGCTGGCTCGCTTCGGCAGCACTCATCAGTCCGTCGCCGTCGGTATCGAGCCGTGAAAATTGCTCCTGTGTTCCCGGGAACTCCCCTCGTGTCAGATCGCCGTCCTGATTCCGATCCATCCGCGCGAACCAGGCCGGAGCCGGCGTGACCGGGCTCCCAGATACCGAAGCTGGACGACGAACGGTTGCCAGTTCTCCATGGGCGATCGGCCCGAGTCCGAAACAGAGCCGCACGGTGGGTCTGAGTTCTGTAAACGCAATCTGGCCGTCCTGGTTCACGTCATAATGGGAGAGACGACTTTTCAGGTCCCGAAGTTCCCGGATTGTAAAGCGACGGTCGGCATTCGCATCAAGTTCCGGCAACAGCGGATAGCCATCGACGACGGCAGCCAGCGAGATCTGATCCCGCCAGCCCGATTGAACCGCCTGGCATTCCAGCCAGGTGCGATCCGTGACGACCTTCAAAACCTCCTCGGCATCCTCGGCCGCAGGCTTCCAGTTCCCGGCGTCTATCGCCATGCGAATTTCGGCCTTGTCCGGCTGCGTCGTCTGGAATGCAATCGTCAACCGCAGTTGACTCTCGGAAGAGAGTGTATTGGGGTCAATCTGCGGGACGATCTGTCGGATCGTCTCGAGGAAGTCCTCGCGGCTCACATCGGCCGGCCATTCGACGAGCAACGGATGATCGTTAAACTCTGATCTCTTTGCGGCGACAAGGGCTCGTGCCCGTGTGACGATCTCTTCAAACGAGACCACGTCATCCCGATTGAGATCACAGCGGTTGATCGAATCGACGCAGTTCTCAAGCTCGTTGCCATCGATCACGTCGTTCTGATTGAGATCGAGAACGTTCCAGAGGGGTCTCTGTTGCTGACGGAACACTTGAAAGCTGGAGTTGACCAGCAGGACTTCGGGCCCATCGCACCAGGTGCTGACCAGCCAGCGAAGTTCCTCCGCATTCGGAGCCGCTCCGGTCGCCTGCTGGTATTGCCTCACTCGTTGGATGGTGCTTGTGACGTAACTGAACGGTTGAGGAGACTCCTGTTCCTCGCCGTCACCGGCCGGGGCGGCCTGGTTATCGAGAGCCAGCCGATATTTCTGCAAAGTCTCTTCCCGAGCGGCCGGAAACGGTTTCCCGTCGATGGTCGCCGTGGCTTCGATCAGCAGAAGTTCGCCCGGTGCCAGCAGCACAAAGCGGATTGTATCGCGACCCGCGTTCTGTTCGAGAAACTGTTGCGATCGGCGGAGATCGTACTGTGGCATTTTACTGGCGGGCAGTAACGGGGCATCGGTAGGAGCAACTTCCATCATCGCCGGCTGTTCCATGACCATTGCCGGCGAAGATCTCGCGGTACTCGGAGTCTTGATCTTCGCTGTGCGGATCTTCGCGGACTCGACGGTTTCCTGCGCAATGCCAGCGTCCGCCATCGTCAGTACGACGCTCATTGTGACAAGAGTTGGCCAGCCCCACTTCATGCGAGCACCTCTGAAATCGGAATGCCTTCTGCGATGGGCACGGGACGTCCATTGGGAGCGAGATTCGTTGCACTACCGCCGATCCCGATAGCTTCGCAGACAGTCGCGAGCATATCCTGCACGGAAACCTGCCCGTCGGTGACCGACATGCCGTCGGCTGTGGTCTGGCCGTAGGCTTGTCCTCCGGCAATTCCACCACCTGCGAGGACCGTTGTCCAGGCGCGGGGAAAATGATCACGACCGCCCGTGTTGTTAATCTTCGGAGTGCGGCCGAATTCTCCCATCCAGATAATTGTGGTCGATTCGAGCAGCCCTCGTTCTTCAAGATCTTCCATCAGACTGGCCCAGCCGGCGTCGAGTTCGCCGGAAAGACTGCGGACATCTTCAAAGATGTTGCTGTGCGTGTCCCAACCGACTCCACCGCTGTTGGTTCCGAGTGACACTTCTATAAAAGGAACACCCCGTTCGACCAGGCGACGAGCTAGCAGACAGCCTTGACCAAAGACCGAACGACCATATCGTTCACGAACCTCGAGCGGTTCTTCGGTCAGATCGAAGGCCTGAGCGTCGCGGCTGTTCATCAGATTGACGGCGGCTTCGTAGATGGTGTTGTGCGATGCGGGAGCGCCTGTGTCACGGGACTTCAGGAATTGAGTCTGCAGTTGCGACCACATCTTCAGACGCTTCTCCATGCGGGCGTCAGTAATCCGTTGCGGTCGCTCCAGAGATTCGACTTTCAGTTCCGCAAATCCCTGCTGCCCGCCGAGTAAGCTCCCGGGGACATCGGCTGCTCCCACGATCAGCGGATTGAATTTCGCTCCCAGGTAACCCGGCCCGAACGCTTCCTGGTTGAAGGACCGGTATGCTCCAATGCAGACGTTGGTCGGCAACGACATCTCTCCGGAACCGAGTTGATTGGCGATCGAACAGCCGATGCTCGGATAGTTCAATGGTCCCATCGGACGGTAACCGGTTCGCATGAGATACGTTCCCCGGCCATGGTCCCCTTCTTTGGTACTCATCCCTCGCAGGATGGCAAGTTTGTCAGCCTGCTCGGCCAGACGGGGCAGATGCTCGCTGAACCGAACGCCGGGGACGTTCGTCTGAATCTCCTTGAACTCGCCTCCGTTCTCATGATCGGGCTTCAGGTCGAAGGTATCGGTTTGAGACGGACCACCGCTCATCCACAGCAGGATACAATGCCGCTTCCGTTCCTTTGCCGCCGCGAGCTCCTGAGCGAATGCAGGAAACCATCCGCTGACGCTCGCTCCGCCAATTCCGGCGGAGAGCAGGGACAGCATGCTTCGTCGTGAAACTGCCGAGGTGTTGCTCATGACTCGCTTCCCAAAGTAAGTGACAACGTTTTCCGCGACCGGTTATTCTCAGTGATTCATCGTGAATTCCGCACTGTTGAGCAGAGCCCACAACAGGTCGGCGAAGTTCTC
Organism: Rubinisphaera margarita; assembly: GCF_022267515.1. Classification (NCBI taxonomy): domain Bacteria; kingdom Pseudomonadati; phylum Planctomycetota; class Planctomycetia; order Planctomycetales; family Planctomycetaceae; genus Rubinisphaera; species Rubinisphaera margarita. Next base: position 71,589 of record NZ_JAKFGB010000012.1, on the reverse strand, counting down.
GCGTTTCTCCTCGTCCGACAACTCCGGACGAATGTATTCGCCGAAGACGAGCCGTTCATCATCTCGCGGCAGCCGCGACAACGTCGCCAGAAACAGAATCTCCAGACGTTCCTGATCGCTGAAAAACGGAGCTTCCAGAGAACTGAGCAAACCACTGCGGGCCAGCCCGGTGGCCCCGTCAATCAAGCCGCCGTTCATCAGAGTCAACGCCTGCGGAATCCCGGCGTGATAGTCGGTCTGCTGACCGGCGGGCGTGTGGAATTCCTGAATGAACTGATCCCGTTCGTTATTACCGATGCGGTTGGTCGTCAACACCCGGGCACTGCCGGGAACGTTGTTCTCCAGCATGGTCGCCACACTGATGCAGTCGTACATCTGGGCGGCTGTCAGCGTTTTCACGGTCATCTGAGCAAACCACTGCTGCCGCGTCTCGTTCACCTCGTCGGCTCCACTCGTCAGCCGATAGGGACGCGAGAGGACAATCGTTCGCACGAGATCTCGCAAATCGAAGTTCGTCGCGACGAACCGTTCCGCCAGCTGCTCGAGAAGTTCCGGCGAAAGGGGTTTATGCTGCGTACCGAAATCGTCGATCGGATCGACAATTCCCCGGCCGAACAGATGCCCCCACACGCGATTCACAGTTGCCCGGGCGAAATATGGGTTCTCGGCGTTGGCCAGCCAGTCAACCAGCAGCTGGCGACGCGACTTCGTTCCTTCTGAAGTAGCCGGAGTTCGCTCGCCGAGGTAGTGAGGCTTTACGACCAGATCGAACTCGGGAATCATCACTTCCCCCCGATCGATATCGCTGACCCGCATGACGGTCGAGACTGCTTCGAGCTCTCCCTTGGGACGGGAAATCTGAGCGAAGAAGGCCGCCATGCCCCAGAAGTCTTTCTGCGTCCATGGCTCGAACGGATGATCGTGGCATTGAGCACATTCGAGACGCATACCCAGGAACACTCGCGATGTTCGTGCGGCGAGTTCTTCGGGATTCAGCTTTACAGCGGAGTAAAACAGCAGTGGACCAGAGCGCGACAACCGCCCTTCAGCCAGCAGGAGATCGCTGACGACTTCGTTATACGGCTTGTTCGCTTCGAACTCTTCGGCCAGCCAGCGATCGAACGCAGCCACCCCGCCGAAGACCGACAGGTCGACGCCTTCTGGAATCAGAAACGATCGCCATACAGCTGCCAGATGCGATGCATGATCGGGACTGTCGAGCAGTCGATTGATGAGCCGCTCGTAGCGATTCGGACTCTGATCATTGAGGAAGTCACGAACTTCGGCCACGGTCGGAATTCGGCCTGCGAGGTCGAGATAGGTACGTCGCAGCATCTCGTCATCGGTCGCTGCTCTCACCGGAGCGACATTGTTCGTTCTCCAGAGCTCGGCCATCAATCGGTTCAGCTTCTCGACTTCCACTGAAATCGGGGCAGCGGGAACTTTCCGGACGGCTGGCCACTGAGCCGGGGGATCGCTGACAAGCGCCCGGGCGGCGACCAGCGTGCCGGGAGCATTGCGAATTCCATCGGGCACAGCTGCAATCTGAAGTCCGTTCTTCATCCCTGGGACGGCATCGTGTTGAGCGACGGTCGAATTCTCACCGGGGTCCGATGTCGCCACAGGAGCTTCGTTCTGAAGTGCGGTTCGGATCTCTTCGTGTTCCGTCGTCCCCTGCTCCACCAGTCGTCTGAGAACAGACTTCGATTCGGAGGCATAGGACAACAGAGCCGATTCTGGCGTACTTCTCGTGTTGTCGATCAACTCGCTCGCAAGTGGCAATGCGGACGGCTCGGGCATGGTCAGATTCAGCTTCAACGCGTGGGAGCGTTCGCCGGCAAACTGCACCGAGAGCTGACCGCCCCCCCCCTCGGCTCGGGCGATCCACTGCTCTTCAACGGCCCGCAGATTCTGATTCTCGGCTGCAAACTGTCGCCAGTCCTCGGCGCCGGAAAGAAAACCGACCAGCAAAGCTTCACGACTCAGGCCAGATCCGGGGAGTGAGTCCTGTCGGATCACGCTGTGGCCGACACCAGTCTGCCAGACGGTCACGACTTTCCGATCGACATCCACCAGCGTGGAGAGCCCCGGCTCTTCCTGCCCCACAATGCCGGCCTGCAGATTGAGCCAGCGGACGGATTCAGCAGATCGCAGTTCCACGATTCCCTGGGACATCATGCGGGAAACGAGCCCGGCCCAGGCGCGGCATTGCGGATTCTCCATCAACATCGAGAACCCGATCATGACCAGCAGAGCCGCCACGCTCACCGACATCACCGAGACGCGACGCAGACGGGACATCGCCCGACCGGCCAGTCCCTGATTTCGCGTCACGAGTTCAGGAGAAACACCCCATTCGGCTGCAATCTCTCTATCGAGCCGCTTGAGCAGAGTTCGCGGTACCGGCGGAACAGTCAGAGCTCCGGAGAGTAGTTGTTCGAACTCGCGTTCTTCGGCTTCAGACGCCGGAAGAACCGCCACCTTCCCGTTCGCGTCAGGCCGGACGTTCATCGTCAGCGACTTCGCGTCGTCTTCGGGAATCTCGGGATGTTCAAATTCGCTGGCCATAATTAGCTGAAAACCATCTCCGAAACGTGACCTTCGAGCTGCCTGGCCCACCGATCACTGGCGACATCATGTTCCGATTTTCGATCCACGACCCTTTGATTCATTTCCCTGGCCCGACTTCCGCTTCCTCACAAGACGGTCTCTCGCGATAAGATTCCCCTGCATGTTCCTCATCGAGCATGCAGGGGGACTCTCCAGGCGATTCCCCATCCTCTCCCGCGACCTTACGTCGGACGACTTCCTGTTCCTGCTGCTTCTCCAGCCCCTGCACGGCATCTCTTAAATCCCTGCGGGCCCGGAACAGAATCGATTCCACACTCTTTCTGGACGATCCCAACCGCTCAGCGATCTCGTCGAGGCTTTTGTGGTCGATGTACTTCCACTCCAGAGCAAGCTGGTAGTGCTCCGGCAATCTGCTCATTGCCTGCCTCACTTCGGACTGTCGTTCGAGCTGCAACTGCATCTGCTCTCCCTCCGGCTCCGAAACACATGGGGACTCGTGCTGAACCTTGTCCATCAGATGCCGCACTCTCTTGGCGGCTCTCATGTGATCGGCCACCTTGTTGCGAACGACCGTTCGCATCCAGGCAACCGGGTTTTCGATTTCGGTCCCTCCTTCGACCGCTTTCACCAGCTCCATCACCGCATCGCTGGCGACGTCCTCGGCCAGATGAGAATTCCCGTTCGACTGCAGATACGCCAGACGCCAGACCGCCGGCAGGAAGCTGTCACTCAAGTAGTGAACGGCTTCCTGCTCTCGATTCTTGAGTGCCTGGATGAAGTCGGAATTGTTCAAGACGGGCCTCGATTCGTGCCGGGGATCAAGCCGGCGATGAACGTCTGGTGATGACTTATTGTCGGTCCATCAATGGATATCATGCTCGGTTCCTGTCCAAAGTGAAAATTTTCTTTGAAAAAACAAAACGTGAACCGGAATCCGGGAACTTTTCGAAATTCCAGGGAATCTCCGCACCCGGCAGAGATTTGCCGCATGAATGTTCCGGTGAATTCGACAAACAGGTATCGGTCTGGGATGATCGTACGCGCCCAGGCTCCTCTCCCCATCCTGTCTTACCACTGCCGGAGATATTCATGCGATCTGCTCGAGACGGTCTTTTCTTGCAGAACTCCTTCAAACGTACGTTGACCTGCCTGGGTCTTTCGCTGGCCTTCGCTTTGACGGCTGCTGAAGCAACCCGGGCCGCAGAACCGTCCGCAGTTTGGGCTCATGTTTACGCCGATCAGTGGGAAGACGCCTGGTCGGGGTTCGGCTCGCTGGTCGATGCCGATCCCCTGCTTCATGTTCAAATTGCTGATGGCCGCTCGGCCTTAACCGGAGCCTTCTATCGCGAACTGCAGCAACTCGATGCCGTCGAGCAGGTTGAAGTTCTGCGAAAGTGGACCCTGTCCAACGCTGAAGAAGGTGGCGTCCGTCATTGGGCCATTTTTGTGCCTCATGTTCGTCCGCCGCGAGAGTTTGCCCGCACATTGGGGGAACGGCCGCGTGACAGTTCCTTTCCTCTTGCTGCCGCGGGAGGAATCCCCGGTCTCTTCTCTTCCGGCTGGGAACTGGCTCGTCAGGCACGCGATGAAGGACTGTTGCGGTCACTGACATTCGACCTGGCCGAACTCGAAAAGAAGAAAATCGCCAACGCGCGAGCTCTCCGGCTTGTCTGCGACATCGCCAGTGGACGATTCGATGCCGCAGCCGTACTTTCTGAGCTGCGGGAAGAGACGGACCTCCGTCTGGCGACTCACCAGAAGCCCGTGGAGGAACCGCTGGCTCTGGATCCGATGCTCTTCACCTTCGTCGCAGCCGCCATGGAGCAGGAATCTCTCCGTGCATTCGCCGTCGATCTGAGTCGTCGGATGGCCGAGGCAACTCATGGCCGCGACGGACGCATGCTGCGTCAATGGACGCGTCTGGCTTATGCCACCTCTCTTGAAGCTCAACAGGGAAACGAATCTTCAGCCGCCAACACGGGGCTGCCTCCCCACTGGATCAGCGTCACTGGTCTCGATCATGTCAGCAGCGCATCCGGTCTTCCCGCTGCGGACTGGCGGGGCGCAGAGCGGCATCTGCTGCATCTCCACGGCGGCACGAACGATGTCCTGATGCTGAAGTATCCCGTCGCCGGCAACTTTGAGCTGAGTTGCGAGACCCTTTTCGGCGGCTCCGAAGCGACCGATGGCGGACTGTTCTATGGCGGACTGCATTATTTCGGCGAAGGAGGAGCTTTCGAGGCGATTGTCTATGGAAGCAATGATCAGTTCCGGCTGAAGCGAAGCTGTCCGTTTCGCGTCTCCTCCTCGAACGCCACTTTCTCCCGCGTCGGAATTCGAAGTAACGGAGGGCTCACCCAGTACGTGTTCAATGGTCATCCCGTCTGGGCCGACAACGCAGCCGGTCAGAGTCCGTGGCTCGGATTATGGAGCCTTGGTCCACGGCGTCCTGTCTTCAAAAATCTGAAGTTCGATGGCGAGCTGACCATTCCCCGTGAAGTGACTCTGTTCGATTCAGAGTCCGCTCAGCTTCGCGGCTGGGAAGCCTATTTCTATCACGAACATCTACCGCCCGCTCAAATCTCGCTGGCTCCCGAACTGCCTCCCCAACAGCCGGAGCAGGAAGCCGCTCCTGCCGACTGGTCTATTGAAAACGGCGAATTGACCGCTCGTGTCGATGAGGGGACGCCAGTCCGACAGAGTTTGCTGCACCATATGCGGCCGTTGCTCGAAGGAGAGCGGGTTCGCTATCAGTTTTTCCATGACAAAGAAGACGTCGACAAAGAAGACGTCGACAAAGAAGACGTCTCAGTTCACCCGGCACTCGGACGACTCGCGCTGCTGATTGAACCCACCGGCGTTCGCATCCATTGGATTACCGATGGTGCATTCGACTGGACCGGTCTCACCCCTGATAACGCGACGATGGAACCACTCAACCGCCGTGGGCCCCGTCCATTGCCACTGAAAGAAAACGACTGGAACGATGTTTCGCTCGCAGTGGTGAAGGAGAAACTGGAGCTCGAACTCAACGGCACTCTGATTTATACCCGTCCGATCGATTTCACCGGCATGAAGCACTTCGGGCTGTATCGTACGTCCCACTCATCAGCGCCTCGGATCAAAGACATTGTCCTGAGCGGCGACTGGCCGGAACAGATTCCCGCTGAATGCTTCACGCTCTCGCCCCAGGAACCGACCGCGGTATCGGACCTCAGACAGCAGACCTCTACCGATCTGGTGAGCGAGAACGGGCCTGCCGTGCGGCGCCGCGTGATGGATCTGGATGAATCGGAACGATTCGACGCCCTGACCAGCTGGGTGATCCCCGAGACCCCTGGCGATGTGATTCGACTGGGAACCTGGCTTTCGCCGACCGATCCATCTCCTCTGGCTCTCGAGGTCTCCCCGGAGTATTTCGACGACCCGGCTGGAGGTGAATTCCAAAGCGTCGCCGCGGATCTGCTTGATCTGGCAACGGAACAGAATCGACTCGAAGACCTCGAGAAACTCTTGCAGCAGCTTAAGAACCAGACGACCGGCGTCGCAGCTCGCGATCTCCTGGCGCTGGAGTCGCTCGTTGTCTGGAAACAGGGGGATGCCAGTCGAGCCGCGGCACTGATCGATGAATTCTATCAGACGACCATGAAAGCCGAACCGCAAACTCCACAGGAGATGGCTTCGGAACTTCTGCTTATTCACTATTGGCTGAATGACCCGAAACTGGCACCGACACCAGAGAATGCCGAACAGCGTCCCCAAAATCATTTGCGGGACCTGCTGATGCTTGTCTACGAGCAGAGGACAAATCGGCGACAGCCGGCGGGACACGACGAAGTCCTCGCCCAGATCTACAACTGGCGGCACGACTATCAGCGGATGACACATCCAGCGGTCACGGAGACGGTCGCCTCAACGGCTCTGGAACACTGGGTTCCGGTCGTGAGAGCCCGATCGGGAACACGAGGAGCGGGGACGCCGCACGCGAAGTGGCAGATTGATCCTGAGGATCCGAATACGCTGCAGCATGTCGGTGGCCATCAGGAGGACTATCTGTTCCATGCAATCCCCCTGCAGAGGAATTTCACAGTAACCGGCGAACTTCGCGCGTATGGCACCACGGACCTGTTCGCTTCGACTCAGACCATCGCTCCCAGCGGAGATATCCACAAGCTCATCACCGGCAGCTTTCGAGGTGGATCGACGACAACGATTCTGGATCCCCCTTTCTCCAAGTTCAATTCGCCTTGGAATCGCTTCCGAATGACAGTCGAAGACGGACGAAGCACGATTTCATTCAACGAACGGGTCGTCGATGTCAGGCAGCTGGAGCAGCCTCATGATCCGTGGATCGGCTTTCGCAGCTGGTGGCGGAACGCCGGCGAGTTTCGCAACGTTCTCATCACAACGTCTGGCTCCGTCCCCTCGTCGGTGCCGATGATTACCGACAGTGCCCTGTCAGGCTGGTTGCACTACTACGAGGAAGATATCGCCTGGAGACATGAAGACTGGTCGTATGTTCTTAACCCGGAAGATGGACTTCAGGAACTACATGCTCGCAGGAAGAACCATCTCGTCGGCATGCAGGACGAAAGCCTGCTGCGATATCATCGGCCACTCGAACGAGGCTTTTCTGTCGAGTACGAATTCTGGTATGAAGCGGGAGCGTTCCACGTTCATCCGGTCCTTGACCGAATGTGCCTGTTGACCGCCCCCGAAGGCACCCACCTGCACTGGCTGACCGATGCCCGTTACGACCCGACAGCTGTTCGGCCGGACAATCGACGGACGATCTCCGAGACTCCAGTCCCGCTACAGAGCGGCACGTGGAATCACGCCCGTCTTACGCTGACAGACGACGCAGCCGTCCTCACGATCAATGGAAGCGAAGTGGCCACGGCTCCACTGCCGGAAGCAAAGTTCTTTCCGTTCGGACTGTTCCATTTCGGCGACGAAACCGCCGTTCGAGTACGCAACGTGGAAATGCACGGCGACTGGCCGCAAGAGGTTCCGGAGCCGAAAGACCAGCGAATGGCCGACGCCGAAGTCCAGGAACTGGATGAACAGTTCGAGCAGTTCGAAGACGTCTTCGTTTACGAATTCATCCAGCAGGGGCTGGGCGAGGATTACGTGAAGCTGTTCACTCCGACTCAACCGACCAACCTTCGCATGAACGCCGATGGCCTGATCCTCACGCAGACGTCGGATGGGAGCTGGCAGTCGCCCTGTTTGCGTTTTTCGTTCGGGCTCGAAGGGGATTTCGATCTGATCGCCGACTTCTCCGGCCTGGAAATGAGCGGGGACAAGCAGACATTTATTTACGCATCGCTGCAGGCCGACGATCCGATCCAGCATCTGGTGCGCGTCGTTCGCATTCTCAATGATCAGGGCCATCATCAGGTGCGAGCATCCGTTTCCACATGGCCCGAAGAATCCCCAAAGCGACTTTTCCGAGAGAACCATTGGCCGAGCGAAGGGACGTCCGGTCGGCTGCGAATCGCCCGGCGAGGCAAGAACGTCTACTTCCTGATAGCGGCCAAAGACTCGGAAGATTTTCAGCTGCTTGAAGTTCGTGAAGCCACGGATGCGCCGATCAAGGCTCAGGGGATCGAGCTGCGTAGTATCGCCAGCGGCGTGAGCAGTTGTGAAGTCTGCTGGGAACGCCTGGAACTGCGAGGCGAGGCGTTGAAAAGTCTCCCGTTCGACACGGCTCCACAACGGATCATGATGGCCATGAACCCGGAAACCGGTGAGACGCGAACGATCACGTCCACCCCTGAAGGGTTCACGCATATGGGTTCGGCAGAGTTTACCGCGGACGGTCAATCCATCGCTTTTGACGCCTCGGGCGGTTCCGTGAGTAACTCCCATCTGTTTCTGGTCAATCTCGATGGTACCGGCCTCAGGGACCTCGGTCCGGGCAGCATGCCGAGTTTGTCTCCCGATCGCAAACAGCTCGTCTGCAGCGTTTCCGGCAGCGGAATTGTGCTCATCGACATCGAAAGTGGACGGAGAGAAACGCTCGACAGAAGCGGCTGGGGAGCCCAGTGGTCGCCCGACGGAAAAACAATTTCCTACGGCAGCTCGGGGAACATTACTCTCCGGGACGTGTCGACCGGGAAAACCCGGGAACTGCTGTCGGGAGCCGATGCGCAGCGATACAGTTACATCTACTGGAATCACGGCTGGTCGCACGATAATCAGACGATTGCTTTCAAAGCCCGAACCTCAGCAAACCGGCTGTACGAAGTTGCCGCCTGCGATATCACACCGGGGAGCCGCCTTGAGGTGCTGCATTCCGATGAGAAAGAAACAAACGCCGACTTCACATTCTCCCGCGACAGCCGACGGGTACTATTCAGTATGCACATCCCGGCGCTGCGAAAGTCGCGAATCGTTTGGGCCAGCCGCGATGCTCCCGGTGAGCTGGAGCTGCTCGAAACGCTGCCGGAGGAATTTCGCACGCTCGATGTCGACTGGTCGCCGACAGAGACACTGGTCGCGTTCTCAGCGGACCTCGAACCTCGTCCTGTCGACTGGGAAACGCCTCCACCACCGACTCGCCGCCGCGGCCGCCCGGTCCAAAGGTAAGCCCCTCTTCAAGGCGGGCTCGCGACTCAGTCTGTAAACCGCATGGTCACTTGAAACGGGTTCCCTGCTCGGCAGCGTTCGCGGTCGTTAGAATCAGTCTTCCCTGATTACTGATCCTTCATCGAAAGCATGTCGCTGTGAGTGTTTTGCCCACTGCCCTGGGGCTCTGCGTGGCGTTTGCCGTGCTGTGTACGATCCTGCGCCGCCTCAGGCCACTGGCGTTCGGACTCTGGATCGCCGTCGCGTGTCTGGCTGCTCTTGTCTTTCCCGAGGCGTTCCTCCATTGGGGACGCTTCGACCTGGCGAAGCTGATTGTCCCGCTGCTGCAGGTGATTATGTTCGGCATGGGAACCACGCTGACCGCACACGACTTCGGACGGGCTCTGCGTCGTCCGTTGCCGGTTCTGATTGGCATCGGTTCGCAGTTTCTAATCATGCCGCTCATCGGCTGGATGCTGGCAACTTCGCTGGACTTGCCGCCGGAGATTGCCGTCGGAGTGATTCTCGTTGGTTCGGTCTCCGGGGGAGTCGCATCGAATCTCATGGTCTTTCTGGCCCGTGGCGATGTGGCCCTCTCGGTAACGATGACCGCCTGCTCGACGCTGATGTCGCCGCTGGTCACTCCGCTGCTCACCAAATGGCTCGCCGGAGCCCTCGTGCCAATCTCCATCGTGGCGATGATGCTGTCGATTCTGAACATGATCATCGTCCCGGTGATCGCCGGACTGCTCGCTCACGAGTTGCTCTACTCCTCGCGGAAGTTCACGAAGAAGGTCAGCGTCATGTCGATCCTTCTGGTCATCTTCTCGGCGCTCGCCGGGTTGCTGACTCTTTCTGAGAACTTCTTCGCATTCGCCGGTTCGCTCCGGTCTGGAATCACCGTCGGACTCGGCTTACTGGCCCTGGTTTCGCTGGTGAAGATTGTGGCGATCGTCAGCGGACGTGGCGGGGATTTCATCGCCCGCATTCTTCCGTTCGTCTCCATGGCTGGAATCTGGCTGATCATCGCTATCATCACGGCTCGATCACGAGCAACGGTCCTCGAAGCCGGCGGACTGCTGATGCTCGTCGCGGCGATTCACAACTCGGCCGGTTATCTGCTCGGCTACTGGAGTGGACGGCTGACCGGACAGAGCGAGGAGATCTCACGGACGATCGCCTTCGAAGTCGGTATGCAGAACAGCGGCATGGCAGCCGGACTGGCGATGGATGCCCTCAAGAGTGCCCCGGCTGCTCTGGCGCCAGCGATCTTCGGACCATGGATGAACATCACCGGCTCTCTGCTGGCCAGCTGGTGGGGCCGCGAGGCGCACGAAAGCTCCGCAGAGTGCCTCGCTGAAGAACGAGAGATCTCTGCGGAGACGATGACCTAAAGCAGTTTACTTTTGGTGTAACCGTTCGGTCCGCGAAAGATGCAGCGTTTCAGGCGATTCAACGCTCATTCGCGGACATACGGTAGAGCGATCCGCTCTAAACGACGGTTACTCGAGTTCGCCAGGCGGAATGCCCAGGTCGATGACTCGCTGCGGCGGCAGTCCGAAGAACCACTGGACTCGCTGCCAGAGATTCAGTCGACTGCGCCATGACTCCACGGCGGACCGCACGGTTTTCACGTATGGATGATCGTCGTCTTTCAACCCCGCCATGGTTTTCTGATAGCCTGGAACATTCTCGTTCATCAACAGCGCGAGTGCGAAGTTTACCTTGAACAGAGCTGGAGCGTCTTCCAGGAAATAGATGTCGCCAGTGACAAGCAACGATCTGTAAATTCGGATCGCCGTGTGGGGGTTGCCCAGCCGAAGCTGGCAGACGGCCATCGCATTGCGAGCCGAGGGTGAAGTCAACTTCGAGCGGGTAATCAGTTCGAGAGCTCTGGCCGGCTGATTGTCTCTCAGGAGAACTCCGACCTGGATCAAGAGATCCGAAACATCCCGAGGACGACGGGGAAGCTCAAGCGGGGTATTGGTTTGAACCAGCGGCTTCTCTTCGGGGGCAGCTATAAGTTGAGGTGACATACGATCTCTCCAGATCATGCAGATGATTGATAGCGACCGGATCGACCGAGCAGAGCCGCGGATACGTGTAGCAACAGCCGCCCACGGAATTCCGCGTCGTGTCGGCCGGAAAACAAGCAGAGATCCGGTCGGATGATTCAGGACTTACGAAAAAGCTGCGCGTAAGCGATCAATCAAATCAGCCATCTGCAGTAGAGCACCTGCAGGGACGAGCACACAGGCACGGCGAGGGTGGCTGGTTCGCGACTCGATTCGCGGAACGCCAGTTCGCCGGGAAACGTGGCATCGATTCGAGTTGCCCCTCCGAAACTGACATCTCGCAGTTGCGGAACGCTCGATCGACCTTCTTCCTGTCGCAGCGCCGCCGGCAAACCGCCATCGAGGCGGGCTTGCCATTCCGAGGGAGTCTCCGCAACTCGGCCGGGAATACAATCAACATGCCTTTGCGAGTCGAGACAGCCAACAGGCAGCGCTCCCAGAGAGACCGCAGCAACGGTCGGGGCTACCAGCAACAGAATGGCCAGCACGAATCGGAGCACACAACGCCTTTAGCGACGAACCCCGTGAAGGGCAACTGATCTACACTATTCTATCGAGCGTGGCCAGCCGGAGGGAATAGATCTCTCCTCGGAATTTGATCGCCGGAGGCAAAGATTGCGGCTTCCGATCATCGAACCTGATTCACCAGCCTGGTGGGAGGAACTCCGTAAACCCGTTTGAAGGAGCGGGAAAACTGGAACGGATCGGGAAACTCCATCTTCTCGGCCACTTCTTTCACGAGCATGCCTTCATTCATCAGCAGGCCGGCGGCGTAGTTCATTTTTCTTCGCAGCAGGTACTGATAGACGCCGCAGTCGGAGAATCGCCCGAACAGACGCGAGAGATAAACCGGGGTCAGTTCACACGCTTCGGCAACATCCTGCGCGGTTTGTAACTCCAGATACTTCTCGTCGATCAGATTCCGAATCCGTTCGTAAGTCGCATAGGCTTTGGGCCGCACACTGCCAGCCGAGAGCCTCAATTGCTGGATCTTGAGAAACAGCAGCCGCGTCAGCGAGACGCAAAGCTCGGAGCCATGCGGCCCCCCTTCACTGGCGTCGCGAATCAGCATGTCGAACAGTTCGGCGACTTCGTGCAGTCGCCCCACGGCGATCGGAACATGCTCGCCGGTCTCAGAAAGCATCCCGGCCTGCCGCAGCAGATCGACCGCATCGGTCCCGACGAAGTCGAGATAATACTTCCGCATCCCAACTTCTCCCTGGTTACGAATCGTATGGGAGACATCGGGACCGTAAGCGAACATCGACCCGGCGGAAAGGCTGTGCTCTTCTCCGTTGATCGTAACGAGCCCTTCCCCTTCCGCGACCAGTTCAATCGCCCGGTAGGGAAACGTGCGGCGATCGATCAGGTAATCGGTATGCAGCCGTTCGACTCCGCCGCAGACAACTTCCACAGCGGCGGTGCCATGCGGATCGAGATTCAAAAAGAATCGGCGTGCTTCGAGAACCTGCCTCGAAACGAACGCGGGAAGAGACGAGCTGGTGAAATCTTCGACCATACACCTAGGATAAATATTGACATGTAAATGTAAAGACCTGCCATTCCGATTTGCATCGGGCGACCGAATAATGCGAACATGAAGAAATCGGCCATCCCGTTCGGGACATCAATACGCCCGAGGGATGCAAAGCATAAAATCGCAATCTTAGCGCAGGATCAACGAGCCTTGGAAAAGCGACCTCTCGGCAACACCGGTCTGGAACTGACCAGCCTCTCCTTCGGAGCGTCTTCTCTCGGAAGCGAATTCCGCAGCATCGATCTGAACGAGGCCTTCCGCAGCGTTCATGTCGCCATCGAACGCGGAATGAATTTCATCGACACGTCCCCCTTCTACGGCCGCGGCATGAGCGAAATGCTGCTCGGTCGCGTCCTGCCGGATATCCCGCGGGACAGCTATTACCTCGGCACTAAGCTCGGCCGATACGCCGGGGAGCACTTCGACTTCAGTGCCCGCCGTGTCGCGGAAAGCGTCGATATCTCGCTGGAGCGGATGAAGGTCGATCATCTCGACATCGTGCTCTGTCACGACCTTGAGTTCGTCGAGATGTCGCAGATTGTCGAAGAGACCCTCCCTGCTCTCCGCAAGCAGGTTGAGAAAGGGAAGGTCCGATTCATCGGCGTGAGCGGCTATCCGATGAAGATGTTCAAGTACATTCTGGCCAACGCCGACATCGATGTGCTGCTGACTTACAACCATTACACCCTGCAGAACGACATGGCCCTGGAGCTGGTGCCGATCTGCAAGGAAAAGGGTGTCGGCCTGATGAATGCCGCTCCCTTCTCGGCTCGGCTGCTCACCAATGCTCCGCTGCCCGCCTGGCACAAAGCGACTCCAAAGGTGCGAGAAATCGCCGAAAAGGCGGCGAAACATTGCGAGAGCAAGGGCGTCGACATCGCTCAGCTGGCGATGCAGTATTCCCTCGCCAATCCGGACTTCACCACCTGTGTGACCGGCTCCGCCAATCCGAATCGGGTTTCGCAATGGGCCGACTGGGCCGAGCAACCGCTGGACGAACAGCTTCTGGCTGAGGTCCTCGAGATCCTCAAGCCAATTCATAACTGGTTCTACATCGAAGGTCGCCCGGAAAACAACGACAACCCGGCCGACTATGGCTACGACGCGGCCGACGTGCCGGGAGCAACGAAATGAAAGCGATCCAACTTCACGAACCCCGCAATTTTCAGCACATCGACATCGACGAACCCGGCTCCCCCGGTCCGGGCCAGGTCCTCGTGCGAACCCATCGCATGGGCATCTGCGGCACCGATTACGGCGGCTACCTCGGCAAAATGCCGTTCTTCCGCTACCCCCGCATTCCCGGTCATGAACTGGGCGTGGAAGTGCTGGAAGTCGGCCCGGATGTCGAGAATGTTTCCGTCGGCGACCGCTGCAGCGTTGAACCCTACATGAACTGCGGCACCTGTTATGCCTGTCGCAAAGGGAATGGCAACTGCTGCGAGAATCTGAACGTAATCGGCGTGATGGTCGATGGCGGCCTTTGCGAGAAGTTCCTCATTCGAGCCGAGAAGCTGCATCCGTCGAAGAAGCTGTCCTATGAGCAGCTCGCTCTGGTTGAAACGCTGGCGATCGGCTGCCATGCCTGCGATCGCGGCGATTCGCAGGAAGGTGATCACGTGCTGATCATCGGAGCCGGTCCGATCGGCCTGGCTGCTCTCGAATTCGTCCGCCTCACCGGTGCAACGATTACCGTCATGGACATGGTCGAATCGCGACTCGACTTCTGCCGGGAAACGTACGGCGTTCCCCACACCATCGCGTTCCGTGACGACGGCAGTGAGGACGAAGAGATCGCAAAGATCACTGGCGGCGACAAGTACGCGGTCGTGATCGACGCCACCGGACACAACGGCTCGATGTCGAAAGCCCTGACCTACTGTGCTCACACCGGCACGCTGGTTTACGTCGGCATCACTACTGGTGAGATCAGCTTCACTCACCCGGTCATGCACCGTCCGGAACTGACTCTCAAAGGGAGCCGAAACGCGATGCCGGGCGATTTCACCCGCATCATCAATCTGATCGAAGATGGCACCATCGACACCGATCCGTGGATCACGCACCGAACGACATTCGACACCGTGATCGACGAGTTCGAGCAATTCACGCGGCCCGAAACCGGCGTCATCAAGGCGATCATCGAAGTCACGTAACCGATTCGAGAGGTCCGCACCACAACGCTCCTCTCACTATTCACGCTGGAAGAGTTCAAGCATGTCCCTGGTCAAAGCGCTCTTGCTCCAGGCAACAACAACGGCGTTTCTCTGTCTCATCTGCTCCCCAACAGAAGCAGCGGACTGGGATGCGATCGAAGTGCCTGTCTCCGCTGGCGATGGATACACCTGGAAGCTGCACCCCGTCTCGGATGACTTCAACTACGAAGCTCCTCCGACAGACAAACCAGCCGAGTTCACGCGACGATGGAAAGACTCGTTCATCAATCCGTGGCTCGGCCCGGGAAAGACCGAGTTCAATCCGGGGCATTCCTACGTCAAAGACGGGCATCTTGGGATTCATGCGAGTCGCAAGCCGGGGACGGACAAGGTCTACACCGGCGCGATTTCCTCGAAAGAGACGTTCGTCTATCCGCTGTTTGTGGAAGCGAAGGTGAAGCTGAACGGACTCGTTCTCGCGTCCGCCGTCTGGATGCTCAGCGGCGATTCGACACAGGAGATCGACATCGTCGAAGCCTATGGCAGTCAACGACCGACTGAGGGCTGGGCGGCGAAGCGGCTGCACCTGAGTCATCACGTTTTCATTCGCAAGCCATTTCAGGATTACCAGCCGACCGATCCGGGTAGCTGGTACAACGACGGCACGAACTGGCAGCAGGACTTCCACCGCGTTGGAGTCTACTGGCGCGCCCCGTGGCATCTTGAGTACTACGTCGATGGCAAACTCGTACGAACCGTCTCCGGCGAATCCAGGATCGATCCGTTGGGATACACGGACGGAACGGGTCTGAGCAAACCGATGCACCTGATCATCGACAGTGAAGATCAGGACTGGCGATCGGACGAAGGCATCACCCCGACCGACGAAGAGCTTGCCGACACCACCAAGTCCATCATGTGGGTCGATTGGATCCGCGTTTATCAGCTCGTGAAGCAGGACGCCGCCGATTGATCCTGGCCGTGCCGCCGGACCGAAAGACTTCGCTTCCGCTGGCACACGTCTTCCGAATCATCACCAGAACTTTATCGACTAGAGAAAGATAACGATCAATGAGTAACGAAACACAATGCGTAACCCTGGGACTGTCGCCGAGTTTTGGTTTCGGAGACCGGATCGGCCTGGCCACGCCGGGGCATGTCGCCGCCATGCAGCGTTCTGGGTCCGGCATCGAGCCGATCTTCCCGCAGCAGTCGATTCGCGAAATGACGCGAACCAAACGGACCGCCGATGAAGTGATGAGCGACGCCCTCAACGGCGCTCGCGAAGCGGGCTGGACCGGACGCATCGGAGCCGATGCCGACCACCTGAAGACTCCGGCCGATGTCGACCTGACCTTTGCCGCCGGCTTCACGTTCTTCACCATCGATCCGTCTGACGATGTCGACCAGAAGGCGGACGACTATTCCGAAGCGGAACTGCGTGAGAAGTTCGAGACCGCCAAAGCATCCGCCCCCTGGTACGACGGTTACCTCGGCAAGTCGATCAAACTCTCGACCGGCACGGAGATCTCACTGACCGAAGAAGCCTGCATGCGGGCAGCCGTGAAGTATGGAGCGGCTATTCAGCGGGCCATCAATCTTGGCAATCAC
Source organism: Rubinisphaera margarita (assembly GCF_022267515.1). Taxonomy (NCBI): domain Bacteria; kingdom Pseudomonadati; phylum Planctomycetota; class Planctomycetia; order Planctomycetales; family Planctomycetaceae; genus Rubinisphaera; species Rubinisphaera margarita. The sequence continues at coordinate 55,069 of NZ_JAKFGB010000012.1, read as the reverse complement.
ATCCGCTCGGTCCACGAAGCCGCCGGCCGGGATTACGAAATCGAACTCTCGGTCGACGAAACCGATCAGCCGACCACGCTGGCCGAACATTACATCATCGCCGATCAGTGCCTCAAAGCGGGCATGAAGCTCGTCAGCCTCGCCCCCCGTTTCCCGGGGGAACTGGAGAAAGGCGTCGACTACAAAGGCAGCCTGTCCGATCTGGAAACGGCTCTGAACGATCATGCCGCGATCGCGGAAATGATCGGACCGTACAAGCTGAGTCTTCACTCCGGCTCCGACAAGATCTCGATGTACCCCGCCCTGGCCCGCGCGACCAAAGGGCAGTTCCATGTGAAGACCGCCGGAACGAGCTACCTCGAAGCGTTGCGTGTCGTGGCCCGTCACGATGAAGCTCTCTTCCGCAAACTGATTCGCTTCGGCCGCGAGCGGTACGATGTCGACAAGGCGACGTATCACGTCTCGGCGACCCTGAACGGCGTTCCGGCTGATGACGGTCTGGACGGAACGCGACTCGAACAGGTTTACCTCGAACGCTGGGCCGATGTGCCGGAAGGCAAAGGCTTCACCGAGCCGGGCCGACAGATTCTGCACTGCACCTTCGGCTCCACTCTGACGGACCCCGAACTGGGACCGGCTATTCGATCCGTGCTGGAAGCTCATCCGGACACCTACACCGAGGTTCTGGCCGACCACTTCAGCCGTCATCTCGAAGCACTCAAACAGGGTCTGTAAGAGGTCAAGTGTGGCCCCTGCTCGTGAGTGAATCGTTTTCAATCGGGAGAAGTGTTTGATGAGATTTCTGGTCCTCCTCTTTATGCTGACCCTGCCGTCGATTCTGACGGCTGCGGATCGGCCCAATATTCTTTACATCATGTCCGACGACCATGCCGCCCATGCGATCTCCGCATACGGCGGACGGCTCGCGGAAATCGCGCCCACGCCGAATCTGGATCGGCTGGCCAACGAAGGTGCCCTGTTCACCAACGCCTTCTGCACCAACTCGATCTGCTCTCCGTCCCGCGCCTGTGTACTGACCGGTCAGTACAACCACATCAACGGTGCGTTCGACTTGAGTGGAGAAGTCGTGCCCGGCAAGCAGATGCTCGCGCTGCAGATGCGCAAAGCCGGCTATCAGACGGCGATGATCGGCAAATGGCATCTGAAAGCCGAACCGGCTGATTTCGATCACTACTGCGTTCTGCCCGGACAGGGGGAATATCACAATCCGAAGTTCCTCGTTCGTGGCGACAAGCCGTGGGGCAAGAACTCGATTCACTTCGATGACAAGCATGTGACCGATGCCATCACCGATCTTTCCCTCGAGTGGCTGAAAGAAGGCTGGGATCAGGAGAAGCCCTTCTTCCTGATGCATCACTTCAAGGCTCCCCACGATTACTTCGACAACGCCGCCCGCTACGAAAGCTATCTGGCCGGCGTCGACATCCCCGCTCCGGAAACGCTCTGGCATCGCGATCCGAAGTTCGGCTCGCTCGCCACTCGCGGGGCGGATGATGAGCTCATTCCGCATATCGGCACGTCCATCGGCTCCCGTAATCCTCGCCGTTCGTATCTGCTCGATCTGCCAGAAATGTACCCCGATGAGTTCCCCGAAAACTACGATCCAGCCGACTACAGCGAAGAAGAGAACACCCGGATGGCGTACAACGCTTATCTGCGGAAGTTTCTTCGCTGTGTGAAAGGGATTGATGACAATCTCGGCCGCCTGTTCGCGCATCTTGAGGAAACCGGACAGCTCGATAACACGCTGATCGTTTACACGGCCGACCAGGGTTTCATGCTCGGCGAGCACGACTACCAGGACAAACGCTGGATGTACGAAGAGTCGCAGCGGATGCCGTTTCTGGTTCGCTATTCCAAAACGATTCCCGCAGGGCAGAAGATCGACGCCATCGTCGAGAACGTCGACTACGCTCCGACACTGCTCGAGTTTGCCGGCGGATCGATTCCGCAGTCGGTCCAGGGCCGTTCCTTCAAGTCGATGCTCGAAACGGGCAAAGAGCCGAAAGACTGGAAGCAGGAAGCGTATTATCGCTACTGGATGCACATGGCTCATCACGACAACCCGGCTCACGTCGGCCTGCGAACGAAGACTCACAAGCTGATCTTCTACTACGGCTGCAACTACGATGGCGGCTATCGGACTCCGCCCGGCTGGGAACTGTATGACCTCGTCAACGATCCGCACGAAACCCGGAATCTTTACGACGATCCCGAGCAGGCCGAGCTGGTCGCCGAACTCAAGCGACGTCTGGCCGAAACGCGAAGCCGAGTCGGCGACGACGGCCGCCATTACCCGGCCTGCGAGGAAGTCATCCAGGAATTCTGGGAATACGACGAAGCCGCCAAAGAGAAGGCCCGTGAAATCTCTCACGAGTACCTCAAGCGACGTCAGCAGGAACTCAAAGAAGGGAAACGAAACATCGTAACCCACAAAGGGAAATAAGCCCCGGCGACATCGCCCAGAAAACCAAAGCGTCAGCACGAGCAGTTCGCCCGGCTGACGCTTTTTCCATGCGCCCGTTGAGAATCCAATCCCAACCCAAAGCGTCAGTGAGGGCGATTTCACATGCGGCCCTCGCTCACGCTTCGGGTTGGGAAATTCTCCGGACAGGCGCATAAAAAAGGCGTCCCGTGGGGGACGCCTTTCGTCTCATGCTTCGGTCAGGCGAGCATCTCGGGGATGATTTCGCCGCCGAACTGGCTGAGTTGCTTGAAGCGGCCGGCGTGGAAGTAGGTGAGCTTGTTGTCATCCAGTCCGAGCAGGTGCAGCAATGTCACGTGCAGGTCGCGGATGGGATGGACACATTCCACGGCTGTGGACCCGAGTTCGTCGGTCGCCCCGACGATTCCCGGTTTCACGCCGCCCCCGGCGAGCATCATGGTCATGGCCTGATTGTTGTGACCACGGCCCAGAGAGTAGACGCCGCCTCGCTTGTTGTTGTCGGGCGTGCGGCCGAATTCGCCGGTCCAGATGACGAGCGTATCTTCGAGCATGCCCCGCAGCTTCAGGTCGCGAATCAGAGCCGCCATCGGCTTGTCGACGCTCTTGATCCGGGACGAGTGGCCCCGTTCGAGATAGTCGTGGCTGTCCCAGCCACCGCTGAAGATCTGCACAAAACGGACACCGCTCTCAACGAGCCGGCGGGCCATGAGACACTGGCGGCCGAAGGTCGAGGTCTCCGCATCGTTGAGACCGTACATGTCGATCGTCGAAGCGGTTTCCTGAGAGAGGTCGATCACATCAGGCACTTCGGTCTGCATGCGGAAGGCAAGCTCGTAGCTGTCCATCCGGGCGTTCAGTTTCTGATCTTCAATGCCGAGCGAACTTTGATAGTTCGCGTTCATTCGCGAAAGTTCATCAAGGGCACGACGCTGATGTGCCCGCGATTTGTACTGCGGAGGAACCAGATCGAGAATCGGCGAACCTTCCGGTCGCAGCCGCGTTCCCTGATAGTGAGGCGGCAGGAAACCGTTGCTCCAGTTGGTCGGCCCGCCCTGCGGCAACGCCAGTTCGGTCATGACGACATACCCGGGCAGGTTCTGGTTCTCGGTTCCGAGACCATACGTCGCCCAGGCTCCCACGGCCGGGTCGCCACCGAGGCGGCTGCCGGTATTCATGTGGAACAGAGCTTCCGGATGGTTGAGCGATTCGGCCTGGCAGCCGCGGAAGTTGCAGAACTCGTTGGCGATGAACGGATCGGCGAGATACTTCCACTGATCACACATTTCGATACCGGCATCGCCCACCTTGCGGAAGCCGAACGGGCTGCCGACGAAGAACTTGAAGCCCTTCTCCTGGCCGGCACTCAGCTTCGACTCCGACTTGTGGAGACGTCGCAGTTCGGGCTTCGGATCAAACGTATCCATCTGTCCGGGGCCGCCCTCCATGAAGAGCATGATGACATTCTTGGCCCGTCCCGGCTGTCCCGGCGATTTCGGAGCCAGCGGCGATTCGGAAGCCGCCTTTGCCTCCGAGCTGAGCAGGCTGGAGAGGGCCACACTTCCCAGCGAGGCCCCGAGACCGTACAGCGCCTCACGGCGAGAAATTTTATCGAACATGACATAGTCCTTTCTGGTCCTGGAGCGAATCGCTCTACCATATGTCCGCAATTGTGCGGCTTGTTTCCCAGAACAGCCCAGGTGACGCGGATGGAACCGCGTCCCTGAGTCAACTGCTCCAGGCTTCTATTCGACGTACATGAATTCGTTCGTGTTCAACAGCAGTAGACAGAAATCGGTCAGCGCCCGGGTTTCTGGAGAAACATCAGCCGCCTTGGGATCGGCTTCGTAGCGTTCGAAGACCGGGAGAATCTCGGTGTACTTGAACGGCTCCCCGGAGAATTCCTCGACCAGCGATCGAGTAATCTCTGTCGGATACTCCACCGGTTCCGGCGAGATCCCTTCGTGATACTTCTGCATGTCGGTCACATAGGAAGTCATCCAGTCCTTCTCCTGAGTGGAAGCGTGCCGCCCGAAGACGAGCCGGAAAGCTCGATCGATCTGTTCAGCAATCGTCTCTTCTTCCCGCTGCAGTCGCAGAGCCAGAGCAATCGCCCGGTCGTTAATCATGTCGCTGTTGAGCAGCGTGAAGACCTGCGGCGTGACCGCAGCCGTTTCACGCAGTTCGCACGACTCGTTCGGATTCGGCTGGTTGAACAGCTCCATGAACGGGTCCGATTGACCGCGAACGTGATAGGCGTAAACAGTCCGTCGGTTGCGCAGTTCCGGAGTCGGCGACGGCTGGTAAGCCGGGGCGAGTGAGAACTGAATCATCCGAGGCTGCAGAGCCACTTCCATATTGATCTCCGGTTTGACCGGCAGTCCGCCATCGCAGTGTTCGAGTTCTCCGGTGATCGCCAGAATGCCATCGCGGAGTTCTTCGGCTGACAGTCGGCGGCGCGGGAAGTAGGACAACAACCGATTGTTCGGATCGGCTTCGGCCACCTTCTCGGCATCGACGGGAACGGTTCCACGGCGGTAGACATCGGAAAGCATGATCTCCCGATGCAGCCGCTTGAACGTCCAGCCATGATCGACAAAGTCGTCGGCCAGGAAATCGAGTAATTCCGGATGCGAGGGACGTGCGCCCTTCGCTCCAAAGTTATTGGAGTTGGCGGCAAGTCCGGTTCCGAAGTGGTTCTGCCAGATTCGGTTTACGATGGAACGCGTTGTGAGTGCGTTCTCCGGATTGGCAATCCAGCGGGCCAGATCGAGACGGCGTCCGTCTGCGGAACTGGTCGTCAGATACGGATCGGGTGCGGACACATTCACCGGAAGCCCCAGCACACTGAGTACGCCGGGAAGAACTTCATCGCCTGTGGCGGTGAGTGCGCCACCAGTCAGGATGTAGTTCACGAGCTTTTCTTTCGGCTGCGTCTTTCGGTCAATCCGCAGCTTCCGGGCTCCATTCCAGGCCATCGTCGCAGCTTCGGCGTTGTACACGCTCTGAGCCATCGGCTCGTAGCGTTCGAGACGCCGCGTCCAGATCCAGACATCCTGTTCGCGGACCTTAAGCTGCCCCTGCTCGACGTGGTCGAGACCGACGTGACGCGGCGGCTTCTCTTCATCCGGCAGGTCTTTCCGGGCATTTTCGTCCTTGTATGGCAGACCCCGCTCTTCAAACCAGACGCGAGCAGCGGCTTCCTGTTTGTCGATCAGCTTGTCGCGTTCCGACTTCGCGAAGTCGAGCATCCGCTGCACGTGAGCACGGCCTGCCTCGAACTCATCGGTATTCTCTTCCGGAAGCAACGGGACGGGACGCTCGGCCATATGCGTCGTCGAAAAGGCCGAGTACATCCGGTAGTAATCCCGGGTCGGAATCGGGTCAAACTTATGATCGTGACATTTGCAGCAACGGAGCGTTTGAGCGAGGAACGTCTGCCCGGTGATGTTGACGACGTCGTCGAGATAGATCTGACGAGCTTCGTCAGCCTCGATCATGGCGTTGTCCCACGGACCAAGGCGAAGGAACCCGGTCGCGACAATCATCTCCGCTTCTTCTGGCGTGTAGTCGCCATTGAGCTGCGTCTGATGAATCTCTTTGATCGATCCCCCCGTGCGTTCCCGCACCGATTGATCGGCCAGTTCATCTCCAGCCAGCTGCTCCACGATGAACTCGTTATACGGCTTGTCTTCATTGAACGCACGAATGACGTAATCACGATAGCGCCACATGTTGGAACGTTCGTAATCGTTCGACATTCCGCCGGTGTCGGCGTAGCGGGTCACATCGAGCCAGTGCCGGCCCCATCGTTCTCCGTACCGCGGACTGGCCAGCAGTCGATCGATCAGATCGGACCAGGCCTGCTCGGCATCCATATTCCAGGCGGTTTCGAACGCATCGACTTCTTCCGGCGTGGGAGGAAGACCGTGCAGATCGAACGTCGCGCGGCGAATCAATGCTCGCGGCGAAGCTTCTTCGGTCGGTTTGAGGTCAGCTTCGCTCAGCGACCGTTCGATGAAGATATCGATAGATTCGGCCAGATTATGGTCACCCGGCAGAAGGTCTTCGCGGTCCCGAACCGGCTCAAAAGCCCACAGGTCGTTCGGCTCGTAGCGACGGTTGGTCCATTCTTCCGATGTCCCGCCACTGGTGCGAACCATGCGGCCGTCTTCGTTCGACTCGACGTTCCATTCCGCTTCGCTGATCTTCTGACGCGTCGCTTCATCGGGCCACGGAGCGCCGGCTTTGATCCAGCGTTCAATGACGGCGATCTCTTCGTCAGTCAGACGATCATTCTCCTTCGGAGGCATCTCCCAGGATTCCCAGCGGAGAGCCGGCAGGAGCGTTCCCTCTTCCGGCTGACCGGGAATCACGGCTGCTTCGCCCGATTCCCCGCCCGAAAGCAGATGCTCGCGATCGAGCACGCTGAACTCCCCTTTGATGTCCGACGCATCGCCGCCGTGGCAGCCCTGACACTTCTGCTTGAGAAGCGGCAGGACCTTGAGCGTGAATTCACGTTCGGCAGCGGTATGCTCTTCGGCCACCGCTGTCGAGCAGATCAGTCCCGCCATGAGTGCGAGGCAGGACGCGAGTTTGAAGGATGATTTCGACATAAAACGAGTCTCCGGGAGTTTGGTGTCGTGTCCGGGGATCAGTTGATCGGTTCTGATTGTGCCTGGAATGTGTGCCAGAATTCTGCGACGTCAGGGTTTGCCGACGTCGTAGAGTTGCTGGATGTCCTGTTCGGAAAGTGGCTCGCTGAACAACATGAATTCGTCGAGCGAACCGTTCAGGTTCCGAATCGCAAATCGCGGTTGATTTCGGCTCGGCAGGCCCCAGTTACACAACGAGGCGTCGCCAATGTGAATCTTGTCGACCAGGTACTCTTCAGGAATCTCTTCACGGTTCAGGATCGAACCGTTCAGATAATGCGTGACCTGCTTCTGAGTTCCGTCGTAAACGGTGGCCAGCATCAGCCAGCGACCACTCAACGACGTGTCCCAGAATTTCGGTGAGTAGAAGATGTGTTTATCTTGCATGCCTTTTTCAAAAGGCGGCTCGTATTTTTTGACGGAAAAGAACAGGCGACCGTCGTCCATAATCTGCCAGTGTGGCTCGCCGAGTTCATGACCATCGGTCAGGAACAGCGAGTTGTACCAGCGGTCGAGGCTGTTGATCTTCACCCAGCAGATCATGGTCAGATTCTGATATTCGCCGGGAACATGAACCCGCACGCGGCTGCCAGCCGGACTGAAATCGAGGGCCTGGGCAGGACGTCCCCAACGATCCGCTGCCGGAGCAGCCGCCACGACCGCCCCTTCACTGGCCGGTTCCCGCGTCGCTTCAGCCAGATTCTCCAGCCGTCGGCGAGACGAGGACATCTGATAATGGGCGATCAGCTCGGGATCTTCAGCCAGTTCGCGAGTCGTTGCTTCCCACTGGGAAATACGCGTCTCGGCTCGATTCTTCAGCCGTTGTTGCAGCTCTTCGGGACCGACGAATCGGGAGGAATTCGCTGCGATCGGCACTTCGACACCGCCTGCCAGGCGAGTCGCATCCCCCTGCTCCAGACGTTGAGCCGGAAGACCGCGCGGATGCCAGTCAATTTCGCCATCGAGAACGTGGACTTCGGAGCCTTCGGCTGTCACATCGACGGCGAATTCAGTTCCGAGATCGACGACTTCGCCGGCGTCGGTCAGAACGCGGAAACCCTGAGCAGGCTCCGGAACTCGTGCCCGCACTTTGCCCTGTGTCACCAGGACTTCCATGGGAGACAGAATTGAGAAGCGGGCTTCGCCTTCGACAACCAGCGTGACGCCGCTGAACAGTTCGAACTGAGCCACCCCGCTCTGAAGATGCAGTTCGCCCGGCGGCACCATGCTTCCGTGAGCCAGAGTTGTCTCATCGGCCCAGATCGGATCGACCTGACCGGAGACAATCGCATATCCGGATGATTCCTGTTCTCGCTGCTCACCGGTTTCGCCCTGTGCCTCAGCGACTCGTGGCTGCCCGATAATCACGGGAGCATCCGGTCGCTGGGCAATCATGACAGCCAGGAGAGCGGCGCAAACCGAAGCCATTCCCGCAAAGGCCCACCGCCAGTGACGGACGGCGACTCGGGCCCGTGTTGTCGGAGTCGGAGCCTGCTGTTCGCCATTCTGTTCGCCGGCTTCTGCGGCGAGGAGCTGCGTCAGCAGAATGCGATCGTAGTATTCCTGCCGAGCTTCCGGATCGACGCTCAGTTCGGCTTCGAGACGGAGAAAGTCCGCTTCCGAAATCTGGCCTTCGAGAGCCGCGTCGATCAGTTGTCGGAGTTCTGTGTTCTTCATCAGGCAGTCCCCCACTTGCTGAGGCGACGTTTCATACATTCCAGAAGCGCGGTCCGCAGCCGATGCAGCGTCACTTTGAGTCCGCCGACACTCCGGCCGACGACTTCCGCGTATTCCGCCAACGTCGCAGAGCTGGCGTAACGACTCACGAGCAGTTCGCGATCTCGCGGACGCAATTCCTGCAGGCAGAGCCGCAGAGCTTCCTGACGTTCTTCAAGATCGTCTGTATCTTCGATCTCCGACGCGATGGTCTGTTCCAGCTCCTGGCTGAAGACGAACCGGGCGTCGCGAGCCTGTTGTTTGCGGTAGTTCAGGACTTCGTAGCGAGCGATGGCGAAGGCCCAGGCCTTGAAATTGGTGCCCGGCTCGAATTCGTCCCGCTTCTCCCAGATCTTGGCATTGGTTTGCTGAGCCACATCGCCCGCACCCGAATCGCCGGGAAGCAGCGACCGTATGTAAAGCGTCAGCGGCAACTGACACGCGGTCAGCTCGGCGACGAATTGGGCTTCAGGCTGGGAAGTGGGCTCGCTCATATGTGCATATTCCAGGATTAAGGCGGGGGTTAACAGAAATCCCATCAAAAGTCAGGAATACGTCGGGATCCTGACTTCCCGGCCCAAAGTCGCCAACTTGTGAATTGTTCACACAATGTTCAGGTCGGATTGATCCACTTGAAAGAATTCGTTCAATTCGCTCAGTAAATATCCGTAGCCAGGCAGGCTTTCGACGGATTGGCCCGACATTATATCGCGAAATGACGACATATTGATTACGCGACCAGCTTTCTTCGACTTCTCTCAACTGTGATTCTTCACCCTGCTGGGACGCGTATTGGCGAGTGTCTGCTGGTGGGCCCTGACACTCTACGCTGTTTCCTTTCTCCCTGTGCCCTGCCTCGTTTTCTCGGCCTCTGGCAGTGAAGCGGGAGGGGTCACTTTGCGGCTGCGATATGCATGAGCCGCTGATTCTATTCTACGAAGTCTACGAACGAGGTACTCCACCATGAAAACTCCCTTTCGCGTTCTCGTGATTGATGATGACACGTCCTGGCTCAAGGTGATGCAGTTGATGCTGCAGAAGCGGGGCAATGTTGAAATCACGACGGCAACGACTCTCGAAGAAGCTGTCCGCCTGATCGGCGAGAAGAATTTCGACTATGCGCTGACTGATGTGGAGCTGATTGGTGAAAGTCGCCGCCTGGAAAACGGATTGGAACTCATTTCCGCCATCGAACAGGCGGATCTGCATATTCCGGTCATCGCCGTAACAGGAAAAGGAGACGAGCAGTCCGCCATCGATGCCTTGCGCCGAGGTGCGACCAGTTACGTCTCGAAGATCAACATCCGCGTGCATCTGGGCGAAGCTCTCGACGCCGTCGAACACTCGATCTTCCGCAAGCAGAAGCAGGAAGTGCTGAAGACTCATCTGGAACACTGCGAATTCCGTTATCGGTTGCCGAGCGATACAAGCGTCGTCCCTTCTCTCATCGAAGAACTGAAGGCTTCTCTCATTCGTGGCTCTCAGATCGATCGCCGCACTCGCGGTCGCATTTTGATCGCCGTCGAAGAAGCAGTCCTGAACAGCATCATTCACGGAAACCTGGAGATCAGCTCCGACATCCGCAATGATTCGCTCGATGACTACTACGCGCTCATCGCCGAACGGTCGCGATCTACCGAGTATGGAGACCGCCACGTCCAGATCGAGTTCAAAATTACCGGCAGCCGGTTCGAAGCGGAACTGATTGACGAGGGTCCCGGCTTCGACTTTACCGCGGTCGCTGATCCTCGCGAGGAAGAGAATCTGTCGATCCCAAGCGGCCGAGGTTTGTTATTGATCCGCGAGTTCATGGACATGTGCGTCTTCTCCGACGGCGGACGGCGGCTTTCTCTCTGCAAGATGACGTCGCCCGACGCCAGCCGGATGAAGCGGTCTCCCAGCGAGGCTGTCCACAGCTGACTCGAACTCGCTCAGGTCAGTCCTAACATTGCTGCAGGAGAGTTCCCATGGACGAATACGGTCCCCTCGCAAATTCGTCAACAAGTTCGCGACGTGAGTTTCTGCGTGGAAGTTCTGCCGCTGTGGCCTCCTGGTTGATTTCTCCGCCGGCGGTGCATGCCTCGAAGAACGATTTTGTTCTCCGCGTGCTCGGAACGGACGTCACACTGCGCGAAGATATACGGCGTCAAGCGGAGAAGGATCTCGGCTTCAGGATTCGCTTCGAGCCGGGCGGCAGCGCGACGGTTCTGCAGAAAGCCTCGATGCGTCCCGAGACATTCGACGTCTACGAACAATGGTCGAACAGCATCAATATTCTCTGGCAGGCCAATGCCATCCAGCCGATCTCCAAAGACCGCATTGCTCGCTGGAACGAGATTAACTCGCTGACCAAATCAGGCAAACTCACACCCGACATGCCAATCGGAGCCGGGGATGCTCCTCACAAACTCCTTCATGTTCAGGCGGACGATTCTCTCGGAGCAGACGACTCCCCGCAGATCAGCTTCGTTCCTTATGTTCATAACGTCGACTCATTCGGATACAACACTTCGATCGTGCCTCAGGGCATTCCTTACGAAACCGAAAGTTGGGGCTGGCTACTCGACAATCGGTTCCATGGGCGTGTCGGTGTCGTCAACGAGCCAGCCATTGGAATCTTCGATCTGGCTCTTGCTGCTCAGTCGCGACGTCTGATTGAGTTTGCCGACATTGGCAATCTCACCCGCATCGAAGTCGACCAGCTGTTCGAAATCCTGATGGATTACAAACTGCGGGGTCACTTCAGTGGACTCTGGAACTCGGTGCCTCAGTCGGTCAGCTTCATGAAGAGCGGCCGGGTGGTCATTGAGAGCATGTTCTCCCCAGCGGCATCGACGCTGAATGGCCTTGGCATCCCGGTTACGTACGCGGCTCCGCGGGAAGGATATCGAGGCTGGCATGGTGTGCTCTGCCTGTCTTCCAAGACAAGCGGGCGAGCCAAAGATGCCGCCTACGCCTACATGAACTGGTGGCTCGAAGGCTGGGCCGGTGCTTACATGGCTCGGCAGGGCTATTACATCGCCATCCCCGAACGGGCCCGGGATTACCTTTCGCCCGGAGAATGGTCTTACTGGTACGAGGGAAAACCAGCACCTCATCATTTGACCGATGCCGATGGCCGCATTGCCGTGCGGGCGGGCGCAGCTCGCACGGGTGGATCTTATCTGAACCGATTCAGCCGGGTCGCGGTCTGGAATACGGTCATGGATTCCTACGAGTACAGCCTCGTTCGCTGGTACGAACTCCTGACGACCTGATAAGGAACGCGGACTGATGTCGATTGCTGATTACTGCCGCATTCCGGACTGGAGTGTCCGTTCGAAGATTACCTTCGGATTCTCCGTCGTCCTCGTTCTCCACATTTCCATCGCCTGCCTGAGCCATTACGGGATGTGCCGAGCTCAGCAGGACTGGACGGAACATGAAACAATTCGCCGGGAAGGAGAGATGTTCAACGACATCGACCTCCTCCTGCGTTCCCTCCAGCGGGAAGTCCTGCTGTTCGCCTTCACCGGTTACGAAGGCCCGGAACACCGCGCCATCGACATTCAGAATGAGATCGAGAGCAAGCTGACTCAGGCGATGGAGACGAACTCGCACAGTGACTCCGAAGCACTCGCTCAGATGATGATCCATCTCTCGACACATCAGGAACTGTTCAATTCCGTCATCGTCGATCGCGCCCGCCGCAAGCATCTGCTGCTTACGCGGCTGCCGGAATGCGAAGAACGGATTCGGCAGAAACTCGACACACTTCGCGTCGCCACCACCCAGCAGACAATGATCTCTCGCATCGACACGGCGTTCGCGAACGCTCAGCTGCAAACAATGCGGTATATTCACTCGCCCGATTCGTCCATGGTCCGAGCCACAACGGCTCAACTCGAAGAATCACGAGACATGCTCAATGGCATGATTATCAGCTCAGCGGTAAGCGAAACGGCTGTCGAAGAGGCCCGGCAGGCATTGGATGAGTACGAATCGGTCATGCTGCAAATGGTGCAGGCGACACGTGGGTACCTGCATCTGGTCAATGTTGTTCTCGCCGGAGAACTGGTCGAGTTTGGACGATTCACCAACGAAGTCCGCAGCGAGCAGGCCGCTCAGATCGGCGTACTCGCGGCGGAAATGGCCAACGCAACGGAGAAGTTCAAGTGGTCGAGCAACCTGTTCTCAGTCATCACAATCGTGATGGGCCTGGCGGCTTCGTGGCTCATCACCCGCGATATCGTTCCGCCCCTGAATAATCTGACGAGCACGTTTTCCGCGCTGGCCCGCGGGGAATCCCGTGCGCTCATTCCCGCCGGCGGTCGCAACGATGAACTGGGCAGCCTGTCGAAAGCCGCTCTGGTCTTTAATCAGAAAGCCGCCGAGACCCGGGCCCTGCTTCAGGAATCGCAGGAGGCTCGAGACAAACTGGACGATTTGAATCGGCAGCTCAATGCCAAGTCGGAAGATGCCGAACGCCTCGCTCAGCAAGCGACCGCGGCTACACAGGCTAAGAGCGATTTCCTGGCGAATATGAGCCATGAAATCCGCACGCCAATGACCGCGATCATTGGATACTCTGAGATTCTTGCCGAACAGTCGGCTGATCAAAGCCAGACATCGGCTCTGACGGCAATTCGCCGCAACGCCATGCATTTGCTCACGGTCATCAACGACATTCTCGATCTCTCCAAGGTCGAAGCAGGTAAACTCGATCTGGATATCGGAAAGCACAACCCCAGTCTGTTCATCCAGGATGCAGTCGAACTGATCCGCGGACAGGCGGAAGCCAAGAATCTCGCGGTGATCGTCGAGTTTGACGGAACGTTTCCTGAATCGATTGAGACCGATCCGACTCGTCTGCGACAGATCCTTATCAATCTGTTGAGCAATGCCATCAAGTTCACGGCATCGGGTTCAATTCGAATCCGCGCCACATTGAGCCGTCAGCCGGAGTCCAACTGGCTTTGCGTCGATGTCGCCGACACGGGCATCGGAATGTCGCTAGCTGAAGTCGGCGAGCTCTTCCAGCCTTTTTCCCAAGCCGACTCCTCCACAACTCGACGGTTCGGCGGTACGGGGCTGGGACTGACGGTCAGCAGAAAACTGGCGGAGATCCTCGGCGGATCACTGGAACTGGTGGAAACTCAGAAGGGCGTCGGTTCACGCTTTCAGCTCAAAATCCCGGTCGGGGATCTCTCCCGAGTCCCCCTGAATGTCGTCTCGAACACGCATCTCTCGGAGAATTCCGAACAAAAGAAAGAAGACCTGAGAGGCTATCGAGTGCTTCTCGTCGAAGATGGACCAGACAATCAACAACTGATCTCCTTCATCCTGCGGAAGGTCGAAGCCGAGGTCGAGATCGTCTCCGACGGGCTGGCCGCTATTCGCAGCGTGATGTCGGCCCCCAAACCGTTTGACTGCATCCTCATGGACATGCAGATGCCCGTGATGAGCGGCTATGAGGCAGTCCGTCTGTTGCGGGAGAAGTCCTACGACGGTCGGATCATCGCCCTGACCGCCAATGCGATGGCCGGCGAGGAACAAAAGTGCCGCGAAGCGGGTTGCGATGAGTTCGCCACCAAGCCGATCGACCGCAAAGTGCTGGTCCAAATGATTCGACGACTCGTTGCCAAAGCGGCTGTCGACTGGAACTGAGCGTACAACTCACGAAGTTCCCTCAGATCCCAATGCGAAGCTGCAGCTTCACGGCCCTTTCAACAACCCTCACTCAGGACCTAACGTCTCATCAATCGCGATACGGTCAAGCGACGACACCAACTCACTCCCGCGATGATGCCCCTTCCCCACCAGCGATGAACTCCACAGCAGCGCTCAAACTGCGGCGGCCAACAGTCTGTCTTACGGCGTTGTCTTCTTCCGGGAGCCTTTCCTCGAAGTCCCGTCCTCTGCCAGCGGCCAGAACGGACTGGGGACATGAGACTCGGCCATGATCTCCGCCATTCTGCGGACCACGTCCGGATGACCAGCCGACACATCGTTCGTTTCGCCGGGATCGGTTTGGAGATCGTACAACGCGATCGGCATCTCCGTTCCTTTTCGCAGTCCCTTCCAGTGCCCCATGCGGACCGCCTGCTGGGATTCTCTCGAAAACTCCCAGTAAAGATGCTCGCGGGGTTTCTGCTCCTTTCCGAGAAGCGTTGGCAGAACCGAGATGCCATCGAGATGAGCGGGCTGCGGGGCATCGGCAAGATCACACAGAGTCGGAAACACGTCCCGCATGTCCCAGACGAAATCGCTCGTCACGCCGGCTGGCGTGTGTCCCGGCCAGCGGACCGCCATCGCTGCGCGAATCCCGCCCTCGTCCAGCGTTCGCTTAATTCCCTGGAACGGTCCATTCGAGTTCAGATCTTTGAGGAACGGCGTGTTCGGACCATTGTCGGAGGTAAAGAAGACAATCGTGTCGTCGTCGAGTTGGAGTTCGTCCAGCAGATCCAGAATCCTGCCGACGGTCATATCGGCCCGGGTAATCATCGCGGCGTAATTGCGGACCGTTTCTTTCCACGGTTTGTCCCGGTACGGATCCAACGCGGGATCGTCGTCAGGAATTGTGTACGCCCCATGCGGCAGGCAATACGGGAGATACAGGAAGAAAGGTTGATCCCTGTTCTCGCGAATGAAGCGAAGCGTGTCCTCCTCGAAGATGTAATGGGAATAGCGTTCGCCCGTCGGCATCCGTTCGCCATCGTTCCAGAGCCAGTCGGTGTAATGATCGTGAGCGTGAACCTGATCGAGATAGCCGAGGAAATGATCGAAACCCTGCTTATCTGGGGATCCCGGGAAGCCCGGATTCCCCAGCCCCCATTTTCCGATTCCGCCGGTGACATAGCCGGCCTCCTGCAGCACTTCGGCGACAGTCAGGTCTTCATCCTTCAGAAAGACGAGGCCGTTCAGATCGGTCTGATCGAGAGCCGCACTTGCCCGATTGTTCCGACGGCGGCAATGCCCGGTATGCAGGCCGGTCATCAACACACAACGGGTCGGAGCACAGACAGCCGAGCCCGAGTAGTGGTCGGTGAAACGCATCCCTTCCCGACACATTCGATCAAACGTCGGCGTCTGGACATGTTCTGAGCCCATCGCCCCGAAGTCGCCGTAGCCGGCATCATCGATCATCACATAAATGATGTTCGGCCGCCGCTCTTCCGCCGGGCAGATCGCAGTCAGCACAAACAAAGCCAGAACAGCGTGAACGCAATGCGGCATAACAGCTTCCCCCCCAAACGACACGGCACGAATCCAGACGTTACTCGAAGGTCAACACGACGCGATCCATCATCGGACGCGACTTATTTTCGGTCGTATCGGTGAGGCGGAATTCAAACTGAAACGCGTGCCCGGGCGGCAACTTCTCAAGGTCGATCGAGGCGGCGGTCTTATCGATCTGCTTGGCGAAGCCTTCTCGCTGCCGATAGGTCTCACGCACTTCGGTCCAGTCGGTCCATTGGTCGATCGCCCCATCGTTATCGGTGTCGACCCCGACGCGAGCCTCGACCGATTCCACCCAGGGGCCGGGGCTGACATAGTCGGTCTTCATTTGTGTGGCGAGGTAGAACTGACCTTCCGCGAAGCAGATATCGGGATCGGGATGTCCCTGGCCGATGTGGTCGCAGAACGTGAAGGGCTGATTGATGTCCGATGACGTGAACCAGCAGGCGCTCATGTGCCCATCAACCGGATCGTAGTCGCCGAACAGGTAGTACTGCCCGCCAATCGAGATCGCGGCCCAGTCTCCGAAGGCTTCCTGTTCCGGCTCGTGGATCTCGTACTCGGCTACGTTCGTCTTGAAACGCTCCGGATGTTCTTTCACCCAGTGTGGATGCTTGTAGGTTCCCGTCTCGCCCGTCGGCTTCGTTCGCAGATCGACGGCCGGGTCAAGAATTTTGAAGCTGTCGATTCCGTTCGGACTGACGGCATGAGTCGCCAGCGGAGAATCCCACGAATGTCGCTGAGCGTTGATCGGATCCCAGTTCTCGACAATCAGATGGAACTTCCCGTCCAGATCGCGGATGACGCCGCAGTCGGAGCCATGCGAAGGATCGTCGAACGCCATGCCGTGGTTGACGCCGGGACGGCCATCCGTCAGGTCCTCATCGACATAGACATGAGGATCCTGGTCGTTCGGAAAGTCGTAGTAAATGTAGGCCTTGCCGTCCGCATACTCAGCAGTGGTTGACCATGCCGAGAACTTCTCAGTCACCGGCCCGTGATGAACCCAGTGAACCATGTCCCGACTCTGCCAGGCATGATACCCGCCGAGCCGCGGCTGCAGTCCGCCCGGAGCATCGAACTGATTCGGAAACGGTGTCGTGACCAGCGGAACATTGAAGCCTTCGAGCGTCGCCGGTTCCCCTTTGAAGTTCTTCGGTTTCTTGCCGCCGTAGCGGCCGAACATCCAGTAGTTGTCCGGGCCGATGCTCAGCAGGATCGGTGCATCACCGAGATTACTCGGTCCCAGATTCTCGATCGGCTCCCAGTTCTGCCACAACGGCGACTGAGCGAAGACAATCGACTTCGCGGAACGTTTCTCCGAAAACTGCTTGAGCACGCTTGAGAACGTAGCCTTCTTCTCGCTGGAGGAAGCAACCCCGCTTTCAATCGTCAGCTGTTGTTTCTTCCCGGTGGCCGCTTCCCATTCGGCCTGAGAATCGATCGCCCATTCCTCCGCGCCGACTGACGCGATCGCCCCCAACATCAACGTCACGACAACACAGACTCGCACCGACATGGAATGGATCTCCTCAAAGCGCTTCGCAACCCACAGGCATTCTGAACGACAAGGTTCAAGTAGCTTGCGCGACCTTGCGGCGGGAAACAACCCTGAGCAGACCCGCGGCGGCGGGGCCGAACCGCCGCCGGTTGCGGAATCTGAAGCTTTCCACCCCTCCTCTTACTGGAGTTCCTTTAGTTCCGCGACGATCTTTTTTCCTTCCAGTCGCTGCCGATAATCGGGATCACTGTGGGCGAAACGAATCGTTCCGGAGTCACCGACGATGAACACAGCAGGGACGGGCAGCGCGTGATGACTTCGACCAGAGGCCTTCTCCAAATCGATGCCGAACTTCTCGTATCGTGTGAGGGTGGCATCGTCGACCTGAAACGCCAGGCCGAATGCCGAAGCGGCCTTCACGTCGGAGTCCGAGTAGAGTTCAAACGGGATGCCCAGATTCTCTTCATTCTCAGAGGAAAGCTCAGCGGTATCGGGACTGATCGCGATGACTTTGCCCCCCTGTTCGACGATCTCGGGATGAATCTTGATGAGATCAGCGAAGTGACGGGTGCAGATGGGACACCAGCTGCCGCGGAAGAACACGATGACGGTTGGACCGTCGTCAACGAGCGAACGCAGCGAGACACTTTCTCCCGATCCATTCTGAACAGTGACATCGGGCACCTTTTCGCCCGCCTTCAGCGGTTTGGTCGCCTCGGCATCCCCCGCGATTGTAATCTGCTCGGCCCACCCCACACTGGCGAATCCACAGACTGCCGCAAACAGAGCGATCACCATCAACTGACATCGAATCATCACAATACTCTCCCGGGTCAACGTGCTGGAGAACAGGGAGGACGAACTTCCCCGCGAGCCTTCCGCGAAGAATCCCCCCACGTTCCTGCATTTTAGCCGCCCACTCACGAAAGCCACGGTCTCGAACAGGATACGCTACGATAGCTCGTTGCCTCGCCTGCAGCGACACTCGTTGTTTTGCAGAGTTCGTCACTGAAAAAGGCGGTCTTCTCCGCCCCGATCGAAAACGGGGGTGTCGGGTGTGATGGCCGTCAGGCTGTAACCCAACTCCGTCAAAATCTCCCGAAGCGTCCTGAACGAGCCGAACGACTCTGGCCAGAGGGTCAGCGAGATCGTCCAGCTGGAAGACGGAAATCGGCGCAACTGGCTCTGCAGGAGCGCCCTGGCCCGAGCGCGGTCGGCGAGATCGATTCCAGCCGTGGGACGAACCTGAACTTCGTAATACTGGTCTTCGTCTTCGGTGATTACGTAGTCTCTGAGATTAGGAACGCTGTTCCCCCGTGTAAGTTGATCGGGATCGTGCCGGAAAAATACACGGTTAAACCGGATCGAGAGCTGCAAAGATCGCCGCGCGTACTCTCTCTGAGCACGCGGGAGCGATACCGATTGTTCCTCCACCGCGGCAGAGAGTTCTTTCTCCATCTCCCGCACGTCGACCTTCAACTCGTCAAGTAACTCGGCTGATGTCCTGAGCGACTTCTCGGTCTCGTCAATTGCGATCACCGTCTCCGCGTTCTTCTCACGTAATTCCTGAGACCGATTTTCCAGATCAAAGTTCTGTTCCGACAAGTCCTCCAGATCTTCCAGTCGCTGTTGCAGGTCATCGGGAACATACCTGGACAGGAACTCCAGTTGTTGAAGTCGAGCCAGCTGCAATCGATCGAGTTCGGTTCTGGCGAGGCGCAGGTCTTCTTGCAGCAGTTCGATCTCCCGGGGATCAATCTCGACTTCTCTACTCGCGGATACGTCTTCGCTGTTCTGCAGTAAAAGCACAACGAGCAAAGAGATGAAAACGATACCGCCGAACATGTTGCAGATCGTATCGAGCAGGAGATCGAGACCATCGCCCTCACGTGCTTTGCGTCTTCTGGACGTCATCATCTCTCCTCGGCTATCTGAGAATCACGTGCTCTTCTGCGACGTATTCGACTCCGAATTCGATGTCCAGTTGATCGCCCTTCGTCAACAACGGTTCGTTAAATTCCCGGCCAGCAGGTCGAATGATGAACAGGACATAACGCACACGCGGGGTAATCTCGGCGAGGCGTTGTCGGAATCCCGAGAATGTCGCCTCACTCTCACTCACCCAATCGTCGACCGAGATCTCAATCGTCGGCTCAGGTGAGTTCATCGGAGTTAAGTGGAGCCCTTGCCCGTGGACATCGCAGAGCCACGCCTGGGCGGGATTGATGCCGCGAGGCACCAGATACTTCGCCGAATTGCCGCTCGCCAGCTGGTTCATTTGACGCTCGATCGCTGCCTGCTGCTGTCTGAGCAGGGCCACTTCTCGTTCTCGCTCATCGAGAATCTTTCGTGCTTCCGACTGTCCCTCCTGCTGTTCCGTCAGCTGTTCTCCAACCTGTTCCAAAGTGTGGATCTGCGCGTCCAGTGAGTTGAGTCGAGTACGTTCGGAACTCAGCTGATCATTCAACACCGATTCCGGGTTCCTGATGGCGCGGTCAATTGCCTCGCTATCGTGAGACAGGTCCTGCTCAATACGTTCCAGTTGTGTTGAAAGCGACTCCATCTCAGTATCCAGTTCCATCTTCAGTGTTTCAAAAGTCTGCTGAAGCTGGCTCGTTGACTTCTGATTAACAAGTTCCAGAACCAGCAGCAGGACGATCAGAATCAGAATACCGGTAACGGACATAATGATGTCCTGGAACGCGAACAGCGAGATCCCGAGTTCGTTTCCGCGTCTTCCTCGGGCCATTACTGTTGCTCATCGAACGGTAAGAGTCGTAAACGAGAGACAATGTGTCTGGTGCAGTATTCATTGCAATCGTCGAGAAAATCCTGCTCCTTCTTTTTGTTCCAGACAATCATCAGCTGCACGACCAGAGCGGCGAGCAGCCCCTGAAGCGTCGTCTCAAAGGCTGTCGCCAGACCAGAGGTCACCCCCTGCAGCTTCTCTTTAATGACGCTCAAATCGCTGGCCGCCTGCAGCACACTTCCGAATTCGCCGATTGCGGCCGAGAGACCGAGAACCGTTCCAATAAATCCGAGCACGGGGATCGCCCAGACAAATGCCGAGACGATCAGATAAGACGATTCCATCGACGCCTCATCATGCTCGGCCTGTGTCTTGAAGATCTCCGCGACATCTCCGACCCGTCCAAGATTCTGCAGGTTCGACAACGCATACGAGATGCGATTGAAGAGCATGAAATAACGGGGATCATCAACCGCATGGGAAACCTGGTCCTGCACGTGAGCAGCCGAGTGCGGAGACAGGACGAAATCACTGTCGTCGGGGACAATTGGAATCGCGAGAGTCTTTCGCTGCAGCCGAAGCTTCGCGGACTTGAACGCGAGAATGACCGTAGCCCATGCCGTGAAGAAAACAATCGCGACGGAAACAGGCAGACTGCCGCTGCGGAAAAACGACTGCCCGAAGGGATAGTCCCGGAATGGATAGAGGCTGGCATAGACGGCTGCCGTGAGCAGTCCGGCCAGCAGTCCGGACAACAGGTAGTTCACCTGAGTGTATCGCCCGCCGGAAAAGCCGATCCGCTGCTCCGGGTCTGAGAGCGACCACGCGATCATCTCCGTCATAAGTAACTTTCTTCCAGGGAGGTCAAATCGTTGAGTCGACGGAGTCTATCGCCACGTCAGTTTGCCCGGTCCGATCACCCGATCGAGCTCATCGCGCATCTGGGCCACCGAGAACGCGATGAATACGGGGGCGTCGTGAATCAGCAGCAGAGTATTGATGCCGATGACCGTTCCGGCAGACGGACCAGATCGGAAGACAAGCGGTCCACCCGAGTTGCCCTGCCGAATGGCGGCTGTATGCTGAATGTTGTAAATCTCTCCTGCCTCCTTCTGCACAACGCTGACTTCCCCTGGAGTCTGGACGTAGTCGAACGCGCTCGATTTGAAGACGGTTCGGTGATCGTCGTTCCCAAACAGCTTCTCGGGGAGAGACGATCTGGTGGCCCGGCTGGCGAGCAGAGCGGCTTCATCGGCGGTCACAGCGTATCGAGACGTACCGGGGAATCCCAAAGCGATCACCTGTGTACTTTTCGGCGGAACAGATTCCGCAGAGAGTGCGAAGTACGCCTGATTCGTCGGCGGATCCTCGATCTTCAGGATCGCCATGTCGTACTTGCGACTGATATGCTCGATCGTCGCAGATCGCGAAACCTCTCCGAAATACACGTTGATCTTCGGGACGATGCTTCCGATCGTTTGCGCAGTTACCTCCCGGATCAGTCCTCGGAACTCGTCCTGCTCGTCAGAAGAATCCGTCGTCACACTTGCTTCATCGAAAATCGTGTCGGCCAGTCTGAGCACCCGTCCTTCCTCGGAGGCATCCACCCATTCCTTGTGATCTTCGACCACATGTCGATTGGTAATCGCGTATCCGTCGCGAGTGACCATGAAACAGGTGCCGGTGCTGAAGGGCCGCTCATGTCGCTCGCCCGTTTTCTGAAGAATCTCCGCATAGCAGACCACCATCCCCGTGGCGGCACGCACCTGCTGTTGAGTCGTATCGTTCGCCAGATCCATGGAACGAATCTCGCCCGCAGGACTCATCAGCCTGGCCAGATCGGGCGCCCCCTGACTTTGGGAGTACCAGACACCAAAGCCGGTCGCGCCGGCTGCAGCCGCCACGAATAGAGCGATCAAGGCAGCAGGAAGAGCCAGGGATCGTTTCTCCGAAACCTCTTCCGGAAACACTTCTCGAGCTTCGATCCAATCCGGCAGCCCTTTGTGCCAGACCAGTGCGGTCGCGGCTATTCGTCCGCTCCGCAGGTGCTCACGCAGCTCCAGTTCCTTCACTGGCCCCAGTCGCTGCTGGTCGAGAACGTAGTGCCACTCCACGGACTCGGTCGTCGCCTTCTCCGGTTCTGGCTGCGGTGCGGCTTGCTTTCGCTCACCGAAGATCGCTGTCAGTTCAGCAGCCGACTGCCAGCTCGTGCCATCCTCCGACACCTGATGCAGCTTGCTGAACTGGCCGCGCGAACTCATCTGCCGCAACTGGGAAAGACTAAACGGCCCCCGAGTGCGCCCTCGTAGTCGAATCAGATAGCTTTTGTCGGCAGAACTCATGGAATGTCTCAACTGTGCTTAGGTAACCGAAAGGACGGGATCCACAGCGTTTCAACTCAGGGACTGGGATAGGCGAAGACGAGACGACATGGACAGAACTCGTATTTCAAACTGTCATCAGGTACGACCGCTTCACCATTTCGAGCATGGCCAATCTGCCGAAGAACGGCTTCCGCTCCATCGGTCTCGCCAAGTCGGCAGATTGCCAGATTCCACGTTCCGGCCGGAGGAACATCGATGTCCAGCACGGGTTCTCCGTCGTCATCCCGCGTCATCCAGCCAATCGCTCGATAGGGACGGTTCAGGATCTCCGCAAGAGACGTGAAACGATCTTCCGATGACTTCCAGACGTCTTTCAGGGCTTCTGTGACGCGTAACTTATCGACGTACTCTTCAGCTTTCTTGCGGCGTTGCAGCACATCGGCGTCTTCCGGATCGGGCCACTGAGTCAACAGATTGACCTGTTGCGATACGCCTGTCTGTTCGCTCGTGTATGCGACGAATGGCTGATGCGTGGGCAATGTCAGGCTTCCTTCTTTGGCCTGCATTTGAAGGATCATCAGCAGTCGCAAGCGGAGGATCGGATCGACCGTCTTCGCCTCCAGGACCGCTTGCGTCATGTCCCGGAACGTTGTTTCCCAGTTGTTAAATTCGAGTTGATCCAGCTGAGACGACAGTGTCTCGGCGAGCTCCTGCTGAGGCGCCGGCTCCGCATCTCGATTCACGAGCTGGCTGGCGCTGAACCGGACCAGTTGAGGCTGGCGATCCTGCCGGTACCCGCTGATCTCCACAATCTGCTTCTCGGTGAACGTCCGAGAGTCGGTGATGTAATACGGCCAATCCAGATTCTTGACTCGGACCGCGTACAGATTCTTCATCGCGAAGTCATCGATGGCCGCCAGTCGCACTCTCTCCACCAGGCTTCCCGAGTTCCCATGTCGCTTCTCGAGGATTGCGAGCACCGCGGCATAATCCTTCACCGGCCCCAGCAATGGGGACTGAGGATAGCTCTTCAGATAGTCCGCAACGTCCTGACTGCGTTCCGCAATTTGATCAGCAGAAGTCGGAAACAGTTTCTCGGCCGGTTCGGAAAAACGCCGGCGGTATTCTTCGATCGCTGCCCAGGCCGACTTCTCCTGAACGACTCGCTCCAGTTCTTTCAGGGCGTTCTCTTCCTTCGTCACCATCTGAAGCTGGCCGAGAAGTTCCCCGTAGAGGTCCGTCATGAGTCGCGTGCCCGCGAAGCTTTCGCGCGAGGCGTCCGCCATCTCCGCAAGCAGTTTTTTCCGGCGGATCTGACGATAAACCTCGCCTGTCAGTTCGTTGGCCTGTGTCATCAGCAGCTGGGACTGATCGCGGATCTGCGGATTCATTCCCGCAGCTTCCTGCTCAATAATCCTGAGTGCATCCTTGAGTCGCTGAATCTGAGTCTCAAACGTTCGTTCTTCCAGTTCGGCGACCCGGGCGTTGAGCTGATCCAACTGATTGCTTTGAGCTTCCAGACGCTGAAACAGAGCGGCTTCTCGCTCCTTCAGACGCAATCCCCGCTCGCTGCTCAAATTGCGAAACGACAGCTCCATCCGGTCGACCAGCTGCTGAATGACCGGCTGCTCTTCGATAATCGTTTGAGCGCGACCGCGAATCTCTCGAAAGGTCTTCTCGTCGTTGTCGGGAACGGCACTGGCTTCCTGCAGTGTGGTGTCGAGTCGGCGGCTTCGCTCGTCGATTGTCGACTGCAATTCATTGACAGCATTGACCGCGTCCAACCATTCCGGCGAGCCCTCCCATCGGCCGGTGAATTTCGTCAGCAACGCGGTGGCAGGTTCAACTTCCCCCTGTGTCACAAACCGATCGATTCGCGCGAGCACGTCGCCGCGAAAACTGCGTTCATTCGCCTGCAGCACGACGACGGTGACCAGGCTGACCACAGCGATCGTCGCCAGACTCGAGCCGGTAATAACCAGGAGACGATGACGGCGTCGGCGCAGATTCAGACTGGCAATGCGGCTCTGCAGCCGATTATCGATCGTCTTCGGCACCGGACGCTCGAATCGGTCGAGTTCGTCGCTCATCCGTTCCAGGGCGAGCAGATCGGCGTCGTTACGTTCCAACAACGATTCCGCTTTAGCCAGAGTCCGGTTCCAGTCTGCCTCTTCGGCTTCGCGTGCCGCTGACTGCTCGCACCACGAGAGAGCCGGGATGGCTGCAATCGCGAGCGGATCGTCATCGGCCAACTCAGCGGCCGGCCAGTTCTCCTGCCATTGGGCATAGGCCGATCGCGCCCTGGCGAAATTCATTTCCGCAAACGCGACCTGCAAGATGGTCTCGGCTTCCTGAAGCGCCTGCCGCGCCTCATCCCGACGGGCGGTCTGCTGCAGTTCTCGAACCAGGACCTGCACTTTTCTCGGAACCGGAGTTTGCCACTGCGCTCCGTCGATCTCGTCCCGCAATTCCGAGAGTGCAGCAGCGGAAGGCGATCTCTTGAGCTTTCGCAGTTCCTCGAACATCTGCACGTGCCGAGCTTTCTCGTACTCCAGAATGTCCTCTTCCCAGAATTCGGTCGTCGGGTCGTCCACGGCGAGATTCCGGAGAATGGCCAGTCGCTTCGACAAGGGGGCCCGTTGCAGGGCCAGCCGTCGGTGCAGCCGCAGCAGTTTCTCAAGCGGGCCATGCTCTTCATAGGCGGAGTCGAGCATCAGAGCGGCATCATTCAGCATCGGCTCCGGACGCGGCAGTTCCAGGAACTCGCAGACGTCGCTCCAAGCCTTCTGCTCCTCTTCTGACAGACTGTCGACGACGCCCACGGCTTCCAGCAGCCGAGGCTCGGACTCCGCTTCGCGAATCGCCTCGCTCCGCAATCCCTGCCGCAGAAACTCGCCACACTGCCGCAGCCGATGATTCAACTGCCGCGACAGCTCCGCATACTCCCGCGCCAGCGTCTTCGTTTCCGGCGTCGCATCAAACTGCTCGCTCATGATCGTCAACCGGACCTGATCAACGAGCATCTGAATTTGTTGGAGGGTGTGTGTTTGTGCCATCGCGATTCCCCGTTGCACTTATCGCTGATTGATTACTCGGAAACGTTAAGAATAGGAACCATCAACAATCGATCCTGATATTCTGCCGGAAGTTCATACACAGTTGCGATAGAAAACCCGCCAAGCGTCGCATCGTTAATTTCTTTCTTTCTTACATCCGCCTCTTTGAACATGCTCATCAGGTCTATTCGGTCCTTCAGATATTTTTCGACATCATCCTTAGTCACCTGATTGCCTGCTTCATCCTTCCCGAAGACGGTCTCCTCGCTCTGACCGGACTTCAACCTCGCAGATGCGAGCGATCGTACTTTTCCCGAGACAATCCTGAGGGCAGAAAAATCGTCTCGGAAAGCAGGAGCATTTTCGGGATCCAGCAATTTCCGATCATTATGAGAAATATCGGACGCATTGGTTAACTGTAGCGCGTGCTGAATCCGCAACCATTGCTCCTGTAGTTCATCAGAAGCACGCTTTGCTATCTGATTCTTCTCCAACACCTTTTCAAGAAGTGGCTTCGCGTCAAACGACAGCGCCCTAACCGCAAAACTTTCGTCGGTGTAGTTCCCGTCTGTTTGAGAATCGTTTAATACAAAGGAAAGTACCCCTGGATTGAATGGTCCATTGACGAACTTCAGAGTTCGAGAATTCGTAAATTCAAATTCAAACAGATCGTTGCCGACGGCGAGCTTTGGGTTACCGACCACGACTACGGACAAGGCTTTGGTTAACCGTTCAAATTGGGCGCTCCCCTCGGCTGTGCGAGGAATCTTTATCCGCACCGCCATTAATGACTCTTCCGAGGGGACAAGGTCTCCTCGTTGGGCCTCAATCGGGCGATGGAACGGTACCGCGAACGCCTTGGCCGTATACTTTGCTAAGAATATTGCCCCGTATATTGCCCCTGCATGTTCCTGCGAATACGGATTTACAACTATTTGCCGAAGATGGTTATCGGTCACGAGTGCCGAAACAGTTGCTATTGATGTCCCGTCGAATAAGACCTCCGTTCCAAGGCTATCGAACGTAGTCATTTTCGTAGTCGCGCGATCTTCAACGAGCTTCTTTGTAAGCGGTAGTTCTTCGAGAAGAAAGGGATGGAATAAGCTCGTTTCAGCCTCTGTGGGCACAGTGGACTGGTGTTTGGGAATGAGAAGTCTGACCGACGAAAGTTGTCCTCCATTCGCATCCCACTGATCGAGCAGGACCAGCTTGTTCTCTTGTGCCTGCAGCATCGCAATCGACGCAGGTGGGTATTCAATCGTCGGAACAGGACGACGTTCCTGTTTATTCTTCTTATCTTTTCGCTTGTTAACTTCTCCAACTGATGTCAACACGGGCTCGGGAGTTGTAGTCTCAGATGATTTAACAGTATGAGGCACTTCCTGTTTAGCCGGCCGCGTTGGCGGTCCCGTCGACTCCGACGCAGCATCAGGCTTGGGATCTTTATGTAGAGCCGCCTGCTTGGTTGGACGGTCAATGGTGCTGTTGTCAGCAACCGCCTTCTTCTCCGATTCTGCAAGTATCGTGGCAGACGACGTAGAAGCTGGGCTTTCACTCTTCAGAAAATACACCAGCGAAGCCGCCGTACCCCCGCCGAACAGCAGGCAACATGCGACCACGATCAACACCAGTCGTCCGAAACCTGCATCGGACTTTTTCGCGCGGCGTCTGACCGGGGGTGGCATTGCAGAGATGCTGTCGGCTGGCGAACGTTGCGGGGATTTCAGAGACGTCCGGCCTTCGGCGAGATCGTCTTCGGAGAGGGACATCGTCACCGGCGTATCGGCGGCAGCAGCCGCTGCGGTCGGGGCTGCGGCGGGAGCCTTTTTGCCCGTCCGAGCGAGCGTGACGAGATCCCCCATCTCCGGAGCCGCTCCCAACGCTTTCGTCAGATCAATTCTTAACGCGTGGACGAAACGCTTACTGAGGTGCTCTTCCTGCGATCCGGCGATGACGCCCGTCCAGAGACACTCGACGGTGGCCGGCAACGCGGCTCCGTAAGTACTGAACGTGACATCCCACCGCTGCGAAACCGGCAACAGAGCCAGAGCTTCTTCAAACAGTACGAGGACATCGGTTCCCGGTTGATAGATCAGAAAGACCTTGCGCTGCGGATCGGCCAGGAAGGACTCGGCCAGCACGCCGGCCCAGCCGGCATCGCCCACTGTTCTTCGCCATGCTTCACATTTGCCGGCTGCTCGCGGCGTCGACGGCGCCGAACGGACCGTGTTCAGAACGGTGACCTTGCCGTCCCATTGGTCCGTCATCCAGCCCGGTTGCTGAAGCAGCCAGGCGGGACCAGCAGAAATCGAATCTGGCGTATCAATGACCATGTGATGGCCAAGTTTATTCGAACGTCCCGTGTGATCGAGCGGGCAATCGGAGACGCGGGACAACACATGTTCTGGTCGCCCCTGCACCCTCAAAAGGTAATGCCCGTAGTTCACGGGATTGTTAGCGGCTTCCGGCGTTCCGGCCGTGAAGATGTGCCGATAACCGCTCAGCGACTCAAGCAGATCCACAGTCGGTGCGGGAATGCCTCGACTGCTCTGGACCGTGCAGTAACCGCTGCTGCCGGGACGCAACCCCGCGGGAGCCGATGTGTAGACCAGTTCGTAGATCATCGTTCAGAGTTCTCCGTGCCGAACAAATCAGTTACCGGGATACTTTGGGAATCATTCCGGCCGAACTGATGGCCAGCGAATAGATGAAGGGAACTTCTGCCCAGAACGACTGCAGATCGCCCGGCCGCACAGCCTGGAGCCCCGACCGCGGATTGACGTGCGTCTTGGCGCCGGTGGCACTGACAGGGATATAGCAGGCGTGATCGGTGAAGCTTTCCACTGCCGAAACAATCTCCGGTGTCGTACTGGCGAGGAGATTGCGAACCTTTGCCGAAACAGATTTCACCAACCCGGTATCAAGCGCATTCAACCTGGCGATAGAACCATCGCTCAGCTTCTTGTTCGCCTCGACCACAGCCGACTGGTTCATCAGGTCTCCATCGATCAGCTTCGCCCAGCGATCGCACTTTGTGACGACGACAATGACCGGCCGGGGATACTTCTCGCGTGAGGCGAGACCGGAATAGCGGCGAATTCGATTCGCGGCTTCCTGAAAAACCGCCTCCTGCGATCCCAGATGTGATTTGTCGATCAGCCCTTCGCCGAGGTCGGACTCAAGACAACGGAATCGGCTGTCCTGCAACGGGTCATACACAAAGAACAGCACCCGCGATTCTGCCAAATGGCGAGTGACCGGAGAGGCGGACTTGTCCATGCCCGGCAGGAACGATTCGCCGGCGTTATCGTACAGACAGATAACGCGGCCCGTGCCACGCCGTTCGGGATTGGGATGATTCTGCTGGACCTGCATGGTGAAGGCATACGGACGCAGATAGTTCACCGACTGCGATCCAAAGTTCACCGCGGCGTAGCCGTATTCGTCGCCGACTTCCTGAGTCTTCCGGATGAGTTCCCCCAGTTCCTGAATCTCGTACGGATTACTGTTGGCATACATCTGCCGTTCGCTGTCCTTCAACCGTACATTCAGGCTGGCATCTGCGTCCGTAAATGAGGCGAAGAACTGCATCGGCAGCACGTGACGGAGCCGGCTCGCCATCGCTGCCAGAAAATAGCTCTTACCGCTGCCGGGGCTGCCGAGAACCGAGAGAACAAGAGACTGCAGTTCCAGCATCGGCCGCGGGATCTCGAGGTGGCAGTTCGGACATGCGAGACGGTGACATGGAAAGCCGCGAGGATCGATCGCTTCGGCCTGAGGGGAGAATCGGCTGGGCAGGAACCTCATTTGCGCGTTAGGAACGCGATTGTCTGCTCCGAACAGGTCCTGGTGCTCGCTCACCCAGAGGATGTCTTCGGGGTGGAACTTGTGCCAGCACTGCGGACAGATGACGCGGTGCAACATTGAGGGGGCAGATGCCTGAGTCGTTGACATGGCGGCTACACTCTATGAACTAAGGGATTTCTACGATTGTCTTTTCAGGAAGCGATCCGTTCGGCGGAACGTTGACCGAGGCGGCCGCCTGAGCTTCGAGCGCCTGGATTCGTCCGAGTGCAGCATCTGCGATTCGCAGACAGTTCGTGTCGCCCGGGAACTGGCGGGCGCAGTGCAATGCGAACGAAGCATTGCGATACGCAGCCGAGAGATCCGAACTGCCTTCACTCAACGATAGATGCTCTTCCGCCATCCGGGCGGCTTCTGCGGGTGTGGCCGGATTGAGATCGGACGCGGTTCCCTCCTGCTCCCTTCCCGATCGGCTTCTTTCGGAAGACGCCGGTCCAACAGGCGGCCCCGAAGAAGACGTGTCTTCCGGTTCGTCAGAGACATCATTCGGCCTTTGCGGAGAGTTCGGAGGGTCTGCGGAACTCGATTCGTCCGAGCTCGTAACATCCGATTCCCCCGCTGCGGAACCTGTCTCTGAACCTTCCTCCGAAGCGTCCGAAGTCGGCGGCCTCTCCGGCGGCTTCGAACATCCACCGAGAAACATCGCGCTGAACGCGAGAAGCAGAGAGAGCAGCAGGCGTCTACCTTTCACGGAACTACTCATTCACTCGCCTCCCGGCGCGATCGTGTGTTCTCCTCGATGTCGATGATGACCTGCATGAACTCGATCCCCGCCATGAACATCACGTAGAACAGGTAGGCAACCGCCACGGAAATTGTCGTGACCAGCACGAGGACAATCGTTGCTCCCAATGTTTCATTGGAGGACGATGAAAGTCGGGACACCTCGATCACATCATGCAGGAAATTGAAACCGATTCCGATATAGGTGAGGACGATAAGAACAATGGCGACGACCCTTGCCCACCTGATGTACTTCATCAGATTGGGATAGCGTGATTCGCTCAAGTCATCTTCATTGACAGAACCATTTCCCAGGTCATCAAAAAATGACTGACCTCGTTCATTCTGACGCTCCTCTTCCCGCTTCCGTTCATCCATTGCCTGCTGCCAGTCCGGGGGCATATCGGAGAACATGGGAGGATCGTCGACCTGGACGGCGGGACTGGCAGGTTCCAGCTGAGCCACAAAGGTCTGTTTGCAGGTCTCGTTCTTACAGCGAAGTTTCTTGCCCATCAGCGAGTCAGGCACTCGCAGGGCGGCACGGCAATGAGGACATTTCAGATCGGGCATCGGCGGGCTCTCTCAGGGGGAAATCAGCGGCTACGGGGGACATTGCTCTGCTTGCGTCGATCATTCGAGCAGCAAAGAGCCTCGTTCGGGCTCCGTACCATCCCGGCAATTCGGACAATCCAATGTGGCGTGACCATCGCATCGCGTGCAGCGTTCAACGGCGACTTTCAGTCCGTAGATCGGCTCGCCTTTCTGGGTGTAGGAGACGATTCCCTTGTAGCGGCGGGACGTCTGCCCTTTGACGCACCCTTTGCGATCACAATTCACTCGACTGCGACCGTCACAGACCAGGCAACTCCGGTCCGTCAGGTAGTGCGAAGCGTTGAACTTTGACCGCTGCGCAAGATCGAGCGAGAGGCATTCTTCCGGATAACAGAGTTCGAGCCGAACCAGGTGATTGGTCAGGAAATGCTGCCGGGTTTCCCACGTGCCGTTCCCCTGCTCGGCAGTCACTGGAATGACGACTCCGGCCGCCGTGAGAAATTCCGTAATTGTCGAAGCAGACCAGACAAACTGGATTGGAGATCCCGTCGCGGACGACGACAGCGGTGCGATGAGGCCGCCCAGCTTTCCGTTTGCATCAAAGACGGGAGCCCCTGTCGGCAGAGGTTCGATCTCGTCCATTTTCAAGCCAAAGGCATAGGCAACATTCGTCGGCAACGAAACGCTGTTCGTGGAATGGAACGTCATCGACTGGTCCGGGACAGAGAGTCCCACGTGGATGGGAGCCCCGGGCTCCACGATATCACGGGCCACCTCCAGTACGGGAGCAGCCAGAGCCTGACAACGAAGCAGGGTAAGCCCCAGTTCTTCATTCGTTGCGATAAACTCCGCGACCCCAATGGAAGACATAACCTGCAGGTCGGGGCTGAGAACCCGGATGTAGTCCGACATACCCAGATACGGAATACTCAGATCGTCTGTGGAGACCAGCAACCATTCTCCACCGACGGCGAGAGCACTGATTCGTTTCAGAGGCCGAATGTGCTGCGGCGGAATCGCGTTCGCGTCGTGGTACCCTCTTACGGCCGTCACATGTTCGGCCTTTGCGATCCAGGGACTGAATCTCCAATATGGCCCACGAGCCCTGGGCTGACCAGATACGAGAGGCCCGGCATCGGCCAGAAGTCGCAAGGCAGCATCTGAAAAGGATGCGGGCGCCTTGATCTTTTCCGACTGAGCGATTTCAGCCGCGTAGGCGATGTTGTGGGCAATGAACGTTCGGTCGGACAGATTCTGCGAACTCGTGACAGCCTTTCGCCAGCTTCCGAGCGCACGCGAGAAGTCCCCCGACTTCATCTCACAGATCGCCTGATTATTCCAGGCTCCAGCATGTTCCGGCATCTCCCTGGTAATCCGGCGGAAATCCCCCAACGCGTCCCGACTGTCGTTCAGCCAGACAGCTTTAATCAATCCGGAATGGTAAAACGCGACGATTGAATCAGAGTTCTCCCGACTCGCCTTCTCCAGAGTCTCAAGCACCGACTCAATCGATTGGCGCGACTGACAAAGTTGGATGACCGACGCGAGATACCGAATCAGCACGAGTTGGTCTTCTTCAAGCTCACTCCGGGGAACGAAGTGTTCGTCGATGCGTATCAGTTTTTCCAGACCTCGAGCCGCCCACGTCTGCCGTTCAGCTGCGAACTGCTGCTCTTGCGCTGCAGAGAGTCGATAGAAAGCCAGAAAGGAATCGAGGCGACTCAAAGCTGCTTCTGGTTCGCTCTCTGCTTCAAGATCCCGATGCAGCCGTTCGATCGCTTCCAGAGACGCGACTTCCTCTGTGGAGACGGAGGCCGCTTTCACCACTCGCTGGGGTGTCGAACTGGAGGCGGGGCTCTCCATCCCGGCATCGCTGACCATTTCGGGAACCCCCGAAAGCAGGATGTTCGTCTGGACGGATGCTCCCGGAACTGCCATCGCGGTGGCATCGGGCTGACGACTCTCGCTCGAGGATTCCTCGGTCCTTGGCGGACCCGGTTCCGTCGAATCGCCGGCCACCTCAGCGTCTCTAGAAGATCCCTCGGGTGGCGAGACGAACTCGGGTTCGATTGGATTGCTTTGGTCGACAGGAGGAGGTGTCGTTGAAGATTCCGGGCCAGAGGACGAATCGGAACTGATGAACTCTTCCGCTTGCGTATCAGGATTCGCTGCGACTTCCTCGGTGACGTGGGAAACCGTCGGAAGCTGGTCGAGTTCACTGTTTGAACATGCCGCCCCCCACGTCAACGCTGTCAGCAGCGCAGCGTGAACGCCCATTCTCATCCGCATAGTGGCCCGCCGTCTTCAATTCACTTCAGAGCTGTACTGACTGTCCAGAGATACCTCCGCACAGTACCTGTTCGGAGGACCATTTTCAATGACATTCCCGAACTGATCAGACAGGCACCACAATCTGATGACTATTGCGGCGGACACATTTGTTTAATCCCCCCCTTTTGTTCCTCGGGCCACTAATGACTTCTGGCACGTCTCATTGAGAGGTCAATGAAGGCGCATTTCCCCGTTGGCTTCCTTAATCTTCGGAGTTGATCACCGTGACATGCTGTTCGGTGGGCGGTGATACTGCCGGTGCGTTTCGAAAATGGTCTTCCACGATATCGACCACCCGTTTATTGGTGATCTGAACGTCTTTGCCTCTGGTGAGCTCGGCATATTGATGGATGCCCTGCAGCATTCCACTGTGGGTTGCTACGTTGTAAACCCGGGCATCGTCCAGAGAGACCCCATCGACTTTCACGTCTCGAATCCTTTGTCTGCCTGGACTATCCAGCACCACTGTCCATGTCATACCGGCAGTTTGAATGAGCCCCCCGACCCGGTTCCGGGGATCGGTGGCCGTAAGATTTGTGGCCGACTGTTCCAGAGTGTCTCGTATCTGTTTTCCTGTAAGCCGTAGCGTAACGAGCTTGGCCGGGTGAGGCAGCAACGTATAGAGAGCTTCCCGGCTCACCTTCCCCTTCCGTAATGTGATGCCATATCCCACGCCGGGCAAGAAGGCCACATCCGCTCCGCTCTGTTGCCGCAGGAGTTCAGCGACAAGCCCATCGAATTGACTTTCCTGCTTATACTGACGAGCAATGGGAGCAGCCGCGGTTCCAATGCTTTGCTCCAGTTGATCCCGATGAGGCTTTCGCAAAGAGTCGATCAATGTGGCGGTCGCCTGATCCGGTGGGAAATCTTCAGACCAGAGCATGTGAAGTTCGTCTTCAATACTCTCGATCCGTCCGTTGGCAATCCGAATGCGTACCTCTCCGAGAGCGGCTGTGTCCGACATCGCCTGAACGATTTTTGTACCGCTCACCTCCAGAGCCGGATGGATTCGATCGTGCGAGTGCCCGCCGATTATCAGATCGATCCCTTCGACCCTCTGAGCCAGCAGACTGTCGACCGCTGTTCCCTGATGGGAGAGGACCACTACGACATCCGCCTGGCGACGAAGTTCAGGAACGTAGTGAGCTGCGACTTCGCTACCGTCTGTGAATTCAAGTCCTCGGATATTCTTCGGAGCAGTGGTCTGGTCCGTATTGTGGTAGCCCAGTGCCAACACGGCGACCTTCGCTTTCCCTGCTGAGAAAACCTTGAATGGCTCTCCAAACAGAGGCTTGCCAGTTTCCCGTTCGATGACATTGGCCCCCCGCATCGGAAATTTGGCGAGCTCCTGCAGGCGGCGAGTCCGGCTCAATCCGTAGTCGAAGTCGTGATTGCCCAGAGCCATATAATCGAATTCGACTGCGTTCATCAGCCGGATAATCGCCTCTCCCTGAGTGAGATTGCCCAGCAGGTCATCGCTAAACGTATCTCCCGCATGCAGAAGAAGCACATTCTGTTCGCCTCGCTCTCGACGGATCTCCTTCACGGCGGCTGCGAGCGCCTCGAAGCCGCCGATTGATCCTTCACGCTCGAAGTGATTGTCCGGCTGTCGAGGATTGCCGGTCTGAGACGTCGCGTTTCCCGGCCCCACGACGAATGGCATGTGTCGCCCGTGGAAATCGCAGGTATGAAGGATGGTGATGACTGCGGACGGAGACTCTGTGTCTTCGCCGCCGAGAGCGACTGAGCATCCTCCACCGAGGATCAAAGCGAACAGAATCATGCTGCCTCGATTCATAAAACGCTCCTATTTAAAAGGGATGTAAGCGTAGCCCTTCATCTGCAAATTGATATTCACCGTCGCCGCAGAGACGACGACCTTCACCTCGGAAGCGACCTCGCTCGTGGAATAGCCGTGGTGAGCCAGCGCCTGACCACAGACGAAAACCTCGACCCCCGCTTCCTTGAGCTTTGCGATTAGATCAAGGTCGGGATTCCTGGTCTTACCTTTGTCGGTCAGATAGGAATTGGTGTGTTTGGCATAGCCTTCGTGAGACAAGGCGGCTTTCGTGGCGGGACCATGCAGAATGATTGCCATCTTGAACCCGCTATCCATCCCCGCTCCGGCTTCGGTGTATTGGTTGAGAATGAGCGCCGCCCGGTCAAAGCCTTTGATGACGCTCCCCGATTTGTCATCCGAAGTGATGTCGATGATCACCTTGGAGTTTTTTCCGGGCTGATGAGCGGCGTCCGGCAGCACGACGATCCCGCCATGTTTCTCGATCACGGGGTGCTTGTACTCAGGATCGCCTGTAGGGTCGGCGAAGGCGGGGGACATAACGAGCATGGCGAGGGTGAAAGCGATCAGCGACTTCATAGCGATTCTCCTTTTCGAATTTCGTTCGGGTCATCAAACTTCCTACGTGTTTGTCAGGGACTCGCGGTCCGGTGGCCTTCCGGTGACGCCGGACGATCGGAGCGGATCAGCCACGACCCGAATACGATCAGCACGACCCCGGCTCCAAGGAACGTCAGGTCCCAGACAAGGTGATTGCTGGTCTCCACAACGTGATGGATGTGAAGAATATGATGGTCGATGATTCCTTCGACCAGATTGAACAGTCCCCACCCCAGGCTGAGCGACCCCACAAATGTTCTGGTCGTCAAAGGGACCTTTTTCTCGTGAACAGCGTGCCACAGAAGCGCAATTCCAATAGAAGTCATGACCCACGTAAAAACATGGAAGAGCCCGTCCCAGAACATGTTGATCTCGAGGTTCACCGCGAGCGTTCGAGCATCGACTCCCCGCACGGGATACTTCGCCGAAAGCATGTTGTGGAGTTGGAGAAGCTGATGAAAGAGGATTCCGTCGACGAAACCTCCCATACCAACCCCCAGGAGTGTCCCGGCCGAGATGAGTGGGCGACGATTGTGGCTTTCGGTCATGTTCTGCTCCTGGAGGCATTGTCAGAGACTCGTAAGGGATCAGGCTGAATCTCTGTTTCTCCATTCGCGGATTGCCTGGGGAGTGGAAAGCCGAAATGCATCACAGCGACAACAAGTAGCAGAACGGGAATGGGCAAAAGAGTGAGCGAAGCGTTGAGAGCAAAATCCTCATTAAAGATCCCTGCCGCGACCTCTCTGCCGATGTCGGACTCACAATACGGACACCCCCAGACCGGGGAGACGGATAACGTGAATGCAATTACAGAGACCGGGAAAAACGTTCTCCGCATCGGAGCTCTCCAGGAAGATGTCGCATTGGTGAGGAGGTTCTCGATCCACGGCTCGCTATGATGTTTCTGTCAATGACCTGTTCCCATACCTTCGCCAGGAAATTCTCCTGATCGAATTCCAACCATGTCGATCGCTGATGACGCTGGCGTCGGGTGTGAACCATCAAAAACCGGTGTGGGTAAGCTGAGTCATCACTCGACAGCGAGCATTGCAAATGAGAGACCGGAAACCCATTGAATTGCTGGGTTCTGAAATGGTCTGACAGACTTGCCCTTCGAGCTGTCTTCGTTGAGAGTAAAACGGAGCGAACTGCGACATGGCGAATCCCCACAAGAGCCGGGGCAAGCAACGCAAAGGGAGGTCAACGCGAGTGGGTCGCGCGACGTTAATCTGGAATCGAAGGCGAGCGTACCGGGACAACGCGCCGATCTACAGATACAGCAACTAAAAACGCGGATCTCTCGATTAATTCTCTTCCACGGGAAGCCCGGCCGCTCTCCACTCGGGTACGCTGAATCTAAGCCGGAGCGAATTAAACGACTGATCGCGAAGGCGCTGGTTTCCTTCCATGGCCGCCGCACAGAAAGGCCCCCGGCAATAGACCAGCAGAGGCGTCTTGCGAGGCAGGTGCTCGCAGGCAGTCTCGAGAGTGTCGAATGGAATATTCCGGGCCCGGGGCAGATGTCCTTTCTCAAACTCGGCGCCGGGCCGGAGGTCGAGAAGGATAAATCGCCCTCTTTTCAGCCTGGTGTTCAGATCATTCGGCGTCAGCGGCGAAAGTCCCGTGTCGGCATCAAAGTCCTCTCTCATGATTTCCCTGATCTCGGGAACAATGATTTCCCCCAGATCCCTGAGCCGCAGCCACAACTCGAGCACGCGAGCGTCACTTAAGTAGCAGAAGGTGCTTCTCCCTCGTTTCTCCGTGCTGACCAGGTGACTCGCCTTGAGGGATTTCACATGAGCGCTCGTGGCGGCTAACGACTGCTCGGTCAATTGACCGAGTTCGTCGATTGTCCTCTCTCCATGGGTGAGCAATTGCAGCATTTTCAGACGATGGGGGTTAGCAAGCGCTCCGCCGATCCCCGACAACTGCTCGTAAATCTGAGCCTGCTTCTTCGTTTCCACTGGCATGTCTGCTGAATTCCCTTTGGGCCGGGCCCTGATATTGGAGTCCACGATCTCTTCATCTTACCCAGAGCCACCTAATGATCAATAACTCCATAGACTATTTGATTCCATCCGCGCTTTCCCTTTATCATTACTCAAAAGATCTCTTGACCTTTTTCGTGTTGGTGTGAGAATCTCCGTATCGGTCAGACCCGAACTCGCAACTGCAACGGTTCTGCCGCCCGCGACTAAAAACCTCTTACTGATTGAACTGAAAAGGAAGCCACCATGACCTCGCTGAATCGACGAGAACTCTTGCAGCATTCCGCGACTGTGGGCCTGGGAACGGTCTTTCTCCCTGGCCTGGGCACTCTTCTTCGGGCCGAAGAAAGCTCGCAGGCCACCCAGCCCCCTTCTGGTGTGGTACTGGAAACCATCAAAGCGGGCGGGCTTTCCCATTACTCTTATTTTGTCGGAGACACAGAGGCCGGGGTCGCCGTCGTGATCGATCCACGCCGCGATGTTGACGTCTACATCGAGCTGGCGAAACAGCACGGTATGACGATTCTCTATGCTCTTGAGACGCATGTTCACGCCGACTTTGTATCGGGAGCCCGCGAACTGGCGGCACGAACCGGGACAGCCCAGATCTGTGCCAGCGTCGAAGGCGGCGCCCGATATGGATTCCAGATCGACCGACGACTGAAAGACGGTGACGAGGTGTCCGCGGGGAGTATTGGGCTCCGGGTTATTCATACGCCAGGACATACGCCGGAGCATGTTTCGTTTCTGGCCACATCCCATGGAACGCACAAGCCATGGGCTCTGTTTACGGGAGACTTCCTGTTTGTGGGATCGGTCGGCCGACCAGATCTGATGGGCGTCCAGAATACCGATGCCCTCGCCAGAGCTCTTCATCATTCAGTGCAGAACGCCTTCACAGATCTCCCCGGCGAATTGACCATCTATCCCGCTCACGGTCCCGGTTCTCCCTGTGGAGCAGGCATTAAAGCTCCGGAAGGGGATCCTACTCTGGCGAACGAGCGCCGCGGTAACCCGTACTGGCGGATGAACGATCGGGAGATCTTCACGGAAGCCCTGCTCAACGCTCAACCACCGGTCCCGTATTACTGGCCACGCATGAAGGAAATCAATGCGGCTGGCCCCAAAGTGCTGGGAGGAACGCCCTATCCCGAGATGTTGAAACCGAAAGACTTCAGCAAACGACTGAAGTCCGGGGAGATGCAACTTCTCGACACTCGCTTGATGCAGGCGTATGCGGGCGGTCACATTTCTGGTGCCCTCAACATTGGGTACAACGAGGTGATGTCGATGTGGGGTGGCTGGGTGCTTGATCCCGATCGGCCAATCGCACTGGTCAAACCTGCCCAGGGCAATGTCGAAGGGCCGGTCGACTGGCTCTCGCGAGTTGGCTTTCTCAATGTCGAGGTCGCCCTCGAGGGTGACATGTCCGCGTGGGTCAACTCCGGAGAAGCATTCGATTCATTCCAGACGATGTCGGTCCACGCCGTGAATAGGATTTTCCCCACCTCGGCAATGACGTTACTCGATGTCCGCCAGCCGTCGGAATGGGACATGGGGCATCTCCCCGGTGCGAAATACATGTTTCTTCCCGAGATCCCGGCACGACTCCAGGAGTTGGACAAGAGCAAGCCGGTCATCGTGTATTGCGGAAACGGTTATCGGGCCAGTATCGGTGTCAGCCTCCTTCGCCGTGCGGGATTCGACGCCCGTACCGTGCCGGGTTCCTGGAATGCCTGGGTGGCCGCAGGCTATCCGGTCGTCAAACCGGAATCCCCGGGTAAACCTTCTGAGACACATCGTGCCTGACGGGTCACGGCCTGAAAGATCATCAATCCCACCAGCTTTCTGATTGGACTGAAGCCATGCGAATTCCACTTCTCGCCATCGCTACAATTGCAATGTTATTCCTCCCTTTAACTGGTTCCGCGGTCGCGAGCGAACGGCCGTCGCCTGATTCCAGGACGAGCAACACTCGCAGCGACGACAGCGTCCGACAACTGTCGATCGCGTACATCAACGACATCCACGCCCAGCTCGAACCGCATCCGGAACTGTTCTGGAACGATCATCGAGAAGACCGCGTTCGTGATGCCGGAGGGCTCGCTCGAATCGCGACCGCGTTCAGGCGCCTCGAAGCCGAGCGGCCGCATGGAATCTTGAGAATCGACGGCGGCGATACCTTTCAGGGCTCTGGTCCCGGGGCCTGGACCAGAGGGGAGATCATGGTGCGGCCCATGAACGCGCTGGATCTGGACGTCGCGATCCCCGGAAACTGGGGCGTGGCTTACGGAGCGGAGCAGTTGCAGAACCTCAGCCGGCAGCTCAACTACCCACTTGTCGCCGCAAATATCTTTGATTCTCGCACCGGCGACGCGATCTTCGAGCCGTATCTCATCCGAGAGATTAATGGAGTCCGCGTGGGGATTCTCGGGTTTACCGATCCAGATGTTCCCACCCGTCAGCCGCCGTACATGAGCGAAGGTCTGAATTTCAGAGCTCAAGCGGTTCTCCGCCCGTTGATCCATGAACTGCGAGAGGTGAA
Organism: Rubinisphaera margarita; assembly: GCF_022267515.1. Taxonomy (NCBI): domain Bacteria; kingdom Pseudomonadati; phylum Planctomycetota; class Planctomycetia; order Planctomycetales; family Planctomycetaceae; genus Rubinisphaera; species Rubinisphaera margarita. The sequence goes on along the minus strand of NZ_JAKFGB010000012.1, from coordinate 14,985 downwards.
GAAGGTCGATGTCGTCGTCCTGGCGACGCACATTGGACTGCACAAAGCGGTTCCACTGGCGCGACAGTTACCCGGCGTGGATGTGATGCTTTCGTCAGACACGCACGAACGCACTTACGAGCCAATTCTCGTCGATGACACAATCATTGTCGAAGCCGGCGCGTTCGGATCACTTGTGGGCATCCTTGACCTCACCTGGAGTGAAGGGAAGATCACCGACCATCAGTGGAAACTCATCGAGCTCCGGGCAGAAGGCTTTCCTGAGGACGAACAGGTCAAGGAAATTGTCGACGCGGAACTGAAGCCGCATCGCGAGCGAATGAACCGGGTCATTGGCCATACGGACATCTGGCTTGAACGCTACAACGTCATGAGCACGTCGATGGACAGCCTGATCGCAGATGCAATACGAAAAACTGCCGGAACTGAGGTCGCTCTCAGCAACGGGTTCCGGTTCGCACCTCCCACCGCTCCCGGACCAATCACCGAGAACGATCTCTGGAACTGGTTGCCCCTGCAGCTCGAGCTTAAGGTCGGCCTGGCCGATGGCAAACAGTTGATCGACTACTGGGAGAACGAGTTCGAGAACGTGTTTTCGCACTCGCCCGATCGACTGTATGGCGGATGGCTCGCGCGCCCGTCAACCAACATGCGGGTGGAATTCGACTCCACTGCGTCTGCGGGGCAACGATTGAAGAGTCTGACGATTGATGGAGAGCCAATCGACCCGGAGAAATCCTATCTCATTGCCGCCGGGGCTCGTACCGGGCAACCGGAAGATCAGATTCATCGGGTCAAGCAGTGTCGCAGCACCCGCCTTCTCAATGTCACTACTCACGATGCTGTACGGCAATACCTGGCCGGCCAGTCGATCAACGAGACCGGTGAGCCACCAGTTCGGTGTACGGTTCGTCCCCCTGTGATGCGGTCCCAGTTTCTTGAACTTATTCGCAAGCGGAACCTGACCCGCACGCCGGACGAGTCCGCTCAATTCCCTGCCACCTCATCCCCAACGAAAAAGGAAAGTACCGATGGTTAACATCGCGCCACCTTGTCTACTCCGGGTTTCGATCATTGCCGGACTTCTGCTGATGGCCAACCTGGCCTCTGCAGAGACTCCGCCCAGTTCGAGGACCGAGACTGATCCTTCCAACCGTCCTGTCATCGGCCTTGAGCACGATGGTCCGATTAAAGTGGTCTACCAGATCTCCGAAGACAAATGGAAAGAGGGGGTCTCCAAAGGCCTGCTCTATCTGAAAAAGCTTCGGGGCTTCTACGCCAAACAGGGTATTCCAGCAGATCAGCTTGAGATCCGAGCGGTCTTTCACGGAGACGCCTCGACTCATCTCCTGACCGATGACGCGTGGAATCGTGTGAAGAAGACGGACACCGGGAATCCCAATACGAAACTGATCTCGGAATTGACCCGGCTCGGCATTCATCTGGAACTGTGCGATGCCCGTCGCCGGGAGGAAGGCTGGGAGAAAATCGACGTTCATCCGGACGTTCTCCTCGCCGCAGCTGCCTATGCACGGATTATCGATTTGCAGATGCAGGGTTACGCCTACATCAAGTTTTAACACGCAAGGATGAAAGACAATCGTCATCCTCCAATTGAACGATAAAGGAAACACTATGGCTACTCCACAAACTCCCATCACACGGAAATCTACATCGTCGCCGGCCTGCTCGACCGCCGGTTGTCCTATTCCACTGTGGTTGACATTGCTCCTCGTCGCATTCGCGGTGATTCTCGGGGCTTCGCTCTGGGCGGGCGAAGAACAGCGGACAGAAAATCTCTCATTGAATTCCGGTTTGTCCCCATCGCCAGTCGCTCTGGAAACGCAGGAAGAATCGGCTGCGCAGGATCCGGTCGTCTGGTCCACCAACCTCGATGGGGCACTGACTAGAGCGAAGGAGACTGGAAAGCCGGTACTCATCGACTTTGCCGCGCCCTGGTGTCCTCCCTGCGTCATGATGGATCGACACGTCTGGCCGGACTCATCGGTCCAGACCATGCTGAAAGATCAGGTGATTCCCGTTCGCGTCGAGATCGATTCAACCAGCACACCCGACGCGGCTTTAAAGTATTCAGTCAAGTATCTGCCGACGGTACTGCTGGTCGATCCGCAAGGCCAGGAGATCGAACGCGTTGGTTACGTGGGAGCTGAAGAATTGATCGCGCTGGTGGACCGCCATAAGGCCACGAAGTGATTCTCCCCAGTATCCGCCATCCCTTCAATTGAGGATCACGGTGCTTTCACACTCCGAAAAATGGGCTATGGGGAACAGAATGTGCTGTCACCTTAATTAAGACTCCATTTGTGCCCTGGTCAGGACTGGCAATCGATTACATGAGGCCGCCTCGCTGATGGCGGCTTCTTTCCTTTCCGGGCGAAACTCCTGCAACCACTCGTTAAGACGAGGAGAAGCAACAATGGCGGATCGATTCGACCTGGTCATTCTCGGAAGCGGCCCCGCGGCGACACGCGTCGCGACGCGCTGTGCAAAGGCAAACTGGCAGCTGGCGGTCATTGATATTCGACCAATCGGCGGAACGTGCGCTTTACGGGGTTGCGTCCCTAAAAAGGTGCTTGTTCGCGCCGCCGAACTGGTGGACCGAGCGCAGAGGATGTCCGGTTACGGGACGAACCTGAAAAACACGCAAATCGAGTGGAACGACCTGATTGAATTCAAACGGACGTTCACCGATCCCGTCACGCCGAATAAGCGGGAATCGTTCGACGAACTGGGAATCGAAGTCATTCAGGGTCGGCCGCACTTCACCTCGCGAACGACGCTCGAGGTGGACGGGCGAACGATCGAGGCGGAAAAAATCCTCCTCGCCACAGGCGCTGCGCCGGTTTCATTGCCATTCGACGGGGCCGAATTGATGATAACCAGTGACGACTTCCTGGAACTGGACCAGTTGCCTGAACGAATCGTGTTTGTGGGAGGAGGATATGTGTCGTTCGAATTCGCTCATGTCGCCGCCCGAGCGGGAGCCAAAGTCACCATTCTCGAGCGGAGTCAGCCCCTGGAAAAGTTCGATTCGGAACTCGTCGATGTTCTCATCGAACGTTCACGTCAAGTCGGTATTGAGGTCAGGAAGCAGACTGAAGTCGAATCGATCAACCGCAAGTCGAACGGCGGCTTGATCGTTACGTCGTCATCCGATGGCGGAACGAGCAGTATCGACGCTGATCTGGTCGTCCATGGAGCAGGTCGAGCTCCGCAGGTCGAAGGGCTGGGTCTGGAGAACGCGGGAGTTCGATTCAGCAAGAAAGGCGTCGAAGTTAACGAGTTTCTGCAAAGCACCTCGAATGAGGCTGTCTATGCGGCTGGAGACGTCGTGGCAACCTCGCTACCTCCCCTGACTCCCGTCGCCAACTACCACGGAAAAACCGTTGCGAAGAACCTTCTTGAAGGAAACGTAGCTCGGACAACCGACCTCAGCGTTCCCTCAGCCGTTTACACGATTCCAGCTCTGGCGGCCGTGGGTATTACATCAGCCGAAGCAAATCAACAGGGCCTCGATTTTGAAGTGCGAAAAGGCGACTGGTCCCAGTTCAGCTCCATGAAAAAGATCAGGGCGGGCCATGCGATGTACAAGATCCTCGTCGACAAAAACACAGACCTGATTCTGGGCGCCCATCTGCTGGGTCCGGAGGCATTCGAAGTCATCAATATTTTCACGGTCGCGATGGCAGCCGGGATGACAACAAAGGAATTGAAATCAGTCCTTTTCGCGTTTCCGTCGTTAACCGCCGATGTCAGCTCAATGGTTTAGAGCATTTCATGCTTCTCCGGCAGTCGCATGGGCGTCGATCCCCTGCCATGCTGAGTTTGCACCTGCAAACGCCTGCAGTCGAACTTCGAATTTGCTCTTGAGAACCTTCTCAGCATCCCGTTCTACGCGCTGTGTCAGTGCTCACGTCGAACGTGCACCTGTTGTGGAAACCGGTGGCCCCAGATTCCGGTCTGCGGCTCATGCCAAGGCTACAAGCATCGCCGTCCTCACAGCAGTCTAGGTGGCAAGATCCCGGCCGATTTGTCGTCGCAGTGGTCGTGCTTGCGTTCGGGCTAAGCCCTCACTCCAGCAGCCCACTGCGATCCCTGTAACCTGACCTGCTCCCCGAATCTTGATCCACGGGAATGCTAGATTGAGATTCTCCTCGGGAATGGGAAGCGTGACCCAGAGCTGATTGCAGCTGGTCATGCAATTGAATTCCTGTGATGGTTTGGGCTGGAGACTACTTCGATTGAAACCGCTTGCTTTGGACGAGGGCGTGGATGAATTCACCAACAGGGAACTCTTTGCTCTGCGCGGCGCCAACGATTTCATTCGCCAAGTCTTCATCCGTGAAGCCGAAGGGGCGGCCTAACGCATACTCGATCAGGTGTTCGGTGAAGCCGCGGGCGAAGTCTTCTTCGCGTTCGGCGATGAGGTGGCGTAATTCCTGGTAGTCGCCAAAGGCTGGGCCGTTGTGGAATGCTCCGGAAGCGTCGATCGTCCAGGTCTTCCCGTTCTTCCCTTTGCCTCCGGCATGATCCGTGGTGCGCCACTTTCCAGCGGCGTTGAAGTTCTCCAGTCCGAAGCCGATCGGATCAATCTTGCGGTGGCAACTGGCGCACTGGGCTTCTTCCTGGTGGGCGAGCAGGCGCTGGCGTGTGGTGAGCACCTGCTCATTCAGACGCGAGAGTTGCGGGACGTTCGGCGGGGCCGGCGGTGGGGGATCGTTCAAGAGGTAACGCAATACCCAGGCCCCCCGTTCAACCGGGCTGCTGACGACACCATCGCTGCCCATGGCGTGGATGGCAGCCATGCCGAGTAATCCGCCCCGAGGCGAATCGGCGGGCAGTTTGACTTTGCGGAACTCGTCGCCCGTGACGCCCTCGATGCCGTAGTAGGTAGCGAGCAGGCCGTTTACGAAAACGTAGTCGCTTTTCAGGAGCTTGCCGATGCGACCGTCTTTGGAATCGCGAAGCAGGTATGCAAAAGACTGATAGACCTCTTCGCGCGTGGCTGCCCTGGTGCTTTCATCAAAATCACGGTAGAGGTTGACGTCGAACTGAAAGAAATCGAGACGCTCCATGTCCAGCCATTGATGGACGAAACCGGCTACGAATTCATCCGAACGCGGATCGGCAATCAGCCGATCAACCTGTTGCCGCAGCGTTTCTGGAAGATGCAGTCTGTTTTCTTCCGCGAGCTGGAGCAGTTCTGCATCCGGCGGTCCACTCCAGAGGAAGTAGGAAAGCCGCACGGCGAGTTCGCGATCATCAAGCTGTCGTCGTTCGGCTTCGTCACCAGGTTCGTAGAGATAGAGGGAGCCAGGCGAAGCAAGAATGACGCTTAACGGCGTCCGAATTGCCACATCGAAGGACTCTCCTGCTTTGCGACGTCTTTCGTAGATCGCAACGAGCTGATCAATGAACTCGGATTCTGGCGACACATCTCGAAACGCGCGTTGAGCAAACTGCTCGAGTACTCTCCGGGCACGGGGCGCGTCATCGAGATCCGCATCGTTGCGGGCCAGCGTGTCGGCGAGCGCAGATTGAGCTGACGCCCTTTCGAACGGACCTTCCCATTCGACCCAGTCAATCCAGAGAGCGGGAGCCGGGCCAAGTCCGGTTTCTTTCAAGGCAGCTTTGTAGCGATGCTGATCAGTCTGCGGGTCGCGCTTCTCGCGCAGAGCGAACTTGCGTGGGCCGTCATTGGAAAGCTGAACCGGCATTTCGATGATCTGAGGCTTGTCCGTTGACCCCGTGATCTGAAAAGTCGCCAGGTGATTGAACTGGTCCTTTCCAGGAACGGCACCGAGATCGACAAAGTGACGTTCACCTGGAGTGCCTTCGACGGCACCGATGCGGAATCGCAACTTATAGTCACCCGGAGGCAGGCTCTCCACAACGTGCTTTGTTTCTCGCCAGCCCGAGGGATGCTCCGGAGGCAATGCGATGAACTCTTCTTTGTTGACGGGGGTTATTGTCAGGAATGAACCGTTCTTCGTAAGCGGGTCATCGAGGTATCGACGGAAAGTTGGGCCATGTTCTTCAAACTGACGTATGCGGAAGTTTGCCTCCTGTTCATCAGCGATGCCTTTCTGTGGCGAGCCGGATTCCAGAAAAGCATTGGCGTTGTCATGACCGCCCTTGAACCAGCCGTTGTACGTGCCACCGACCTTTGCATTGGCATGCAGTTCAACTTCGCGGCGTTGCTTTAATCGTTTTCCGGGGGGACTGAGTGGACCTTCCAGCTCCACCCAGTCGATCCAGATCGCCGGGGGGTGGCCGTAGCCGTTTTTAGTTTTCCATTTGTCGTGCGAATTCCAAAGCGCTTTGAGGTTTCCGTTGTTGGGCTGTTTCTCCTGCACTGCGAACTCGCAAATCGTACTGGAGGTGACCTCAAGAGGAATTTCGATCATTTCCGGATTCTCGATGGTCCCGGAGACTTGATGCGTGCTGATGGCGGGGCCTTCGAGTCCCCAGTTTCTGCTCTCGATCTGGCGCTGAGGATGCCCCACCTGGATGAAACGTCGCTCGGCCGGAGTGCCTTCTACGACACCGACACGCACGCGCAGGACATAGCTGCCGGGAGCCAGATTCTTCTTCTTCGGAGGAACAATGATGCGACCGGTGCCGTGAGCAAGCTTCAGGTAAGTGCCGCGATCGCGATGTGGCAGGCTGACGTAGTGTTTGTGAAGAGCCAGACTTCGGCTTCGTGAAGGATCAGAAGCGGCAGCTTTTTGCGCGTCGCTAAACCCGAAGTCCCTTGGATCGGGAGTGCCCTGCAACCGGTCAGCAAAAGTATAGAATCGGTTGGGGTGATCGATCAGGCGATTCGTCTTTCGAATCTCGGCAATGATTGCTTGATTCTCAGGAGTCCTGGCTGCTTCATCGACTCCTTTCTTCCACCGCGCAAAACGTTCCTGTCGTTCTTCGATCTCCGCGATTTCTTTTTCGTTCGCCGGGTTGATCGTCTTCTCTGGCTCGACTCGGATGACCGTGGATTCAGTCGCCGCTCCTTTCCGAGCCGCCTGACGCTCGAAGGCTTCATCGATCGCCTGGCGTCCCAGCTTGAGATACTGCTCGAACTGATCGCTGGAGATGAACTGCGATGCGCCCACGGTATCGAACGTTCCCGAGCCGCCATCGGTGGGCAGTGAACCGACATCGACTTTCACGCCGGTCAACTGTTCGATGGTGTTGCGATACTCACGCCGGTTGAGCCGTCGCATTGTGATCTTGCCCCCTGAATCCGAGAGCGCCTGCCGCGCGGCGACCATCGTTTGAGCCAGATCATCCAGGAAATTCGCCTTCTCGGTATTGCCTGGCTGTTCAGAATCTTCCGGCGGCATTTCGCCGGAGTTCAGCGCGTTGAGTACCTTTTGCCAGAGTTCCGCCTGCTCAAGAGTGGTGATCCGGAATGGCAGCTTTTCCAGATCGACTTTGCCTTCGCGTGTCTCGGAATCGTGACAGTCGAGGCAGTGTGCCTTGAAGAAGGCTTTGTGTCTCTCCGGAAGGCTTGCTTCGGGCGGGGCGGCTTGCGCGGGAGAACAAAGCGAGAAAGATGCAATGCAGATTGTGAATACGAAACGGGTCATTTGTGTATCCGTAGATCGTTATTTCCGACCGAATGCAGGGTGGGCGACGATGACGTGGATGGCGGCGCGAAGTGAGAAGTCCTCTTGCGCAATCGACTCGAAGACTGCGTCGACATGCGGACGGTCGGCCCGGGTGACTTCGCGGCCATGGGCATAGCTGATGAGTTTCCCAACGATGCCTTTCAGGATGCGTTCCCTGTCAGCCATCAGAGCGGCCTTGAGCGTGGGGAGGTCACGCACCTCGCGGCCGTTTGGTAGTTTCATAGCGGCATCAATCGGCACCGTGGTAATTTTGAGTTTCTTCGTGAACGTCGTTCCCTCCAGCTCGGCAGGGAGTACTTCCACATGGCGATACTCGCTCCGCTTACGCCCAACCGGGTCGTAGTGTTCCAGGGCGAACCCCAGGGGATCGATCCTTGAATGGCAGCGGGAGCAGCTTTCAAGCTGTTGATGCTTGAGAATGGCTTCGCGGACGGTGGTGGTCCCCCGGATGTCCGGCTCATTGATCAACACGTCAGCGGGCGGTTCGATGCGTTCGTTGTAGAGATTCTTGAGAATCCACGAGCCCCGATGGATCGGTGATGTGGCGAAATCGGTGGAGGTGAGCTTGAGGAAACCGGCCTGAGCCACGAGCCCACCACGTTCGCTTTCCTCAGGAAGTTTGACCGGCACGAAGTCATCACCCTCGACGGCGGGCAAGCCGTAGAAGCGAGCCAGGCGGTCATTGACCATGACGAAATCCGAGTCGATGAAGTGTTCCATGCTCAGGTCGTTCTCGAGCAGGTAGCGGAAAAGCTCGCGGCCTTCGCGGCTCATGGAATCGACCGTCATGCGGCGCACATTCTTGAACACACGGACGTCCGGCCCGAAGTCGTCCACCTTGTCGAGCTGCAGCCACTGGCGGGTAAAGTCGTCAATGAATCGTCCCGCCCTGGCGTCCTTGAGCATCCGCTCCACCTGGGCGGATGGATCCGTGCGCAGGGCTCCGGACTTGGCAGCGCTGAGAAGTTCGGCATCAGGGGCAGAGTTCCAGAGGAAGTACGACAGACGGTGAGCCCGTTCCACGTCGGTTAATTCAGACGACTCGGACTTGTAGATGAAGTGTGGAGAGGTCAACAGCGCGATCAGCACGCTGCGGGCGGTGGCGGTCATCGATGCGCCCGACTTCTCCTGGGTTCGCGCGATCTCGACGAAAGCTTTCCGCTCCTCCTCCACCAGCGGCCGCTGCGTGAGAAACAACGCAATATGATCGACCAGCTCCGCCGGCTTCATGTTCGGCTTTGGGAGAATGGCCTTCATCGCGGCGGTTGGCCATTGCTCAGTCAACGGGCCGGTCACCTTCATATGGGAGAACCGCATGGCGGGACCATCGTGCGGTTTCTTTGCAAGGCTCCTGCCCGGCACGCGGGCGCTATCGAAGGTGAAGGCCAGCATGTCGCCCGCTTTGAGGGTGAGCTCGGTCGTAAAACCTTTTGAGCCACGCGGCATGGGGATCCGGCGGATCATCTGAAAGCTGGTCGGGTGACGCCCGTCACCAAGATTGATCCCGATGACCTCGCCTTCCTTCGATTTCTCCGAATGCGCCTTCACTTCGAGCCGGTACACCCCAAAAGCGGGAATCACGAATTGATCGTGCGCCTCCGGATCGATGGAGAAATGCAGATTGCTTCGGTAAGGACGAAAGCCCGTAAGAACATAGTCATCCCCGTCGCGGTAATCCCCACCCCCGCCGGTTGCAAAGTTTTTGCTGCCGTGGAAATGTCGCACATCGAATTCCCACGTCCTCGTCTTGGGTTTGGCGTCCGGCAACACCCGCTCGGCGATGAAGCGTGCGGTCTTGAGGTAGGCCATGACCTGATGCGGTGACATCAGGTGGGCTTCGCCAAACTTGTCGAAGCCGCGTTCCACGTGATCGGGCGGCAGTAAACCGGTGAAATCAAAGTCCACGCCGAAGAGATCACGTATCGTGTTGGTGTACTCAGCGTGAGTGAGTCGCTTCAGTGGATTGGTCGGGCGCTGAGCGAGAATACGCTTTTGCAGCAAATCCATGATCTCAGCGACTGCTTCGGGTTTAGGTTGCGGCGACTCTTCCGGCGGCATTTCGTCCGCCTCAAGCACAGCAGCAATTCTCTCCAGCAACTCTTCATTGGCGAACAGCGTCTCCACCGGGATGTCCAGACGGACCTGGCCATTTTGTTCTTCAGGTCCATGGCACTTGACGCAGTTCTGGGCAAAGAACTGCTCTGGTTTTGTCTTTGCGAAAAGAGTCCCCGGCAAGAGAAAACTCACGAACAGCATGGTCGGGAGCAGCCGCATCATGACAGCACCTCGAAGGCTCCAGTGCTTTCACCGAAACGGTCGTGTTCGCCTCCGAACAGTTGGAGCAGCCCGAGGTACAGGTTGCTCATCGGGGCGTCCTTTTTCTGCCAATGGCCGGCGGTCTTCATCCGGCTGTCAAACACTAAGGCCGGCAGGTCGTCGAAATTGTGAGAGTTGGCACTGCCCATGGAGGCGGTGATGAGCGTGGTCGTCTGATCGAACAGTGAACTGTTCCCGACAGTGCGTTCCTTCATCGTGCTGAGCGAGGCATTGATCCGCTTGAGGATTGCGTGCTCCAACATAAGCAGCTTCTCGATCTTCTCCGGCTTCTGGCCGTGGTGGGAAAGGTCGTGGTAGTTACCGGTGAGGTCCGGCTCCTTGAAGCCTTCCCAGAACGGAATCTGAACCGTGACCGCATGCGTCGAATCGGTTTCCAATGCCAGGACGGCCAGATCCAGCAAGGTGCCGACGTAGTCGTCGACCGACTTGCGGTTGAAGTCCTCGAGTTCGTAGTCGGTTTGCGGCTTGGAGCGGTCGGCCCAGTAGGCGCGACGCTTCACGGTCTGCTCCACTTCGCGGACGGAGGTGAGATACTCGTCCATCTTCGCCCGGTCGGTGGCATTGAGACGCTTCTCCATGGACCGGGCCTGGACGAGGACCGCATCGAGAATGCTGCGGTCTTCAGCGAGAACTTGCTGCTGCGTCTTCTCGTTTTCGTCGACCTGGAAGAGCAGGTTGAAAATCTTGTGAGGCGAATCGATCTGTTTAACCGGCAATCCGTGCTTGTCCCAGGAGATCTGGGAAAAGTTCAGATTCTCACCTGCCTGAAAGACCAGCGACTTGAAACGCGTGTCGGCCCCAATCAGATCGGCGACTGCCTGGTCAATCGATAGCCGGTTCTTGCGGTGCAGCTTGTTGAAGTAACCGGAGAGAATGCCCACGCAAGGCGTGTGCCCGAACCCGTTTTGCACGGCTGGGTTGTTCAGCCCGCTGAAAACCTTCAGATGATCAAAGTGTTCGGATAACTCGTCCAGCAAGGACGGCGTTTTCTCGAATGTGCCGTTCGTCTGCGGGATCAACTCGGGCTGATAGAAGCTGAGGTGATTAACAATCGTGAGCAGGCGTCGCGGCGAATCCCTCTCGCTGACTTGCCCCAGACTCTCCATGCAGGGAAGAAGCAAGGCAACGCCAGCTCCTTGAAGCAAGGTACGTCTTTTCATAATTCCGCCTGTCGCCCTGGAGTTAATGAGGATTCATCTTTCTACGGCACAACGACCTGCGTATCCGCAGAGGACGCAAAAATCTTAAGCCTGCAGTTCCTTCACAACGCCCGTGCTGTCGCCGTGTCGTTCAGCGTCGATGCCGAGTCCCTGCAGCATGGTCAGCCACACGTTGCACAGCGGTGTGTCCTTCGGCAGGACGAGATGCTGCCCCAGTTTCAGATTGGCTCCGCCGCCGGTGAGGATGGTCGGGCAATTGGTCAGGTAGTGGATGGAGCTGATGTTCGATCCCCAGGCCACGGCGGTATGGTCGAAGAGGCTCGATCCATCGGCTTCCTTCGTCGCCTTGAGCTTGTCGATCAGCCGGGCCAGCAATTCGCTGTGGGCCTTGTCGCGGACCTTCGAGGCTTCCATGCGGTCGCCGGGTGAGTAATGGCTCACGTTGTGAGCGCTCGGTTTGAGATCGAGACTTTGCAGGAGGCTTTGACCGGGCATGCGATAGCTCAGTGTGCGGGTGCTGTCCGTCTGCAACGCGGCCACGATCAGATCCTGCATGATCTCGATCTCGGCCTTCCCCTTCAGACCGGGTTCGGGCTCGTCGAGGGGAGGCTTCGCCTTGGGGATGTCCAGCCAGGCTTCGTCCTTTTTAAGACGCGTCTCAATGTCGCGGATGCCCTGAAAGTATTCGTCGAGCTTGTCCGTGTCGGTTCTGGAGAGGCCGCGCTGCACGCGTCTGGCCTGGGTCAGGACAGCGTCCAGGACGCTGCGGTTCTCGGCAATGGCGGCCTGTCGTTGTTCCAGCGGCATGTCATCCGGCGAGAAGAGCTTGTGGAAAACCTGAACCGGGTCGTTCTGGCCGGCGACGGGCTTGCCCCGCTGATCCCAAGCCAGCGAGAGGCCGGGTCCGTGCCCCTCAAGACTGGCGGCGTTGAGCTGGATCGACGAAAAGCGGGTGTCCTGCCCCAGATGCTGCGCGACGACCTGATCGGCTGAGATACTGTTCGCCATATTCTGGCCGGGCACGGAATAGCGATTGGCTCCAGTGAGCCAGAAGGTGCTGCCCCAGTGAGCTTCGTTGGTGTATTGATTCGCGCAACCTTGCACGACAGTGATATCGGTCTGGTGACGGGCCAGCGGAGCGAGGCCTTCGGAAAGCTCATAGTCGGCTCCCGTTTGAGTGACGTCAGGAAACCAGGTCTCTTTGGTCACGCCGAAGCCGAGGCTGAGAAACACGCAGCGTTTGGACGGCTTCGCGGGCGTTCTGTCTGCAGCCGAAGCAAAGCGGCGGAAGCCGATCGATTCCAGCGCAGGCAAAGCGATCAGAGCTCCCACTCCGCGAAGAACGTGACGGCGGTCCAGGTTGGTTTTCATCATTTTGAACTTTGGTAATTGGTCAGGGAAATGAGTTACTTCACAAAGTGGACTGGCAGAGTCGGCTGCCTGATCGCCGTGAGCTTAACATCATCGACGAAATAGCCCCCCAGTTCGATGGGAGCCGCATGAGAGCGGGTGCCTGCTGCAACGACAATGAGTGCAACAGTCGCGTCCGAATCCAGAAGGCAGGATGCGGTAATCGTTGCTGGCTCTTCTCCCGGCGCGAGCTCGATCACCTTCTTGCCATATCCGACTCCGTCCTCGCTAACGATACGAGGCCATCCTTGACTGATCGCCTCGGGCTCAGCTTCGAACAGGTAGATGCGGCAACTTCCCACGAGTTTCGGCAACTCGGCATCGGTCGGAGCGGGCTTTCGGCGGAAGCGGGCTGAGAGGTTGAGAGTGACCTGCATCTCAGGAACTGTCGCTTCCCACTGCTGCCGGAGGGACGACAGATCGATTAACTGAAAAACCGAACAGTTCGAGGCGAAGTCGTCGGGATCACCATTGACATTTCCCGTTTTCAGAAAACGCAACACTCGGTTTCCATCGGGGTCTTCAATCACCTCGGCTGGATTCCCTCCCCACCTGCCGAATTGAGACGGAAAACCGATTTCAACCGGACCGGAAAACGCCTCAAAATCGCCGTTCGCAACGTGAAGTGCTCTTGCTTGTGATTGCGGCGAGTTCACGGCCCGGACTACCCCGACTCCCAGCAGACCAACAAACGCTCCCGCAACCAGAGCAATAGCGATCTGCTGCGGCCAGGTCCAAAGACGCGTCGCAGGCCTCGCTGGCGGCCCGCTTTTGGCGACTTCTCCCTCCGCATCGAGAATGGAAACGATTGACTCATCGCGCAGGTGACCGACCAGGGCCTGTTCATCGACCAGTGTCCGGGCCATGATCGTTCGAGCTTCTGGAACATTCCGGAGCAGTTCGTTGAGTTCGGTTCGCGCAGCTTCGTCGGCCTCATCGCGGACTTTCTGAAGCAAGTTAAGAAGTTGTTCTTCCATCACGGATTGGTCCTCATCTCGCGTTCAATACACGCACTGAGTTGCTGACGAATTCGCAGCAAGGTCATTTTCACCGCACTCAGGCTCCGCCCCGAGGCTTCGGCGATCTCCCGCAAACTCTGACTGACGGTGTAGTGGTCATGGAGCAAAGCCCTCTGCCTTTGATCGAGTTTCTTCATGCACTTCGCGAGCGCCTCGCGCCGCTTATCAAATGCGGTTGCGACCTGCTCGATTTCGCCCGCCATTGCCTGGATCACATCTTCATCGAAAACCAAGCGATCGCGTTTCTGGTCCCGGTAATGCGAAAGGAGCGTGAATCGCGCCACGGTGAACGCCCACGGCAAGAATTCCGTATCCGGATCCCAGTCCGCCGCCTTTTGCCACAACTTCACGCAAGTCGACTGCAGCACCTCGCGCGCATCCTCTCGATTGGCAAGATTCGCGTGGCAGAACGCCTCCAGTGCGGGCTGGTGGCGCGTCAACGCTTCAATGAAGCGGGTGTCGTCCTGTGGTGGCGGCATGAAGAATGTGAGTTCAAGTCAAATGGTGGAGCCAGATTCCTGGGGCATACAACCGGCCCGGGGAGACGTTTTCCGTCTCTGCTCTTTTGTCTATTCCGCGAGAACCCCCGGCGGTCACAATTTCTTGCGAGAACTCTTACTTCGCCGTCGTCCCCGGAGTGAATACCACCTTAACCACCCACCCGGACTCAACCAATCATGCTTCTTATGCAAGCGGCAACGACAAAACCCTCAGCCACAAAAGCGTGACTGAGGGTTTCGGCGTGTACAGACTGTCAAAAGCTCCCCTTTCAAGACGGAGTTACGAACCCTACGCGCCGTCCCAAAAGTTTGTACTAAAGTACTGGCAACGACTTACGGCAAACGCGTCTCGAATGGTCCCCCAAAAACCGAACCTGACGGATACGAACTCACAACTGGCTGGTTAACAGAAATCAAGGGCTGCGCGTATTTTCGAGACTCTCAGAATGACGCGCGCGTATTTCTAAGAGCGCAATCCGGCCTGGCAGGAACCCCGATCCCGGTCCCCTGCTCCACTCGATAAACTCGTCGTGCACCGGCTGACGTCCGGGGTGCAAATATTCTTCGCTACCTGCAGGGAAGCTCCTTTGACACTGAACTCAAAGGACAATCGCCATGCGACGCACGCTGCATCCGCTGTTGGTGATGCTGGCCTCCCTCACCCAGCAGGAACAGGTCCGACACGTCGCCTATCTGAAGAAGGAGAACGAGATCCTCCGGGCTCGGCTACCGAAGAATATCCGGACGACGAAGTCCGAGCGGCTCCAACTTCTCCGCCCAGCCGGAAGTGGGTTGCTAAGAATCCGAACCCAACAATTCCAGACGTTCTTCTAACAGCCAGGGTGGTCGCACGCGGTGTTGCACCGGCTCCGTGCGGTGCTGTTCTTTATCGCACGGCGAATCGCTCACG